>JBBKWI010000022.1:0-12154 GCA_037968875.1 Candidatus Sericytochromatia bacterium | reverse complement strand
GTATTTGGGACGCTGGCTCTGGCGCAAAGGGATCTCAAATTATACGGCGGCAGGCATATGAAACCCGTACATGGATTGGCCAGGAGTCTGCGGCAACATCTGGGGATTTACAGTTTATTTGTCAAAAATTGTTTTGCAGAAGCGATGTCTTATCGCCTGCATTTTATCTTATTGATCGTGATGGATTTATTGTTCTATCTGAGCGTGATCGGCACCGTTGAGTTTTTGTTTATGCACTTAGATAAAATCGGGAGCTGGACCCGGCCTGATTTCTTATTCTTTATGGCCTTTATGCTGGCGGTGCAGCATCTACATATGACCTTTGTGAGCGAGAATTTTTGGCGTTTTGCCGACGATGTGCGTACCGGCCAACTCGATTTTATTTTGCTCAAGCCCGCCAATTCGCTCTTCGTGGTCTTTTTTCGCAGCGTCCGCCCCGGGACCTTGCTGAATGGCCTTTTCCCCTGGGGTTATTTGCTTTATTTTGGTCTCCAGCTCCACTTGCAATGGTGGCAGTGGCTGCTGTTGCCAATCCTGGTATTGCTCGGCTTGATATTGATGGTCGTCGTCGAGATCTTAATGAGCCTCTCGATGTTTTACACCGTTGAATCAATGGGAGTCAATTTTCTGCGCATGCAATTGCAACAGGTTTCTCGCTGGCCCGATCTGGTTTATCAGACCTTTGCCCGGCAGCTATTTACCTTTTTCATCCCGGTGATTTTGATCGGCAGTGCACCGGTGAATTTTCTGAAAGATCCCAGCCAATGGCAGGGTCTAGTCAAGATGCTGCTGGCGATTGTCGTTTGCTGCGGTTTGATTGCCTGGGGCTGGCGCCGGGGCTTACGGGCCTATGAGTCGGCTTCAAGCTAATGGCCATATTTCTGGTTGATAAACTGACTCAAAGCCGCTTTAAAACTCAGTAGGTCCATTTTTTCGGGTACTGAGATCCGGCAGATCTGCACATTGTCCTTTTTCTGGGCTTCTTTGACAGCATCCGAGAGGGAGCCCTGGGTGGATTCCTGGGGATTGATGATATAAACAAAGTCTAGATCACCGCCGCTGGATTGACCATAAGAGACCCGATTGCGCACCTGATCCGGCAAGGCCGCCAGCATAAAATCAACAAATTCATCGACCAAATCGACACCCTCAGCGGTGGGCGCGGGCGGCAAGTAAAATGATAATATCCCTGTCGCCAGTCCTGCTTCAATCTGTTTATCATTCATCGTATAGCAGGTCAGATCCAGCTGACGCTGCTGCAACTCATAGTGTAAATGCGAAGCAATAATGCTGGTATTAAGCGAGATAGCTGCCATGCGCGGGGCCAGATCTTGCAAGCCAGTGTATAAATGGTTTAACTGAGAGGCTTTGGCAAAAGAGTCTGCATCTGAACCCAGGTCACGAGCGGTTTCTAATATTGCCTGAGACATGGGGTGATGGCCACAAAAAGCAACGCCCAATGTCGCTTTGCCTTTGGTGAAATATTTAGAACCACTTTTGACAATCACAAAAGGCCAATCCTGGGCAAAGCTCTGGCTAAACAAAGGGTAAAGAGGTGCCATTGTGGTATCTACAATCACCGGGATTTGAATCCCCGTTTGCGCCTGGTAGGCTTCAAGCCCGGCTCTGAGCTGTTTAAAATTATGCATTTGCAACTCAGGATTCGTCGGCGTTTCTAAAAAGAGCAGGGCAGGCCCAGCCAGATCAGTGAGATGTTCTAAAAAATTTGATATCAAAGTCATGGGCTGTCCGGCGTTATTCAGACCCAATACGGTCAAAGGGTAAGGTGCAATCACCCGATCTTTGGTCAAGATTTCAGCGATCAATTGCCCAGTGCCACCATAGCCATTTTGAGCATAAAAGAAGGGGATCGGATCCGTTTGAGTCGTGACGGCCTGCATGCATTGCGCAGCAGCCGTAAACACAGCGGATTCTGCGGCCAAGCCGGTACAAAAATAAAGAATATCGTCTGCTGAAATGTTTTCAAAAAGAGTGCTTAATGCTTGATTACAAGCAGCCTCCAGAGTATGCTGTGGCGCCAAATCATCGCTGTCAGAGTCTAACCCTAAGAGCTGAAGAATTTCTCGCTGGCTATCTATTGCCAGTAAAGCTGCTGTGGTGCGTTTGCGAATCACCTGAATCGCCCCAGGATTGATTTTCTCAGTATTAGCAATCAATAAAACCCCACCCCCTTTGACTGAAAAACAAACGGCATCAAATCCACCCTGTTGCAGGACTTTCTCGCAGCTATCCAGGCCACCCGAGCAGACAAAGACCCGGATTGATTCTGGCGCTTGATCTAATGGATCGCGGGTCGAATCTTCCAAACTGATTTGTTCGTGCAGCACGACGTTCTGTCGCTTGACTTGCTTTTTTTTTGCCGTTGAGAGCGGTAGACGGCCTTCGGCAAAAATGACGATTTTTTGCTTGCGATTTTTTCGCGCTTCAATAATCGCTAAAAAAGGTTTACTCAGAGAAGCAAAAGAAACCACCTGACTGGCAGCGGTTTGAACTTTGATTATATGCTCATAGATCGTAGAGTAGGGCTGGCCCAGACGCGCATAATCATAGGGGTGACCGCATTCAGAGAGCAAAGCCCGAATCTGAGTTGGCTCGCAAATTTTCTGGTTTTCAATCTTTTCCAGGGCGTTGCTTAGCTTGTCGATAAACTCGGCTTCTGATCTGTGGCGTGGGAGATCATAGGTCGTGGCTGCAGGATCCCAATCCAGTGGCAAATGATCGGGATTGGCAAAAATTTTGCTCAGACTATTTTTTAGGGTCTGAAGATTCATCTGGGGGACTTTTAGTTCTGGCATATGGACTTCCTCATGGCTTTGGATTCATTTTAACGGAAAACCCAGCTTGACAGTCAACTCTGTTAATTTCTAAAGAGCCATTTTAATCGTCTCTGAAGCAGCGTGTTATTATTAGCTCAGAGTAAGCAGACAAAGGTGAGATTATGGATCCGGCATCGATCGTAGCTGCGTTTATCCTGGGGACGATAGGGATTGGTTATTTTATTTATGGTAAAAAACAAGCCAGTGCCTCAGCTCTTTTTGCTGGAATACTCTTAAATCTATTGCCCTTAATGATTTCTAATTTAGTCGTTTTGTATTTACTGGGCTTGTTTTTGATGGTGATGCCAATCGCTGTGCATAAATACCTTTAAAGCAAACGCCCCCTAAAGAGGGGGCGCTTAAGTGCTCAGTAATTCAACAGGCCTGACAGTTCAAAAAAGACAGATCGCCGTATTCATGGCCCAGATAGCCCTGCTGACTGGCTTCCATATAGCCTTGCCGGATCAAGTTATAGGGACATAAAGCATCCAGAATCAGCATATGGCTGGAGTCTGGTTCATGCATGCCAGAGATTAAGGCATTGACCACCTGAAAGCGATAGCCGGGTAATATTTTAAGCTGTGCCAGCCCACGTCCACTGCTGAGACTGTCTGTACTTGCTGCAGACTCGAGTGCCCGCAGCACCGTCGTGCCCAGAGCGATGATCCTTTGACCACGGGCCTGGGTTGCTTTGATGGCCGCGACCGTTGCCGCCGGGATCTCATACCACTCGGGGAGTGGCAGCTGCTGATCCAGCTTCGGATCCCCTGTGCTCGACAAACCGGCACTGTGCAGCAAACTGGTAACCTGAACGCCTTTCGCTCTTAGCTGCAGCATCAGCTCCCAACTAAAAGGGAATGCTGCGCTGGGGGGCTCGACTGAAATCGGCGCGCCAGCAAAGAGCGTTTGTTGATCCCAGACGGCCAGGGGCTCTTGATGGTAGGCATACTGAATCGGCTGTCCCGCTTGATAGAGCGCTGTTAAGAGATCTGAGCTTTGCCAGCGGATCTCCAGAATACGTTCGGACTCTACACTCAGCACCTCAGCGCTTAGATCGGCTGAGATTTGTATCCAGTCACCGGCGATCAGACTGGGTGCAGATCCGCGCTGCTCGGTAGGCTGACGCCAATTGCCACTGCCAAAGGCAATGGCGTACCAGTGGCGCAAGTCACTGGCATCTGGCCCCTGGAAGGCAGCCAGACGAATTTCCAATTGCTCGCCAGTGCGTCGTATTGTCCCCTGAAAACTGGCCGGTAAAGTCGCTGATTGATTGACAACTAAGAGATCACCCGACTCTAAAAACTCAGCGAAGTGGGCCACAGTGGTATGGCGGATCGCATCAGGCCGTGGGAAGACCAGCAGTCGGGTTGCTTGTAAGCGCCGACTGGCGTTATGGATCGGTTTTAAGTCTAGTGCTTTCATATGCGGCTCCGAACGGGCAGCGTAGAATCTGCCTGCGAAACATAATTTAATATCGCCTGGGCCGAATCAGCCGGATCTTTTAAATCAGCTGGGTCAGCATCAGGAACAGCCGCAAAGTGCATAGTGGTTTGCATATCGCCAGGATCAAGGCTGTAAAAGTGCACCCCCTGGGCGCTCAGCTCAGCCTCAAAAATGCGGCTCAAATGATCCAGTGCTGCTTTAGAAACCGAATAAGCTCCCCAGCCAGGATAAGCGCTAATCGCTGCATCGGACGAGATATTGACGACCTGGCCTTGCTGTCGCAATAACATCGACGGGATCAAAGCTTTGGTCAGACGGAATGGCCCCATCAGATTGGTTTGCAAGACCTGTTCAAAGTCTTCACAGTCTGTATCCATCAAGAGGCGCAGGGGAGTGGGCCCCAATGAACTGGCCACATTGAATAAGATATCCAGCTCACCCAATTGGGAATGCACGGCTGCTGCCAATCGATAAATCTGATTTTTGTCTGAGATATCCGCCTGGAAAGTTAGCAGACCCGGATTGGCTTGCTTCATTTGCGCCAGGGCAGCGGGTCCGCGAGCAACAATCGCCACCTCTGCGCCGAGTTCACGCAATTGGCGTGCCAGTTGCTGACCCAAACCTGAACTGCCTCCTGTAATCAGCACCTTTTTGGCCTGGTAAAATCTGGCCTGACTCGCCTGGTTTTGAATCGATGGATTTGTGTTCATTTCTGTTCTCCTTTAGTTTGCCACCTGGGCTATAGCTCTAGACTAAAGCAGAATATTGTTTTTATCGACTATAATGTCAATATATCGACAAAGTGTTCAGAGCGGGTCGGGAAATTAAGGGACTTAGTCTATGGATCAAATCTCAAAAGCAGCCAGTCATCTGGCATTTAATCTGCGTTATCTCAGAAAGAAGAAAAACTTAAGCCAGCAACAATTGGCTCAAAGTGCCGATCTGCCCCGTACCACCCTGACCCATATGGAGTCTGGACAGGGCAATCCCTCGTTAACAAATCTGGTTAAAGTTGCCGCTGCGCTGGGCGTGGGGATCGAAGAATTGCTTTCACGTCGACGCAGTGATTCAGTGCTGATATTAGCCAAAGACGTGCCTGTCACTCTGCGTTCGAAGGGTCGCGTCAAAGTTTACAGCCTCTTGCCAGATCCCCTCAAGGGCCTGGCAATTGATCGCATGGAATTTGCACCCCTGTCAATGCTGGGGGGGCAACCGCATCTGCCTGGCACCAAAGAATACATGACCACATTACAGGGCCAGCTAGAGGTCTATCTCTCAGGAGAGCGTTTTGAAGTCAATCTAGGTGACGTTCTGGCTTTCCCTGGCAATCAACCCCATTCTTACCACAATACGGCCAATACGCCAGCGATAGCGATCTCAGTCGTGATCCCGGTACCGGCCACGGTTTAGGCTTCCGAAGCCATCTGAGGGCCTTCGTAATCCGCGTGATGGGGTAGCGGTGGCAAGGGACCAAAGAACTGATAAAACTGACAGGAGATTTTGCCGTTAAAGAGCTTACGGCGCTTACTCGCTTTGCGTCCGACTTCGGTTTCAAGCTGGGTGTCAGAGCTCAGTAGAAAATAGGACCAGGAATCCAGTTCTTCCCATACTTTGCAGAATTCAGCATAAATTTGCTTAACAGCGATTCGATCGCTCATGCGTTCGCCATAAGGCGGGTTGGAAATCATACAGCCAAATTTTTTGCGTGACCGAAACTCAGCCAGAGGTTGATTTTGCAAGGCGATACAATCACTCAGCCCGGCGTTTTCGATATTGACGCGGGCTTTTCTGAGCACGCCGTTGTCCGTGTCTGATCCCAATAAGCGAAATTCAGCCGGAAGGATCTCCTGACGGGCTTCATGACGGAGCTTCTTCCAGACCAGGTGATCGATCCAGGGCCAGCTTTCGGCCTGAAAATTGCGGTGCAAGCCCGGTGCCTGGTTTTTAGCGATCAGAGCAGCTTCAATCAAGATCGTGCCTGAGCCACACATCGGGTCGACCAATTGACGCTCTGGGCGCCAGCGGGTGAGCAGGACCAGAGCAGCAGCCAGGGTTTCTTTGAGGGGAGCAAGTCCGGCATCACTGCGATAGCCCCGCTTATGCAAACTGGGACCCGTCGTATCTAAAATTAACTTGGCTTGATCATTGTCGATCGCAATCTCAATCGGAAAGCGCGCACCGTCTTCGGCAAATTCTGTTTGGTGATAGCTTTTTTTGAGGGATTCAATGATCGCTTTTTTAACGATTTTCTGGCAATCTCTTAAAGAGAACAGCTTGGACTTATTAGAGCGAGCAGAGATGTGGATAAAAGCATCGCGGGGCAGCCATTCTGACCAGGGTAAAACGGTGGTTTGGTCAAAGAGTTCGTCAAAGCTCTCGGCCGGAAAACTAGCTAATTCAATGCCGATGCGATCGGCTGTACGCAGCCACAAATTGGCTTTGATCACAGCTTCTTCGTCGCCTTTAAAAAAGACACGCCCATCTTTGCCACCCAGAACCGCTATGCCGATAGCTTCTAATTCACGTTTGACAAGGGCTTCCATGCCAAAGGCACAGGCGGCGATAAGGGTGTATTGGGTCATGGGGAATCTCACTTATTGAAAATATATATTAAGGGCAGTATAGCAGCCCTTGCAGGGGAGACCGCAAGCGCATAGTGACGCAGTGATTTGCAATGCCTCATGCGCTCTGGAAACCCACATTTTGCAATTGTCTAAGATCAGAGAGTCAGTCGCTAACGACCCGCTTTAGCGAGATCAGGCATAAAGCTGATGATGCGATTGGGTCGGCCCAGTTTTTGACGGCGTTCAAAAGCAGCTTTAAATTCTTGAAAATCGTGCTGGCGATCGTGACCGTCTTCAAATTGGGGATCATTGATCTGCAATTTATCGCTGCGCGCGCCATCGATCACGACATAGTGTCCTGGCCCCCGTGATGACATATTGCCCGTCAACAATACCGTCGGCATACCAACATAGATCCGACCCTGGAGCTGATCCCAGGCGGCCTTGGCGTCTCGAGGCAAATCGATAAAAGTCCCGTGTACTTTGTGACCTTGCTTGGCTGCTGCTTGCTCTACCATGGCGATCAATTGCCCAGGGTCAATCGCATAGACCCCACTTTTTTGGTTACCCGTCACAGCGCCAACCGATGTCCGCAGGGCATGCAAACTGGGGGCTTTCAGCCCCATGGAACGCAAAACAATCGCTGCACTTGACGGGCCACAATTGGCCTGGGCTTCACGTTGACGGGCTGTTTCTGACAGGGCTTTGACGTTCTTATCGTTGCTGTATTGATGAATATGGGTGTCTTCAGACTGCGGGATCTTGCATTCAGCTACTGCTTTGCCTTTTTTGCCCTGGCTAGAAACGCGTTGATCCGTCGGCTGAGAGCGGCTTGTTTGAGTGCGCCCTGGCGTGCTTTGGGGTCCCTGTGGCCGTCGCGCCGGTTTCGCTTTATTATCTCCAAACCACGTTCTGGGATCCATCATTCTTGAAAATACAGAAGGCATTGTGCGTCCTCATACTCATGTAATACAACTATTATAGCCTGAGAACAGTGTTTACTTGCTTTTGCTGCGTATCGTTCAACTGGCAGTGCTCTCCCTTTTTTGACATATCGCCCACTTCGGTATTTCTGCTTATGTATCGATGATTTTACAAAAGTATGGCTAATTCGTGCAATTTCTGGCTTATATTCCTGCATGAATGGACGATTCATTGCTTGAAGACCCGCAAAGACTATAAAAAACAAAAGAATTGAGGCCATACTAGCCAAAGCAGCCACCGATCTGGCGATAGATCTGGGGGATCAACGGATCGAAGCCTACCCGGAGCCCAATAGCCACGAAAAAAACTTTTGTCAGCTGGAACACCTTTTCAGGACACCAACAAAGCTTTGCCGATCTGGGATATACTCCACTCAACACCGACGACACAAGCCATGCCGAGTTTTTTCAATTGATGGAGAACAAATGATGCCCCGATTTTTGATGCCCTTATTCTGTGCCGGTCTGATCACGGCCTGCTCAACGCTACAGCAAAATCAAGAGACGCAATCCGCTGAGGGGATCTTAAAACATTACCCCAGTGATGTCATGAGTACACAAGCCTGGTATGGCCACAATTATATGCTGGATCAAACGCCGCTGATCCCGACAGAAGCCATACCCGAAGCCCTTTTGCAACAGCATATAGGGAAGTATGTCAGGGTCACAGGTTCCTGGTTCCCCGGCAAGGTCTGGAAACCCACACCTGCTGAAATGAATACCCCAATGCCTGTAGATCCCGGAGCCGATGGCGTTGTCAGAGGTGACGGGATTTTGGCGGCTTCACTGACCGTGCTCAAGAACTGATACGTCCTTTGCCAATGCGACAATAGTTTATGGACTGCGTTTTAGCCCCTGGATTTTAAGAAGTCAAGGTAGCGCTGTACCACTTTTTCCAGATCGTTGCGCGTCTGAATTGCCGGCGGCGCTTGCTGAGACATCTGTGCACTGACAAAATCAGCAAAGTCCTGGGCCAGTTTTCGTTCTTCCGGGCGCATGGCGTCTTGTGTCAGTCCCTGTAAGGCGGATTGATCCGAGGCCGTCTTTTTCAGGGGAGCTTCTTCACCATCGATCCACTCCAGGGTATTGTCCAGGGCGGTACCGGCTGGAGATACCAGTTTTTCTGCAATGATAGTGGCATACTTGCGATCATTGGCGGCCTGGCTTTTTAAGGCCTGATTAAACAGGATCTCAACAAAAGCGCCTGAGAATGCTTTGGAGTAATCTTCGGTTTGAATGGCCGTTTTAAACCCGCTATAAGCCGCTTTGGCCGTGTTGAGATTACGTTTCAGCTGATCCTGCGCATTGCTGAGAAAAACTTTTTTGGCGTCAATTAGATCGTCAAGCGCCGGGGCGGCCCCAAAGAGTTGATCGGCTTCTTTGGCGATTTTGCTCTCTGCTTGTTTTTGATAAGCCGAAAAACCTTTGCTTGCGCCCCAGGTCACAGCGTCCCAAACGAGGTCTTTGGCCAGGCTGTCCAGGGCTTTGTCCTGAGCAGCTTGCGAACGAACTCCGCCCTGCACCAGACCTTCATTCTGGACATGACTGCCGACGCGATGGGCCAGGTTCATGCCTTCTAATAGCAAACTGGTGCCAGTTAAGGTCCCCACCACCACGCGACCGATATCCAGAGCAGTCTCAAATTCACCTTCGAGATCACTGGCGCGATCAAGCACGCCCTGGATGGGGGTGGTTTGCATCTCTTGCACGATCGATTTGTATTCCGATTTGAGCAGATCCAGATCTTTGTTGTAATACAGCTCAAATGCCCCGGTGCGCATAAACTGAGAGCGATTGCGGGCATAGTCTCCGGCGACCCCTAATTTTTGCTTCATGCCGCTGATGTCTTCAGCCTGAGTTAACATTTTTTGAGCAGCGGCCTGGCCATCGGTACCGTATTGCTGCACCAGAGCTGCTGACTGGGTAATTTGAGCGATATGTGAATCTATTTCAGTCTTGCTGGCTTCAGGGTATTTGTTTTGCACGGCCCATTTGAGCATGCCCTGACCTTGTCCCATCTGTTGGGTCGCTAGCCCATGGCGAAAGGGCTCTATACTTTTATCCATAGCCTTAAGCTGGCTTTCCAGATTGTCGGGCTGACTGGCCAATGCACGCAGCTCATCCGCTTTGTGATCTAAAAAGGCCCCGGTGCGTTGGTGCACTTTTGCTGCAAATTGATCCAGAGCCACAAATTGCTGTGCTTTTTCTCTGACCGAGCCACTGATGAAATTGGCCAGATTGCCACGACCCGCCCCGGCAAAAATACTTTGGCTACTCTGACCAAAGAGCTTGTGATCCGCAAAATGCCCCGAGACGCCATGAACAGGTATTTTACCGGCCACGATGCCTTTGCTAATCAACAGGCGATCGGCCAGGGTCGGATTTGAAAAATAACGCTGGTAAACCGGGTGTCCAGAAATCTCAGGGTGCTTGTTTTCGAGTCGTTCATAGCTGCGGTCCCCATCCCCTGCATATTTGGGGTCAGAAATCATTCTAAAAAAGTCCGCGACTTCTGCAAAGGTCTGTTCTTCTTGACTCAAACTTAAGCGCGCAGGCTCAGCCTGAATCTGCGTTTGTAGGGCCTGCAATCCTGCTTCGCCAAGTAATTCTTGCAGATGCCGTTCTGAAAAGCCCTCTTGCGCCTGCATATTATCGATGATTGCGTCATAATCAGCCAGGGTTTCAACGGATCGCAAGATCGCCTGTACAGCCTGTGTGGCCTCGCGCAGGCTCAATTTTTGATCGCGGTAATCGGCCAGGGCCTTGCCCAAATACTCTGCTTTTTGCCCCGGCTCAGAACTGGCCATCAGGGTTTGGGTCGTGGCTTGTAAATTTCGGTCAAAAGTCATCAGACCTTGCTGATGCGCCTGATAATCAGCAAATTGATCCTGGCCCAGAAAAGAGCTGAGATTGTAGGGCTGGGCTTTGTTATCGCGCATTTCATTTAAGGTCAGATCATGATCGTGTGCGTTTTTGCTGCTGTTCAAGATTTCCAAAACCGCTGAGCGATTGGGATCGGTTTTGTGTTTGACAAGCCAACGCAGCATATCACCCTTGTCTTGCGGGCTGGCATTGGCCAAAAAATCGGCTCGAAAGCCAGGGTTCTGTATGGCTTTTTCAGCCAGACTGCTCTGCATTTCGGATTTGCTTAGCTCGCCACGCATCATTTGCCCTTCTTTGAATTGCATCAAATGGGGCGGGGGGGTGAAGTTTTTTGTTTGCCAGTATTTTGCTATCAGCCCCCGGCCCTGCAGTCTGCCGTGGTCAAAGATATCAAAGTCACGTAATTCGCTCATGGTTTGCATGCGTTCTGACTGCTGTGTGCGCAAGCGGCTGACCTGTTCAGAGCTTAGCCCCTGATTTAAACGCTGATCTGAGCGCTGAGTCGTCAGCGTCTGAATGGCCTCATGCGCTGTAGCTGACAGCGGGGAATCACTCTCAGCTATCGCAGCCAAAGCAGAGTCAATCTGGGCTTGTTCGTCTAAACGATGGGCCTGAGAAGACTGAGCAGCCAGGGCCTGAACACTACCGGACTCACCAGCCAGAGCACGGGATTTAAGATTATTGATGCCCCGCTGACGAAGATCAAAAAGGGGACTGTCTAATAAGGTTTTGTCATCGGTCTGGGTTTGCCAGTGGTTTTGCGCTAATAACTGAGCCGCAGGCTGAGCCAGTTCAGGCTGATCAGATGCTAAAAACTGCCGTGCAATCGACTGAGCAAACTCCGGGTCACGGTCGGCCTGAGCATAGATTTTCTCGGCGACTTTGCTTTGTTCAGCCAGGCTCAGATCGCCGCTGAGTAGCTCTGCTTTCAAGGCTGCCCCCTGCTGACTGGGATTAAGTTGAAAAGCTGCGAGCTTAAATTGCGCAGTCTGGGCAGGTGTGAGAGCATCCTCACTGGAACGACGCTGACGGCGATAGATTGACTGACTTTGGGTCAGGGCTTTCTCAATTTTCTGAAGATCACGAGGCTCAGTAAAACGCTGAGCCATGTGATTGAATTGTTTCGCTTGCAAGTCTGGAACCCCTTGTAACCAGGCTGCATGCTGCAGCTCCTGGCGAAGACTGGGCGGGGGATCTGTCAGATACAGCTTGCCTACTTTTTCAAGGGTTTTGGCGGCTGCAGGGCTAAGTTCAGCATCACTATTAGCGACTTCTGTTTTAAGCGCTGCTTGCTGCTCAGGCCTTGATGAATCCAGGATTCGCAGCAGGTTTTGAATCGCCTGGGGCCGCAATATGGGATCGTTTAGGGCCTGTACCAATTCGCTGGTCAGTCCGGCTAAATCACCCGTGGCAAGGGCCGTGTCTGTTGCTTGCTGCATCTCAG
>JBBKWI010000021.1:0-3513 GCA_037968875.1 Candidatus Sericytochromatia bacterium | reverse complement strand
CGATCTTTGCGAAGCTTCAAGGCCAGCAGGGGCATTTCTTTGTCGATATAGGGCTTCAGCAAAGGGTCTACACTCGCAGGCACATCATAACCGTTGTCTTTGAGCCATTTTTTAATCGCTTCCTGGCTATCCGACTGGATCACCGCCGACTCATAAGGACCGACTTCTTCCTGGGAAATGACGTCTACAGCAGACTCTGAGCGTGCTGCGGTGGGAGCTGATTGTGGGAAGGCTGCGCCAGCAGTTGCATTATCTGCAAAAACATCCTGACGACAGGTGCCTTCGGTGCGCTCAATATTGAGATTAAAAGTTGGGCGCGTGGTATTGCGCAAGGTCTGAAACAATTGATCTGAACCCACACTCAGCTTGGGCGGTGACGGTACCGGCACAACCCAGGAGAAATTCTCCGATGGCCCGGTATATTGGATCTGTACATGAGCGACCATTTCGTCGCCATCTTTGACAAATAAAATCCGCTCAGCAGCCTGGTCAATCGGCACCGTCTGGCAGAAAAATCCGCCACACGCCTGGGCTGCTGGTGCAAAGCCCAGCACAGGAACCGTTGCCAACAAAGGCGCGGACAAGGCTAGTTTCAATAACAATTTTTGCATAAATAAAGACCTCCAGATATTTCAAGTCTGCTGCTAATATAGCATCATGTTGACACTGTGTAAACTTTTATTTTTGACGGCGGCGTTTCCAACCCCAGAAACCAATAAGCCCCAGAATATAAGCAGCGGCTTCGCCAGAGCCTTCGCTGACAGGGCGGGTAGCGTTAGGCGAGTGGCAAGCACAGCTTGATCCTGTTGTCGTGATCTCTCCTGAGGGTGAAGTCACCACATTAGCTGGAATCGCTTTAAAGGTATTGGAAGCTGCCAGACGGGTGTTTAGATTTTGGGTTTCATCTTTCAGAATTTGACCTTGCCCCTGCGCTGATACGGATTGAATGACCATGGCAGCAGGAAGAGAATTACTTTCTAGATTGGCAATTTGATCCTGAAAAGGATTATTTGGAGCCAGGGTATAAGTCAGCCCACTGGGTGTAGTGACCCGTACTGGGGCATTAAACTCGCTGTATTCCGGGCTACAAAGACGAACCCCCGTAGCCGTGCGTTGAGAGCTTACGGTTGCCAGATCAGGATTAAAATCAAAAACTGGGTCCTGAGTCATTTCTTCGGGTGAGAGGGTCGTGTACATCGCCGTTAAATAAGGGTGGGCTTGAAAGAGCTTTTGAATCTCTTCTAAAGGCTGGATCTGGGTTTCACGCAATTCTTGCACCGCCGCAGCGATATTGACGCTGACTTCGGCTTTCTCTAAAGCCGTCTTATAAACGCGCAGATTATTGTAAAAGTCACTGTCTGCAATCTCTGCCAACAAACCGGGTTTGGCGATATAACGTTTTAAGAAACCAATGTATTGATCATTACTATTATTAAAAAACGAACGGGCGGCATCTGCGAAAGCCACCGGCTCCGTGGCTTGCTGAACAGCGGAGAGATTAAAATTCTGGGGATCCAAACTACTCAGGCTCACGCTATTACTGTCACCGGCAAAGTCAGTCACAAAGCCCCGACCTCCGGCTTCATTCATGGCATCAGTGACCAGTTGACGGTAATTATTCCCTTGCTGCTGCCAATTCAGACGGGCCTCGTTGATTTTGACATGGGGGTAATTGGTCGGGATCGCACGATGCTCACCCAGAATCCAGAGTTGCACGTCCATATCCGGCGTGGCAGCCACAGCCGTTAGCTGAATTGGGATCATGGGCTTGTCGGCTTTGTAGCGCATCACAATCGGCTGAATATCACCCGCACCCCGATCTTTTTTGAGCTTTAAGGCCAGCAAAGGCATTTTATTATCGATATAGGGCTGCAATTTGGGCTGTACATTGGCCTGTACATCATAACCATTCTCAGTGAGCCAGGTTGTTATGGTTTCAAGATTGTCGCCCTGCAAGACCACTGATTCAAAGGGGCCGACTTGTTCCTGAGCAAGCACGGAAACAGAAGGGACTGATGTGGCCTGAGCTGTAGGCGCTGCACTAGGGGAAAAAGTCTGCATTGGACTCGGTTGACAGGTGCCTTCAGTACGTTCAATATTTAAGTTGAAACTTGGACGGGTTGCCGTGCGCAAAGTCTGAAAAAAAGCATCTGAGCCGATACTTAATTTAGGTACGGTTGGCACCGGGACGATCCAGGAGAAATTCTCAGAAGGACCAGTGTATTGGATCTGTACATGAGCGACCATTTCATCGCCATCTTTGGCAAATAAAATCCGCTCGGCCGCCTGATCGACGGGCTGTTGTGCCGAACAAAAGAACCCACCACAGGCCTTAGCTGTTTGTGGCAGCATCAGAGTGCTCGCTGGCACCAATAAAGAGCTAAGTAGCCCGAGTTTAACTAAAGTTTTCATACGTTTCTCCTCATTTTAAGTTGAATATTTTGCTTGAGATCGTAGCCAGGTCAAACCACCGGCAAGTCCGATCGCGATAATCAGGCCAAGTTGACGTTGCGGATCCAGGGGTTGAACTGGCTGACTGAATTGTGTCCTCTTAAGCTCTGAATTGACTGTTTGCTGTAGCTGCGGAATTGATTCGGGTAAACGGGCTTCTGCTGCATAAGCACTCAAACAAATCAAAAATGCGATCGTTGCCAGATATTTAAACATCATTTTAGAGCCTCCACACCCGTAATCTAAAACCAGACTAACACAATTTTACTTAATTGTAAACATCTATATAATTAATCAGTAATTTAACCGTAATGGAATTACAAACTGGTAATAAAGCGACCTAAAACACGGTCTTCATCCCCTTTTATGCTGCCGAGTAGACCAATAAGTGAGAATGATCACAAAGAGAATTTGAGACTGATATCTGCATTAATCGACATCAAGTTCAATTGCGCCGGAGGCAACGAGAGGGAAGCGTTATAACTTAAGCCCCACTGCTCGTTAAACCACTGGTTGATACCCGCACCCAATTGCACGGCCCATTCTCCACGTCGGAGAGGCATCCAGCCCAGACCGGCCAATACATAAGGCTGCCAATCCACCGGAGGCGACCAGGCGTATCTCCCAGAAACAAAAACCTGATCCAGACTCAAAAACAAGGGGGCCGTCGTCAGACTCAAGACCAGATCAAGTTCCTGATCATCAGCTAAAACAGGCAAACGGTAGCCCGCTCGCAAATGGTGAGTAAAATCAACTTGAGGCAGCGAAACTGCCCCCAGACCGACTTCAAAACTCAAGGGATCAGCAGAGACTGGGGTGATTAGAAACAAACTGATCAGCAATGACAATAAAATGCGCATATCACTCTCCTTTTTAAAAACAGCATACCCCAGATTATTGAAGCTTGCTTAAGCTGAGCTTCAATAGATCCCAAAATCCGATCGGCATCGTTGGTTGGGTAAAACTGGATCTGAATCTGTTTCATGATGACCTCATTCTCAATCGCATTTCAATTAAAGTTCGACTGGACACTTTATTCTCTAAAATCAGCAAAATATCATG
>JBBKWI010000020.1:0-4613 GCA_037968875.1 Candidatus Sericytochromatia bacterium | reverse complement strand
CTAGAACGAGCCACCAGCCGCAGATTTTTAGGGGGCGGTATCAGTGGATTGGATCGATCCTGTATCGGTTCTGAAGGTATACCCGGAAGTTGGCCCGTGTCCAAACTGCTTTGGGAAGTTGTTGTGCCGGTCACCTGGGCGGCTTTAAAGAAGCGTCCGTTCTGAACCGTAATCACCGAAATACGATAGCTCTGAGCCGGTGACAGGCCATTAAGGGAATAAGCATTATCAGTAATGTTTTTTGCCAAGACCTTGCCGTCCAGCAAAACTGCGTAACTGTGTGTGCTCTCAAGTGGCGCTTCCCATTGAACCGTCAGGGTGCTGGTGGAGCGGGCCACAACCCGCAGGTTTTTAGGCGGCGGTATCTCTGCCGAGTTGGATGGATCTTCTGCTGACTCAGATTCGGCGCTAAGCTTAAAACCAGGTAAATCATTGGGCTGGGCCAAAGGTGTTGCGGGCAAATTGAAATCAGTCTTCAACATCAAACTACCGCTGAATTGGCTGAGGCTTGCACCCGCTATATCCACAGATAGTACTGCCTGATTGCCTGTATTCAGAGCTTTAAATTCGACTTCTACGCGATCGGCATTCGGGGTGAAAGACACCCCGCCCAGAGTTTCGCCCCCCGCATTATTTAGCTGAATCTCGCCAGACAGAATCTGAGTCAGCGGCAGCGCGATCTCAAGTCCCTGGAGCAAGCGCTCCAGATTAGCGAGTCTGTTTTCAATAATGACGCTTTGTCCTTCAACTCGCAGTCCCATGGCGCTTAGCGTGTCCACAATCTCAGCGTCTGGGGGCCTGCCCAAATGCAATCGGATCACGACCTGCCCAATATCAGTCAGGTAGCTCCCATTTATGCGCTGGGCTCGCACGCGCTGCAAACTCTCATGGCCGCGAATCAGCAGGCGCATTTGTTGGTTCTGTGAGGTAGCTGTCATGCCGCCAGTCGTTTGTTTGTCAATTTGGGTCAGCGTAGGGTGAATCTGTGAAGGGTTGGGAACACAGGCACTCAAACCCAGACTTAAGCTGACGACGCCTTGCAGGGTAAAAAACATCCCCTTATTCGGGTATTTCATCTGTAATCCCTTCACTTTTTGCTCTCTTATTGCTCAGTAAACAGAAGTTGATTAGCTGAACTTCTCATTATTAATAAAATGCCACCCATTAATTAAAAAAGATAAATGGGGCTATTTTCAAAGCTTTAGAACCAGCTTCAAAAACGGCGGTCTTGCTTGGCGCATTACTTTGTGCCACGCTCTGCTTTCATCAAATCAAAGAGTGCCTGCAAAAGCGGAACGGGATTGCCGTAATCAGTGGACACTTTTTCTGTCATTCTGCACGATACTGAGGTCAGCGTAGGTGCAGTCAGGTCTCCCCAAATAGGAGATTTGTTCGCATTTTTGAGTTGCAAGAGTTGTTGCTCGTGTTCAAAGACATCGTTAATGATGAGTTCTGATTCATCAAATCCCTGATTGTCTTTGTAGAGGAATTCACCTTCATAGGGGACGGCCTCAGAGAGTTCGCCAAAGTCGGTTTGATGGCTGAAAAAAGTATCGCTCGTTTGAGAGTCTAAATCCTTGTTTTTAAAGAATTCCTGATTGAGAAAAGTAGCCAGTTGTTTCTCGTTTACCAAATCACCGATATCTGTTAGGAGCATTTTGTCAATATCGGCATAGGGCAAATCCACATATTCAACTTGTTCTGTACCGGGGAGCTTATCTTTGATAGCGTCCTTGGCAGAAAAAAGCAGTAAACCGATCGTGTGTATTGAGGTGTTTTTAATGACGGGGTGTTTGATCAGAATTTGGGCGGCAGCCTCAGGGGTCGCTGCGGCCTCGCCATTGATCAGCCAGGAACCGTCCGGCTGGGTTTCGATCCTGAGCTCACCTGTGGCTTGTTGGGTAGTGAAGCCACTTGAGGTTTGTTTGATGGTGTAGTTAAAGAGGTCTTGATCCGATTGAAACATCGTGCTGTTTTTGTTGGCTTTATCCGTGACCACGATCATGTCTTCGCGGTTGTCCATGACCGGAAAGTCTTCAACATTCACAAACAACTCGTGTTCACCGAAGCCTTCCACCTTGACTTTGCTGGCAATATTTCGGTTTTCGCCCCCGTCTTTGTCTAGATCATAGCCTGCGGAGAATTCAAATGAAGGGATTTCAATCGCATCTTCAGGCTCAATGACAGGGTTTTTCAAGCGCCGGCGAACAGGGGCTTTTAAGCGGAAGGTTCCTACTGTCAGGTCGCGCGCATCAGAGGTTGCGCTGGGTGGACTAATCGCAGGATCTTGCGTCACGATATTGGGGTTCGTAGGTGTAGGTGGCACATTTGAAACTGGATTATTAAGGTCACTCCCTGGAGAGGCTTGATTGACTGGTGATTGACTGGCTGGAGCCTGAACAGCAGGAGATTGACTGGCAGAGGGCTGGGTTGCAGGGGACTGTACTGAGGGGGTTGAACAGGCCCAGAGGCTGACCCCACCGAGTAGACTCAACAAAATCAGCGGGCGCTTTTTAATCGGCATTTTCAAGTCCTTTATTATCAAAAAATGATTCGAAATTCAGCTTGTATTCAAAAAAGGATTGCTTTTAATGTGTGAAATTGGCGCCAAATTCTCTAGCTCAACATAGCATAACTTAACAAACGGTGTAAAAGAAATATTCTGAATGAATAGTGGCACTAAGTCTGAATTTGCAGTTAGTTTTACACAAAAGTTTGACTATAGTTTGACTATAATTTGACTCTTAAACCTTACTGCAAGCGATTTCCCGAAGCTTTCGTGGAGACCTTAGATCAGCAGACTGTTAATAGTTGAAAATTTTTCATTCCGTCCAAACTTTTTTATGGCAAGCGCTCTGCTAGAGACTTAAATCCCCGGATTATCCAAGCTTTGCTGCTTTATAAAGAAAGTCGTTGCTTTAGGAGTGAAAATGGGGCTTTCTAGGCGATTGAAGTGCTAAGACAAAATAGATGCATAAAGGGGGGAGTGCTAAAATAAAATAAACAAGGAGGCCGGTCTATGGGAATGTTTTGGAATATCCATCAGGATCAAAAAATCAGAGAGAGTAGCAAGCAGGCGGCCAATGCAGAGCGCAAGGCCACACAGGGCGATGATAAATTACGTTTAATAGAGAAACGTATGGATCACTTAGCCCTCTATTCTCAGGCCATGTGGGAGTTGATCCGAGAGAATACCCGACTTGAAGACAAAGATATTCTGGCACGGGCCGAGGAGATTGATCAGCGTGATGGCAAAGCTGATGGCAAGATCAATACCCGGATTGTGGCTTGCCCTGCTTGTAATCGCAATAGTAATTCTACTAAGCAGCAATGCATGTATTGTGGCGAAGACTTGCCGCGTGATCATGTTTTTGAAGCCTGAGAACACGTGATTGATAACAGTGTTTTATGCGACTCGCTCTGGGGGCGCTAGGGCCCTAAGAGTCACTCAAAGCACAAATTTTTGTGCAAAACCAGAATAATGTGTTGGAAAAGCCGCAGTCTGTGCTACGATTAAGAAAAAAATCGGACTGATCCGACCCATGAAA
The DNA here is from genome assembly GCA_037968875.1 of Candidatus Sericytochromatia bacterium. GTDB lineage: Bacteria > Cyanobacteriota > Sericytochromatia > UBA7694 > UBA7694 > JBBKWI01. The sequence goes on along the minus strand of JBBKWI010000020.1, from coordinate 1,065 downwards.
ATTGTCATCAAACGGGGTAAAACAGTCCCCTTTGAAGAGCTGCCAGATTATTCTTTGGCGCTTGACGGTTATGTTCAGGGCCCAGCCATTGATGTCAAACGCCACAAATACAGCTTTGACCATCATGCAGGGTGTTTACGACTGGTAACAAAAGCAACTTGCGCGCAGGTTCTAGATGCTTTATTGCTGGGCTTGAACCCTGAAAACATGACCATTTATATTAACGATATCGACGCCGACACCGTGCTGGCAATTTGGTTATTAAAACATAACCATGCGGTCACCAATCCACGGGTACGGGACCTGGTCGAGGACGTTGGCAATGTGGATGCCCATGGGCCTTCCTATTTTCCTTTTGTCAGAGACTCGGATTTATGTCAGCGCTTTTTTAAAGGGGCGATGGAGCCCGAAGCGCGATTGCGCCGTGAAGGCTATCCCTGCAATGTTAATCTCTATCAATTGCTCAAAGACTGCCTCAAGCGGACCAATAAGCTGATTTTTCACAATAAGCGTTTCCCCGTTTGCCAGCCCCCACGCGATCGACGTGGCTGCCGTTACGAGATCACCCATCGCGGCAGTGGTTGGGTCATGAGCCTTTGCCCGGAACGCGTCTTTGGCTCGCTCTATCGCGATGGCTATTCACGGGTGGTTTCGTATCATGAAATCGAAGTCGAGATGCCCAATGGTCAGCGGGAGAGCTCTTTTACATATACGATTGCCAAGCAATCAGATCTGATTACCGACTTTAATATCCCTGAAATTTTGGCCCGTCTGGATCAGGTTGAAGCCGGCTGGGGCGGTGGCAGTAGTATTGGGGGGGCGCCCCGACGGCCCAATGGCTCGCGCAGTTTCTTGCACCCTGATCAAGTCTTTGAAATTATTGAAGAACTGGTCTACCAGGAGCGCTGTAGCTAAAGCTCAGCTGGCTGTCAGATCAGAATCCAGGTCGTCAAAATTGACTGAATCCAAATTGATCACACTTTCGTCATGGCGTTGCTGAATTTCTTCATCGCGATAAGGGTATTTTAATTTCGAGCGGTAGCGCTGAAAACTAAACTGAGAACC
>JBBKWI010000019.1:0-3659 GCA_037968875.1 Candidatus Sericytochromatia bacterium | reverse complement strand
GCGATGACTCTGTCGAATGAAAAAGCCCAATGATCAAATTCCTATTCAACACCCAAACTCAGTCGTTTCTTTTTGGATAGCTTTTGTGCGACCAGCTGATGAGATTGGGCGATCAGATCCATCAGCATCTCTGGATCAATATGCGTGCGATCAGGAATATCCACCCAAAAATAGCGCGCCATATATTTACTGGGAATAATCCCTTCCTGAGCAGTCAGATGCTCAAACAAAGCTTCAGCGGCCTTGAAGCCCACAGCTCCCGCCTCTGGCAAATCAAAGCCCGCAAACATTTTGTCTCCCACCGAAAAAATCAGATCGCATTTCCATTTGATGCTTTCGCTCGCCCCTGGCAATTGACGACAAAATTGAATCAGCGGATCTGTATCTAAATGTTTATATTCCATGGTTATTCCTTATTTTAGCTTATAGGCCTGTTGTGTTTTTTTATATTAATTTTCTTTGATTTTATATTGAATGCTCCTGTTTGAGCACTTGCATCAGTGTTTTTTGATTGGGAGTCTGGCGATCGTGGGCTTTAAACTGTTGGCGAAAAGCCTGGATCAATTGCTGGCGAACCGGTCCAGGGCGCTCAGATTCTAAGCGAATGGAATGAATCGGGAATTCAGTTCTGATCTCCGCTTTGTCCTGGGGCCACAAGATTTGCAAACGGCCAGATTGTAAATCTGCCCAGACCAGATGTAAAGGCAAAAATGCCCAGCCCTGAGCGGCGAGTACAAACCCCAGGAGCATACTGAGATCTGCAAATTGCCAGGAACGATCGGTTTGGATCTGTCCAAGATCTGAGACGGCGCGATCAGCCACACCCAATTGGGTATAGGATTCGAGTGCATGGCGGGTCACTCGTGCTGAAGCTTGAGCCAGAGCATGCTGGTGGGAGACGACATAAACAAAATCAACTTTGCCAATCACTTCACTGACCAGATTCTTTTTTATTCTCGGTAGCATCCCGGTGAAGCCAATCTGGCTGGATCCTTCGATGATACGTTGGCTGATCGCACTCAGCATTTCAGTGTGAATCAGCCATTGTACTGCTGGATACTGGGTTTGCAGTGCTTGCAGGCTCTGGGGAATCACTTCCAGAGGAATAATCATATCGAGTACGATCGCAACAGACGACTCTTGCCCCTGAGCCAGGCTCTGGGCATCCGACTGAAAGTGACGGACGTGTGTCAAGATCTGCCGTGCCTGGGGTAAAAGATGTAACCCAGCAGGGGTTAAGACGGGTTTGCGCCGACTGCGATCAAAGAGTTTGATGCCCAACTCTGACTCCAGACTGGCGATGCCATGCGAGATCGTCGACTGCACGCGATCCAATTGATGGGCAGCAGCGGAGAATGACCCGGCTTCTGAAACGGTGACCAGCAATAAAAGTTGATCGAGGGTCAGTTTATTAATTTGCGCTAAAGGATGCATGGATGCCTGCCTATTTTATTTTACCTATCGAAAATTTCGATGTTTTGTATCTATCAATATAGATTGAATAGATATATATCTTGCTCTATGCTAGAGGTAACAAAAAAACAAATTTGGAGAAATAACCCATGCCTTTAATTGCTGATTCTGTTGATACCTATTGTGAACGCCATAGCCAAAACCCTTCTGAGACCTTAAGTAAACTCTACGATGCCACCCACGAGCGCTCCGACTGGGCCGTGATGCTGGTCGGGCATCTGGAAGCCAGTTTATTACAAATGCTTGTCAAAATGAATGGCTCACAGCGCATCTTAGAAATTGGGACCTTTACTGGCTACAGTGCCCTGGCGATGGCTGAAGCCATGCCTGAGAATGGTGAGTTGATCACTCTCGATATGGACGAAGAGAGCACCGCGATTGCCCGAGAATTCTGGCCGCAATCTCCCCATGGCCATAAAATCGAGCTCAAATTAGGGCCGGCTCTCGAAACCCTTGAGCAAATCGAAGGCAAATTTGACCTGATCTTTATTGATGCTGATAAGCACAATTACCCCAATTACTGGGAAGCCTGTGTGCCCCGTCTCAATCCCGGTGGCGTGATCATTGTCGACAATGTTTTCCTGGGTGGCCGTGCCCTTAACCCTGAAACCGAAGTTGCCGCCGAAGTCGATCGCATGAACAAAATGGCCAAAGATGACTCTCGTGTGGATACCACGATGTTGAGTGTACGAGATGGTGTCTTGATCGGCCGCTTGATCTAATCAGCACAAAAAATAGAGAGGCGTTGCTAAATACTGGTGACGCCTCACTTTTTTGAATACCGCAAACTACTCATCAATAGATCTCAATCCGAATACGTTTCTGCTTTTGTTTGGAGCAGATTTTGATTGAAAGTGTATCGCTCCATACTGCTTTTACAAGCGCGGATCAACGGCTTCCGATTCCAGTGCCAGCACGCCGACCACACAGGCATGTACGTCACGCAATGGCTTGTGTCTCACAAAACGCTCGATGGCTTCAATGCCCAAGGCCAGTTCACGCATCGCCAGTGAACGCTTTCGGCCCAGTTGTCTGTGCTTTAAACGCGCGATCTGCTCCGGGCGGGTATAATCCGGGCCATAAATCATACGCAGATATTCTCGGCCCCGGCATTTGAGAGCGGGCTGTAGATAATCTTTGCCTTTAAAGACCAGATAGTCTGTCGGTTTGACGACCATGCCTTCATGCCCGGCAGCGGTAAGACTGAGCCACCACTCGGTTAGCTCCTGGCAGGCCACCGGATCATTTAAATCCAGCCAGCGATGCTCTGTTGCTTTGATCAACTCAGGATCCGCTGTAGCCAGTCGAGCCAATTGATCCAGATGCCAGCGATGATCCTGGCTGCTGTGATTGTGGGCTTCACTGGCCAATAAATGAAAGGGCGCGATTTTGAGATCGGATATGGATTCCACGGGCCAGCAATAGCCCGTATAGGTTTGGTTATATTTGTCGATCGAGACAGCCAAATCAGCCTGTCGTTGCTGGAGCTGATTCAGGCTCTCACTATCCCCTAAGCGACTGGCAGCTTGTGCGATCAAAGGATTTAAAGCGGCTAAGGACCCTTTTGCAGCTGCTCCTGTTGCGCCGTATTGTTGCTGGATCAGATCACCGGCTTTGGCCGACCAGGGCAGGATCTCAGTGTCGAGCAGTACCCAATGGGTTTGCAAGCTGTCCCACAGATTTGCTTTGTCCATGGCTGTCGCCAGCCGTTCTAAGAGGGCTTGTTCCTGAGCGGAATCAGCAAAAAATGTCCGACCTGTGCGCGTATAAATACTCCCCCAACTGGGCTGACTGAGACCAAAGCGACTTTGAGCCACCTCCGGGCTCTGGCAGAGCACAATCACTGCCCGTGAGCCCATATGTTTTTGTTGACAGACCACTTCGCTGAGACCACGCTGACGGTAATAAGCCAGAGCCTGATCCGGGTGCTCCAGATAATCGGGCTGGCAGGCTGTTTCAGCCGGTGACATGGTGGGCGGTAAATAGATCAGCCAACGTGGATCGACACCAAAGCGAGAAATGACTTCAAGGGCTGCTGCCGCTTGCTCAGCTTGAATGCTTAAGCTCTTGCGAATCAAGGTCTGGTGAATCTGCTTGCCAGCGACATCAGACCAATCCAGCACCTCATCGCTCTCTTGTTGCAAGCTGCGTTTTTCAGGAGCGTGTAGAGGTCTAATTGGCTCGTA
>JBBKWI010000018.1:0-52033 GCA_037968875.1 Candidatus Sericytochromatia bacterium | reverse complement strand
ATCTAGATGCAGGCAAAATCAAGTCTAAAGTGCTGGTCTTGCATGGCTACAAAGACGGCATGTCAAAGCCCGAAGATCTGGCCGCCATTCAACAGGAACTGGCCGCCAGCGAAATTGATTGGCAAACCCATTGCTACGGTCAGGCACACCATGCCTTTACCAACCCCGAAGCCCATGATCAAGAGCTGGGCCTGATCTACAATCAAAAATCAGCCGAACGTGCCTGGCATGCCATGTCAGGTTTCTGGCAAGACTGTTTTTAAGCTATTTTTGTGACAAAATATTGGATTAACGCGATTACCCTCGACCACGTCAAGCTGGGCCTGGCCGAGGGCTTTACTCAAGCGGGTCATGGCAAAGCCACGCGACTCAAACTATTGGCAAAAGACGACTGGATGGTCTTTTATTCGTCGCGTCAGCGACTGGAGAAAAGCGAAGCGGTGCAAGCCTTTACTGCTATCGGGCAAATGATAGATAGTGAACCCTATCGTTTTGATTTGCGACCTGATTTCAAGCCCTGGCGCAGACGCTTGCGCTTTGAAAGCGAGGCCATCACAGCACCGATTCACCCTTTAATCGACGACCTGGAATTCATTCCCGATCCACGCTACTGGGGTTTCCCTTTTCGGCGAGGGCTCTTTCAAATTTCTGAAGCTGATTTTTTGATTATCGCCAGGGCTATGCAAGTTGAATGAGTAATTGACAGTGCGTCACTTTAGATCTTTCAAAACGCTTTCAAAATCGGCCATGCTAAAATTCAGCAACGAGGCAGGCCTCAATCGCAGATACAAGGAAACCATCATGGCACTCAAAGGTTTGATCTCACAAGCGATGCGCTTGCCCACCGGGCTGCGCTTTGATCGCGCCACCTGGCAACCCCAGCAAAACCAATGGCGTAAACTGAAGCAAATTCTCAAAAACAATGCCCAAACCGAATTTGGCCAGCAACACCAGTTTGAGCAGATCAAATCCGTTGCTGAGTTTCAGCAAGCCGTACCGATTCGTGATTATGCTGATTTTCAACCCTGGTTAGAACGCATGACTGCGGGCGAAAAAAATCTGCTGACCTATCAAGATCCAATCTATTATTGCCGGACGTCTGGCACCAGTGGTGAACCCAAAATCACACCGATCACGCCCGATTACCGCCAAGAATATCAGGAAGTTGTGCATGCCTTTTTGTATTATCTGTACCAGGAGCATCCCGCTGCCTTTAATGGCCAGGCAATTTACTATCATGGCGCTGCCGATTATCTGCAAGTAGCAGACGGCACCTTTGCTGGCTCGATGAGTGGCTTTAACTCCAAGAACTTGCCGCCATTATTGCAGAAATTTTATGCAGCCCCTTATGGCGTGATGGTGATCGCAGATATGCCCAGCCGCCATTTTTGTGTGGCTTTACTGAGTATCGTCAAAAATATCACTCTGATGATCGCAGTCACCCCGACGCCGTTGACTGCTCTGGCCCAGAGTATCAAGCAGAACGCCGCTGAACTGATCAAGAGTTTAGACACGGGCCAATTGCCAGACTGGCTTCAACTCAGTGACAGCGAAAGCCAATTGATGCAAAGCTTACATCAAGCCCACCCCAAACGCGCCGAGAAATTGCAAGCTTTGCTTACTGAGCACGGTAGTCTGGAGACGGGTACCGTTTGGCCTGACTTAGAATTGCTGGTTTGCTGGAAGAGCAGCACCGCAGGTAGCCAAGTGCCGTTGTTAGCCCAGGCTTACCCCGGCGTACAAATTCGGGACGCAATCTATTCAGCCAGTGAAGGCTGGTGCAATGTGCCTTACACCGATCAGGCCATCGGTGGCCCATTGGCGATTCGGGCCCATTTTTATGAGTTTATTGAAATGAAATCTGAGCCTGATGATCCAGAATCGGCGAATCCCCCTCAGCTAAAGCTGGCACATGAACTGGAAGTCGGCAAAGACTATCGCATCTTGATCACCAGCAGTGGCGGGCTCTACCGTTATGATCTGGGAGATATCTTACATGTCAGCCATTATTATCACCAGACCCCCGTGGTTTACTTTGTGCAAAAGGTCAATCAATTTTCTTCTTTGATCACAGAAATGATCAGCGAAGAACAAGTCATCAGAGCGATGCAGCAGGTTTTACAAGCAGCACAAATCCAAGTGCCTTTTTATGCCTTGGTTCCAGATCCAACAGTTCAACCCCCACAATACCGACTCTATCTCGAACTGGGCTTAAAGCTTCAAAACGAGGCGCAAACCAAAATTAAGTCTGTCGAAATCGCAAAACAATTAGCTCAAGCTTTAGATCAGGCCCTGGCAGATGTCAATTTTCTTTATGCCGGTTTCCGTCAGCATGGCGATCTGGCTGAAATGCGTCCTTGTTTATTGGCCGCTGGCGCATATCAGCACTGGCTAGCCAACAAAGTGGCTGCAGGTAGCGATCCCGCCCAAATCAAACCGCCGGTCTTATTGTTAGATGGCAGCAGCTTACTAGATTTGCCAGCCCTTTAAAGCACAGGTCACTTGCTATAATCGAGAAATCAAACGCTGGAGAATCATTCATGGCTGCACTTATTTTAGGGATCTTTATGGCTTTAGGCTTAGGAGTGTGGTCAGCTTTACCGCCCACCATACAAGCGCTGGGTATCCATCCTGAACCGACACCGCCAGGGATTCAATTGCCGGGTAAACGCGCCCTGATTATTACCACCAGCCAGGGAATCATGCCCGAAACCGGCCAGATAACAGGGGTCTGGGCCGCTGAAATGACCGGGCCGTATTATGCCTTTCAGGATGCAGGCATCTCAGTTGATCTGGCCAGCATCAAAGGCGGTCAAATTCCGATTGAGCCGGGCTCTACCGACTGGCCATTGGCTTCAGCAGCCGATCAGCGCTTTTTGAACGATCCGACCTTCCGCTTTAAAGCCCGCCATGCATACCCGATTGCCAGCCTGAATTTTGCGAGTTACGATCTGGTATTTGTAGCCGGTGGCTGGGGAGCTGCTTATGATTTGGGGCAATCAGAAGTCCTGAGCCAAAAGCTGAGTCAATCGGTCGCGCAAGGCATTATTCATGGGGCTGTATGCCATGGGCCGCTGGCTTTCTTAAAAGCCAAAGATGCGCAGGGTCAGCCACTACTCAAAGGCTTACATATCACAGCGGTCTCCGATCAACAGGTCAAAGAACTGGGCATTGGGCATACTCCTTTGCACCCTGAAAACGCGCTCCGGGCAGCGGGTGCGATCTATGAGAAACAAGGCCTGGCCTTTGATACCCTGGCGACACATACTGTGGCTGATGGTCGCATTGTGACCGGACAAAACCAAAATTCAGCTCTGGCCACGGCCTATCAAATGATGCAAATGCTCGCCAAAACGGAGTAAGTCTTAACCTTAAAATTTCACCCTCAGACTTGTTCAGGGAGCAACAAAGTTAAGCAAGCTTTATATTTCTTTTAAGCCTTAGGATCACGCGTTCAGTTAACTCAAGATCTCTGAGATATAAAAACTAAGAAACATAGCAATCAAGGCATGTTTCTCGAAGACGCCATCAAAGTTATTGATAATCTCGGCATGATACCCGAAGCTGATTATCCGATGCTGACCACTAATCCCGAGCAAGACCCCCAGTTATTTGATCAGGTCTTAAAACAATTACCCACAAACGCCCAAATCGCTCAAGCCAAAAAATTCAGAATCTCTCAGGGTTGGCAACGGGTGAGTTCAGTTCACGCCATGCGTAAAATGCTCTCTGAAGGCAAGCCCGTCGTCTTCGCCATGATGATCCATGACAATATGTGGTCAGCTCAGGGGGGACTTATTCCAATGCCTACAGCCACCAGCGAACCCGTTGGAGGTCATGCCATCGTAGCCGTCGGTTACGACAACCAAAAGCGCCACTTTATCATTCGCAACTCATGGGGCACCGAGTGGGGCGACAAAGGTTATGGCTACTTGCCTTATGATTACTTCCGCAATGATGTCAAAGCGATGTCTTTCTATGCTGGATTTACCGTCAAATAAATACGGCTCACAAGCAAAAAGAAAGCCCCGCAGAACTGTCTGCGGGGCTTTCTCAGTTTTTGATTTTAGTCAATCAAGACTTATTCCATTGTCCAGATTGAAACCAGACCGATTTTGTTATCTGCTGTAATCCCGAAGCTTAGGCCGTAGTCGTTATAAGCCCAGGTCTCTTTAAAGCGTTCATCGCCACCAGCGACGACTTCATAGCCATGCTCTTTGCCCAGCGCCTTCATAATACTTTCTGCACTTTCGCCGATCCGAAAGCTTTGATCTTGTACCCGCACTGAATAACCAGGACGATCAATTTGAATACGTTCGATGAGGTTCTCAGGGTTGACGCCGATGATATAATAATCGTCGTAAACGTAGAAGCGCAGTACCTGACCCCGCATATTTTTCTCCTGGATATCCAATGAAGGCCCCATATTATCCAGTACTTTTTTGATCATATCTTTTTTGAGGTAGAGATTAAAGTTGCCACTGTCGCGGCCCATTAAATTTGCGCCTACACCCGGTACCAATTTGAAATACTCATGTTTACCTGTCGAGAAATTGAGACTAATCGGGTATTCAGTGTTTTTACCCAAGCTCGTCAGAATCGCATCGATTTTAGTTTCCAGTTCGACCGGATTGGCCATCAGAACTTCCCAGGGCTTGACCGGATTTTCAAGCTTGCGTGAGGCGGGGTAGGTGTTCAAGCGCTTGGCTTCATAAAGCTTTTCAGTGCCTTCCCAGGTTTTTCCCTGGTCTAAATAAGCCAGGCCTTCTAAATAATAAGCAACAGGCATGCGGGGCTCTAATTTTCGGGCCGCTTCCAAAACATTAATGGCATCTGAATATGCTTTTTGATCGAGTAATTTATTGGCCGCTTCCAGATGTAATAAGAGCACTTTTTGCTCCATCTCGCGGGTCAGCTTCCATTAATTTTCTTTGAGAGAAGCCACATCTTTAGAAGCTCTAAAAGCATCTAACTTGGCGTTGGCGAGTTTTAATTCAGCTTTGATTTTAACCGCGTCACCCGAACTGACCACCATTGCAGCCTGAGTGGCTTGCTTATCGAAAGCTTGTTGCAAAGCGACTGAGGCCGGACTCATGGTAGGAGCAGCAAATACAGGGGTTGCCAGTGAAAGACTGAGCATCAGCGATAAAAATAAGGGTTTTGGACGTATCATATTAATTGGCATAATAAAGGTCTCCTTGTTGTATGAACCTGATTATTTATACCAAAGCGCTAATCAACAAGCTATTTTATTGCAATCAAAAAACTATTAAAATTAAATCTGAAACTGCCTCTGAAAGCCAGAGTGGCGTTCAAAGTGGTGTTCCATTGTCTGCTCAAAAATTGCTTGATGCCCCCAAAAATAGGCCTGCTTTCGGGCACGTGTCAAACCCGTATAGAGCAGTTCTCGCGTCAGAATTTTTTGAAACTGTCCTGGCAATACGAGCAAAACAGCATCGAATTCTGAGCCCTGGCTTTTGTGAACAGTCATAGCCCAGGCCGTTTCGCAATCGGGCAATTGTTCGGGCAAAAATGATTGCAATCCCCCATCGGCTTGCTGAAACCAGACCTCTAGCCCATTTTCACCCTGCCAACACAAACCGATATCACCGTTAAACAAACCCAGGGCATAGTGATTGCGTGTAATCATCACTGGTCGCCGTGGATACCAGGCTTGATTTTTAGCGCCGCTCACTTGAGTCAACTGACCTGATTGACGCAGGGTTTGCTCAATCAATTGATTCAAGGCAATGACCCCCTGTTGGCCCTGACGCACGACACAGAGTACCATAAACCGCTCCCAGCTCAATAAAGCTGCCTGCGGAGTGCTGGCCTGTAGCAAAGGAGCAAACTGCACTTGAATCAGCTCGATCAACGCTTCCGTGTTTTGGGGAAGAGCTTCCAGCCAGGTCAAGTCAGCTTCACTTTCAAATAATGCCGTTGCAGGTTCTATTTGACCTTTAAGCATGAGCGGTGCCAACTTGCCGATACCACTACCTGAAGCAAAGCGATAGGAGTGCTCAAGCACCACCAAACTATCATCAAAAGGATGTCGTGCCGAATCAAAACTGAAGTTGACGAAACGTTTAAACCAATCCTGGCGCGGCTCAGAAAAAGCCCGTGATTGTGCCAGACTACAGATATCAGCCAGTACCGTTCCCGCTTCTACAGCAGCCAACTGATCTTTATCTCCTAGCAATATCAGACGCGCCTTTTCAGGCAAGGCTCGCAATAATTGACGCATCATCATTAAATCAACCATCGAGGCTTCATCTACCAACACCAGATCCACATCCAGTTCACTTTGCTGTTCTTTAGGGCCGTGCATACCCACACCTAAAAGACGGTGTAGGGTCTGGGCTGGTATCTTAGCGAAGGTCTCAGCCCAATGCGTTGACATCTTTGCACCCGCTTGCTGTAGAGCCGTCTGCAAACGCTGGGCTGCTTTGCCCGTTGGGGCAGCAAGCAAAATCCGCAGATCGGGATCCTGCTCAAGTAAGATCGCCAGCAGTTTCGCTACCGTTGTGGTTTTCCCTGTGCCCGGCCCGCCAGAAATCACAGTCAAGGGTTGCCGGATCGCGTTGGCGACAGCAATTTGCTGCCAATCAATGGGCGCATCCTGCGAGGCTTTGACAAAGTGCCTTTCCAAACTAACTTGATAGGCTTCTAGCACTTCAGAGCTCAATTCTAAGGGCAAGAGCCGCTGCCAAAAGTCTTCGGCAAGCTGAACTTCGGCTTGCCAATATCGGAAATAAAACAAGCGATTTTGTGGATCCAAAATTAACGGTTGATATTCACCAGGCTCGCCAATACAGGCTAACGCTTTCAGTTCTAAAAGCCAGCTTGTCAATTCCGGGTAAGTCCCTAATTCTGGCTGTTCTTCGTCCAAAGCCTGACCAGCCAATAAGTTCAGATCGGCACAAGTATACTGCTGTGCAAATGATTGGCTTAAAGCCCATATTGCAGCGCAATAGGCAAATGAATCCTGATTGGCCAGTTCGCTAAAAAAGCGCATCAAATACAGGACTCCCCGAGCTTCACCCTGTAAAGGCTGCAAAAGCTCGGGGGGGAAATTAAGCTCGTGTTGCGTCGATAGCACTTGATTTAAGGCTTAAGCGCTTTTTCGACAAGTGCTTTCATGCTGTCGCCGCCCTGCTGTTGCACAAATTGCAATACCAACGGTAGGATCTGACTTAACATTTCAGGCTTTAGGCCTAATTTCTGCATGCCGCCAGCCAATGAAGCCAATTTGCCAAGATTACCCAGGCTCTCTCCACCCATTGCTCCAGCCAGTGAGCCCAGAGTCCCCATCAGGCCGCCGCCACCTGATTCAGGGGCTTTGCTGATAAGGTCTTCACTTTCAGGCACCACAGTGCTCAGAGTGGCAAAATCTTGTGAACCCAATTGCTCTTTGACCAGTTTAAAAATCAGACCGGCACTGCCTGCTGCTTGATCCTGATCAACACCACTGACTTGTTTTGTTAAAAAATCGACGAGACTCATATTAAAACTCCCTAAATTGTTTTAGCTCAGTATAACCTTTGCTAAAGCTCACTTAGAGATCAAATTCGCTAACTTGCTGATAATAGACCCGATCCACGCCCCACGAAAAAGGCAAGAGCTGATTGTGTACTTGCTTTAAACGTGGGCTGGGGATCGAGCGATGGGTCGAAATCACATGCGCACCTGGCTTGAGGTCTTCCAGCCGTTTGACGAGTAGGGGCATGGTTTGCTGATCATAACAATTGGCAGTCACAAACACAATGCTGGCTTCTGCTAGTGGGGTCTCGAAAATATTTTGTTGCCTGAAATGCGCATTAGCAAGCTGATTTTCTTGAGCCGTTTGACTGGCGTAGTTCACAAAAGAGCTTAGTAAATCGACACCAACGGCTTTCATACCATAGACAATTGCCGCAAAAAAGACATTGCGACCGGTACCACAACCGAGGTCATAAAAGATATCATCAGCCTTTGCATCGACCTGTTTAAGCATGGCGTGAATGCCAAACCAGGTCGTTTCACCATAGGTTAAACGATAAAGGGTTTCCGGTCGTTCAACTTTAAGCCCCTCAGTTAAGGCAATCCAGAATTGATTGGGATTAAAATAATGCTTAAACAGCTCACGATCCACCTGCAATAGTCGGCGATAGCCAATAAAACGCAGCCATTCTGCAGAATAGACAAAGAGCGAGTAGCACCAGTTTGAAAAATAAAAGCCCAGCCGTTGCAAAATAAGAAAGGGCGTACTTATTTTCCATCGCGCACCGGGCTTAAAATAAGCCGAGATGCATTTCCAATGAAACAAAGAGAGTGAGATTAGCTTTTTAGCAACCGTAAGCATTCAGGCTTAAGCAGCCTGACTGGCCTGGCGATTGAGTGAACAAATCGCCCGGATCAAATCTGGCGCAGTTTCAGGTACTGCTTTGACCGGACGCTTGATCATATATTCAAACTCAGTCAAAGTCATATCGTCTAAGAAACGCCGGTCATCATTGCGAACCATCACTTCTGGCAACCAAATCTCGTCACCCAGCTCCAGACCTGCGGCAGCTTTCATCAGATCAGAGCCCATCAAGAGGCCAGAGACCGTAATCCCAGCGCCCCAAAACTCAGACTTACAACGCACCAATTGAAAACTCAGATTTTCGACATTAGCCTCGGCTTCTTCCAACAAAGGACGGATGATATCGGCCCCGATTTGGCCCGTCATAATCGTAATTCGACGCTTCTGTTTTAAGCGTTTGGGCAAGCGATGCATTTCACTATGAAAGAGATCCATAAATCGGCGTGCCCCGCCGACACCGTCTTCCATTTGTTCAAACGAACCATAGTGATTAAAGTCTGGGTAGGGCTGGCCCGTTAGCCAATAAAACTCGTCCCCAAGGCGCACAAAAGCTTCGCCCAATTCTTTTTCACATTTCTCTTGCCAGGGTCTGACTTGCTCAATGATCTCCAGCGCGTCTTTGGCAGTCACTGGGGGGATGTCAGGCAAATGGGTCCGGTAGTCAGTCAGCCCCAGGGGCACAATCGCAACCGATAAAACCTGCGGGTAATAAGCCACTAATTTGGCCAGACTGCGATCCAAGTCAGCACCGTCATTGATACCTGGGCACAAGACAATTTGAGTATGTACCTGAATATCATGAGCAAAGAGACTCTCTAATTGCTGGCGAATTCTGCCGGCACGCTTGTGTTTGATCATCCGGGTGCGAACCGCTGGCGACATCGAATGCACCGAGACATTTAATGGGCTCAGGCGTTCACGATAGATACGCTGCCAGTCGCTTTGCTCAAAATTGGTCAGGGTAATAAAATTGCCATGCACAAAAGAATAGCGATAATCATCGTCGCGAATAAAGAGTGAGCGGCGTAAGCCTTTGGGCTGCTGATGGATAAAGCAAAAGACACAACGGTTCTCACATTCGACAATATCTTGCATCGGCTCTGGGTTCGGCGTGATACCTAAAGGCTCACCATACACGCGCTGAATCTGGGTTTGATAAGGCTGCTGTGTGGTGGCATCTAGCAATTCAAGGTCCAGAAACTCATCCGACGTCTGTTGAAAAAAGTCTAAAAAATCACCTGTTGGCTGATCGTTGATCGCAACCAGGATATCCCCATCTTTGACCCCTGCTTCAGAGGCTAAACTAGGGGAAGTGATTCGTACAGGAAATGGCTGTACGCTATAACGGTGTCGACGTGGCATAAAAATGAACCTGCTTAAAGAAACTATCTATAAACAAGCATAACAAAAACCGTCATTTGTTAGAATGAGATTAAAGCTGTTTAAAATAATTGTGAGGTTCAAATATGAGTTCCGAAAAAAAAGAAAGTCTGCAAATCTGGGGCTGGGATACCTTTGAGTTTATTGTGCGTGATTTGGAGCGTTCTGAAAAATTTTACACGGAATCTTTTGGGCTGCCCCTGGTGGCACGTGCATGCGAACGTCTAAAGCATGAGAGTGGAGAAGATCAACTCTTGTTTCTCAAAGGCGGGGTCTCGATGAAATGCATTGGATCACAGGCCAGAGATTCACGCGCAGACCGCTGGTTGAGACGACACCCCGACGGGATCTCGGTGGTCGGCTTGCGGGTACGCAACCTAGAGCATACCTATCGACTCCTGAAAGATCGGGAAGCCACTTTTGCCACTCAGGTGATTCAGACCATGGATGAATTGGGCCGGCCATACGCCTTTTTCGAGATTGTGACTCCCCTGGGGGATGTGCGTTTTCGCTTTGTCGAACGCCCTGTCGAAGCCTTGCCGCCAGGGTTGTCACCGCTAGAAATGGTTAGCAACCCCAATGAAATGCCCTTTAAGGCGATTGACCATGTGACCTCAAACATGCTCACTCTGGAGCCTTATATCTCCTGGTTAAAAGATGTGCTTGGCTTTGAAGAATACTGGCGAGTTCAGTTTCATACCTCAGATACCCTGGGTGATAATGGCTCCGGACTGGCTTCTGTCGTCATGTGGGATCCAGTTTCAAAAATTAAGCTGGCCAATAATGAGCCCGCGATTCCCAATTTTGAAGCTTCACAAATCTATAACTTTATAGAAGATAATGCCGGAGCCGGTATCCAGCATATTGCTTTATCTGTGCCTGAAATCGAGAACACGGTAGGTACCTTGCAAAAACGGGGGCTCAATTTTTTGAATGTGCCTGATATTTATTACGATATGTTGCCTGAACGGATGAAACAGCAGAATGTAAATAATTTCAAAGAAAATATCGAAGGCCTTAAAAGCCTGGGCATTCTGGCAGATGGAGACGACGATAAATACCTCTTACAGATCTTTATGCAAGAAGGTGCAGCCCTCTATGATGAAACCGAAGCCGGTCCCTTTTTCTTTGAGTTGATTCAACGCAAAGGCGCTCGATTGTTCGGGGAAGGTAATTTCAGAGCTTTGTTCGAAGCGATTGAACGCAGTCAACAAGCGGCTCAGGAGACGGATGCACCGAGTCTTTATTCTAGCTGATCCCTGTAGAATAAATTCAGGTTATAGTAACAAAAACGAGAAAGTAGATAAATTGAAATGTCTGACAAAAAAATTGAAGACGTGATCATCATTGGTTCGGGTCCAGCAGGCTATACTTCAGCGATCTATACAGGTCGTGCCAACCTCAATCCCTTAATGTTTGAAGGCTATTTTGCCGGTGGCCAATTGATGTTGACCACCGATGTCGAAAATTATCCCGGATTCCCGGATGGCGTGATGGGCCCAGACTTTATGATGGCACTCAAAAAACAGGCTGAGCGCTTTGGCACCCGTGTGGTCACCAAAGATGTGACTGCCGTTGATTTTTCGCAGCAACCCTACAAAATTGAAGTCGAAAAAGATGTTTATTATACGAAGTCAGTGATCATCTCAACAGGCGCATCAGCCAAGCTCTTAGGCCTGGAGTCTGAACGCCGCCTGATGGGTCACGGCGTTTCAACCTGCGCCACCTGTGATGGCGCCTTTTTTAGAGAAAAGGAAGTCGGCATTATCGGGGGCGGCGATTCGGCCATGGAAGAAGCCAACTTTTTGACGCGTTTTGCTTCTAAAGTCTATGTTTTCCATCGCCGTGAAGAATTGCGTGCTTCCAAAATCATGCAAGATCGGGCTTTTGCCAACCCCAAAATTGAGTTTGTCTGGAATACAGAAATCCGCGATATCCTCGGAGATAAAAAAATGACAGGCATCAAACTCTTCAATAATAAAAGCAATGAAGAGATTGAAATGCCACTGGATGGCCTCTTTGTGGCGATTGGTCATACTCCCAATACCCAGCTTTTTGCAGATTATCTCGATCGTGACGACGTCGGCTATTTAAAAGTCGATTACCCTAGTAGCAAAACCAACGTAGAAGGTGTTTTTGCAGCTGGAGATGTGCACGATCCGATCTATCGTCAGGCGATTACAGCAGCAGGCGCGGGCTGTCGGGCCGCAATTGATGCAGAACGCTATTTAGAGTCGATTGGTCATTAAATAACGATTGAGCTGAGTAAACCATTTGTTTACTCAGCTCAGACAGAGTAGGTAGCCTTAATGAACCCACAAGCTAAATACACCAAGCATATTATGGTTTGTGTCCGTGAACGCGATCTAGACAGCAGCAAAAGCTCTTGTGGCCGTTGTGGGGGAGATCAAATACGCAAGCGTTTTGCAGAGTTGCTCAAAGCGCATGGATTAAAAGATCACATGCGGGCCAGTAAGACCCAATGCCTGGATGCCTGTGAGTTGGGTGCCGTGGTCGTGATCTACCCGGATGATCTCTGGTATACCCAGGTGCAATTAGCAGACGTGGACAAAATATTTGCTGCTTCAATACTGCAAGATGGAATCTATGAGCCCCGTATCGCCACACACGAAACCTGGCAAATGCTTAAAGATATCCGCGCTGACCAGACAACAAAGCCCAACAACAAAGTTAAATCTCTTAAGCAGCCCAAAGAAGTCAAACAGAAATACGGTTCTTAATCAATCCACCTAAAAAGTCGAGTCGTTTAGATTTTTTTTAAAACGGCGATGGCCCGCCAGGCATTTTGGGCATCAATCGGACATTTGAGTTCAAAGTCACCATACGAGGCGCACAGTTTCAACGGTGAGTGGGCAAAGAGGCCCAGCAATTCTTGCCAGGTATACAATCGCTGCAATGCAACTTCATGAAAATCAAAGCGCTGCTCAGCGGTTTCAGCTCTTAAATTGACCTGGATTCGTGAAACCTGTGTCAGGGGATCAATTGGGTCATCTGCTGTGCCCCACTGCAGATTGACAGTCACGCCATCGCGCTCCATTTCCCATTGATTGATCGTACTGGCTTTCTGAGGCGAGAAAAAATCTCGGGGATGCCCCATTTCAATCAGATAGATTCCGCCTGGGTTAAGCGCAGCAGAAACGGCCTCTAAATGGTTTTCAAAGTCCTGACGACTGAGTAAATAAGAGGCAGAATCAATCATCGTGATCGCCAGGTCTACGGGTGGATTCAATTCAAAGTCGCGCATATCTCCCAGACGATAGTCCAGGCTCAAACCCGCTTGCTCCGCCAAACTTTTGCTATAGCTGATCATCGCTGGCGACAGATCCAGAGCATGCGCGCGCAAACCACGCTCAGCAAAGCACAGCGCATGTCGTGCTGGCCCGGCAGCAAGCTCTAAGACAGAACCGGGAGTCAGACCTTCACGGGCAGCAGCCTGGGCAATAAAATCGCATTCGGCCTGATAATCGCGATAAGAAAAGGCGATATCGTAGTACAAAGGCTGTTGGTAAACATGGGTATGTGTCAGGGCATCAGTCATCAGTTAGATTCCTAATCGCGCTTATTGACGAAAATAGGTAGTTCAGTGGGTCAGCCTACTGTGCATCGGCTTTGGCTTTGATATGGGCCGTGGTATAACCTGAAATGGCACCCGCTACGGCCCCAGGGATTGCCATAAAGGCCGCATTCGACAGCGTATGCCCTTTAAGCGCAAAGCCCATTGCAACCCCACTGATAGCTCCAGCGACAAGGCCCAAACCAGCACCGGCTGCTGTTGAACTGACTTTGCCATCTAACCAGCGGTTGACAACATAAGCTGAACTAGCACCCGCGAGTACACCTGCACCTGCACCAAAAGCGGCTCCAATCGCGACCCCTTTCATGGGAACGATGGTCGGTAAAAGCGTCCCCATGCCTGCACCCAGAATCAGACCACTGGCGGCTCCCGCCCCGCTGCCCCAGGCCAGTTGTTTTAGAGAAGTCGATTGGGGTTTTGCAGTAAGTACCAATTGATCGCCGGCTAAACTTGCTGCTTGATCAGCATTTGCTTTTGAAGCCTGCGCAATGGTGGTTTGCGGTTGCTTAGCAGTGAGCGTCGTTTGGACGGATTGTTGGGCACCTGCGGCACGAATCTGCATGTCTAAAACTCCTGAATGTTTGAGCCTGAATATTAAATTATAGTTAACCTAATTATATGATGTGATTAAGGCTTTCTTTCTTGAACAGCCCTAAATTAAATCATAATTAACCAAAAATTAATCTTAAATTAACCAAGCATATTCAGTCACTCAATCTTGAAAGGGCAGTGCACGAACGCGCCAGATTTTATTGCCCGCATCATCAGCGACCAATAAACTACCCGCCTGGGTTTGCAAGACTCCGACAGGCCGACCATATACCTGATTGCGCTCAGCGTCAGCAATAAAGCCCGTCAAAAATGGCTGTAGGGGCCCCGCAGGTTCTCCAGCCTGAAACGGCACAAAAGCCACCTGATAGCCCACCAATTGAGAGCGATTCCAAGATCCGTGCTGACCAATAAAGGCCCCACCCCGATAGACTTCAGGGAATGTATGATGGTGATAAAAGCTCAGACCTAACGAAGCCGTGTGAGAACCCAGAGCGTAGTCTGGTTTTTTGCTTAGTTTGACCTTTTCAGGATTCTGTGGCGATACTCTGGGGTCCAGATTTTCACCAAAATAGCTAAAGGGCCAACCGAAAAAATCATTGGCGACGACGCGCGTGAGATAGTCTGGCACCAATTCATCTCCGAGGCCATCCCGTTCGTTAACGACAGTCCAGAGTTGACCTGTACTTGACCATGACATACCAACTGGATTGCGCAAGCCACTTCCAAAGACGCGTTCAGCACTACCGTCTGGGTTGATTTCAAGAATATTGGCCCGGCGCTGTTCATTTTCCAGACCATGCTCAGCAATATTGCTGCCTGAGCCCACCGAGATATAGATTTTCTGGCCATCAGGTGATGCAGTCAGATTACGTGTCCAGTGGTTGTTATAGCCCCCGGCAGGCAAGTCAACTATTTTTTGGCCTTGTGCTTGAATCGGGATTTTTTGGCTATCTAATGGATAACGCCAGAGTCCATCTGTAGCAGCTACATAAAAATAATCGGCTAGCATCAGCATGCCATATGGCTGTTTGAGATTTTCGAGGACTACCTGTCGCTGCTCAGGAAAGCTGTCGCCATCAAGATCACGAAAAAGCGTGATCCGACAGGCGCAAGTGCCCGTTCGTTGGGCGCGCGTATAGCCCACCAGATCCATGACAAGTTTTTTAAAGCCTGACGGTTTGAGCTCTGTATTGGCCTCAGCTACAAAAATATCGCCATTGGCAGCCTGATAAATTTGACGTGGACTTTGAAAATCTTCAGCAAAAATCGACACCTGAAATCCTGGCGGGGCTTTAGGGCTTATGCCTTTAGGCCAGCCAATGACCGTAGAAAAGCGAATGCTGCTTGACGTCTGTTGCGGTGTTTTTAATTGGGTCTGGGACCCGGTTTCGGTTTTGGATTGAGCCAAAGCAGAAGAGATCAGCCAGGAGCTCAGGATCAGTGCCAGTGAAAGTGTAGAAAGTTTCATCAAAGTGCCTTTCCGTTCATTTCCACTAAGCATAATCAAAAACACAGCTTGGTCACCAAAGACAGGATTAAATACTTGCTACGGTACCAAATAACGGTCGATAATTTTTTCATTAAAGTTGCTGTAGACTTGTCTGATTGTGAATAGATATTTGCCATCTCGACTGAAGCGCACGCCATTGCAGTTCATCCGACTACTTTTGCCTATATCTGAGAGTTTGGTACCTGAGCCCGTTTTATAAATCTGAACCGGTGCCCCTGAACCCATCCCACATACTGCAATTTTTTGGCCTGTTGGGTCAAAATCGATCGAGGCAACGTATCGGTTTTGACCTTGATGCCAGGGCACAGACCAAAAGCGTTGTCCGGTCCGCCACTTCCAGAGACTCACCCGATTATCACTGCCACCTCCGACCAGATATTGACCATCAGGACTAAAGCGCAGAGCAGAAACATCTCCAGAGCTACTCAGTGACTTGACTTCTTTGATTGATAATCCCAGAACTTGATAGACTTTGGTCCCTTTTTTGCGGTTAGAACTCCCCACGGCTAGATATTGGCCGTCTGGACTAAACTGCAATGCCGATAAATAGCGCGTATCAGCAGGCTCTGATAGCAAGGCCGGTGATAATTTTTTGGTTGTTGTCGAGTACAGCCAAAGCCCATGATTAGATTTTGTACCGGCTACATTGCCTGAAATTGCCAATTGTCCTTTTGCAGAAAAGCTGAGACGCTCACAACCAGAACCCGGCTTAAAGCTATGACTAAGTTGCCAGGTCTGGGTATCAAAAATCTTGACCTGCCCCTGGTAATCACATGCTGCCAGGTATTGACTATCTGGACTAAAGCTCAAACCAAAGATCGCTTTGCCCCAGGCAGGTATGCGTTGCACCGGGAAAAAACTCGCTTGTTCGAAAACTTGCACATATCCATTGGCGGCACCGACAGCCATCCAACGTTGATCTTCTGAGATCGCCAACGACCAAAGTGTGCCTTCAGTAGAGGCCCAGCCGTGAACAAATTTTGATTCAGCTACAGGTGCCGTGCTTAATTTTATCCGCTCGTTTTCGACCCGCTCACTATTGTCGGCATTCCAATTATAGGCGATCAAATGGTGTGCATCCCCGTCTTCACGTAAAACCCAACCCCGAAACCATTTGCCAGCTTTCAGGACGATTACATCTGTATCGGGAGCATAAGCCTGCACGGGTAGAGACAATGATAGAGAAAGGGATAACAAAAATAATAAACTTAGCGCAAATTTCAACATTTTAAGTACTCTCTGGACAGAATAGCCTAAGTTTAACAGTATTCAGCTAGTGGACTCAGCCGGAGCGACTTAGTTAGTAACAGTTCCGGTTGCGGGTCCACTGGTTTTCTGAACCGTAGCCGAATTATTGAGTAAATCAGCATAGACAGCAAAGGTTTTATTTTTGTCACTGCCACTGGTGGCCCAGGAAGCGCTATATTTACCGGCAGCAAGTACCCCAACTAAGCTGGCAACTAAACTATCATCAGCAGTATCTAGCACCCGGAAACGCACAGAGCCGCCACCCGTGGGCAAAGTGGCTGTTGCCTGAAGGCTGAGAGAATCACCTTTCTTGATTGACCAGTTATTACTTGGAGCTGTCAATTGCACAGATACTGATTTCACAGTGACCGTATTGGCACTTGAAGTGATCAGGATATCTCCGTTAGGTGCTTTGGCGCGTGAACGGATCGTAAAGCTGCCCGCTGTCATGGGAGTCCAGGAGCCAACAAACGCCCCAGCCAATGTTTGAGTACCTGCCGAGAGTACTTGATTATTGCCATCAATAAACTCAACAGTCATGCCGCCCACGATCTTATCAGGCGTCGTACTTAAATTGGTCACAGCCCCCAAAGCCAGCTCAGTATTATTGACCGGTTGGTTCAAGATTAATTGCGTTGGCGGTACAGGTGGTGTTGTAGAATTTAAGTTCAAACTCAGGTTATTCCATATAAAAGACGAAGATTCTAAGGCACCCATTTTGAATATCGGAACCACTTTGACATAGGTCGAATTGGCAGGGATCGCCGTGCGATCAATATTTGCCCAACGGTATTGTGTTGCAGTTACCTTTGAACTATTTGTAGTAGCCAATTTTTGATTTGTACTATTATAAAACTCCAGCATCAATGACGCTTCTGACAATCGATCCGTAAAGGTGCTGGCCGTAAAAATATTGGCTGAGAGGGTATCACCCGACTGATAAGCGCCCAGGTTTACTTTTTTGAAGATACCGCCATAATTACTGCTGGCATTAGGATTAGCAGCAGTAACGACTTTATCAGCGCCACTGGCAGGCACCTTATCTGTCAAATAGACATCGTAAGCACCAAATTCTTCATCCAGGTTGGGTGAATTTGATCCATAGGTATTATCCCCACGCGCGGTGTCAAAGCTTTCGTTGAGTAAAGACGTCTGAGAATAATAATTAACTGGAATAAATTCCAGGGAGGCTTTTTCAAAGGTAAAAGAGGAGAGTTCATTCTGGCCCAGATAACCTAAGGCAATCACAGTGACTTTGGTAGCACAAGCAGGGATAGCAGTATCGACAAATAATTGCCCACCAGAAGCTTTATTCCCCCGGATCGTATTACTGACGGCAATCGTTTGAGCAGGATCATCAAAACATAAGAAAAGGGTCGTATCACTGTCGTTGTGAGTAAAAGTTGGCGCAGCGTCTACCTTGGCAATCAGGCGATCGCCAGCTTTATATTTCAAATTAACAGTTCTGGAAATCGCTGTCTCTAAGAGATTGGGACGTGGGTCACTGGGGATATGACTGGCACCTCCCGGTCCGTATTCACCAGGAAAGTTGCGTACCCCAAGCACATCATTAGTGGGGTCATCGATTCCACCGGACGCAGGATTATACACCCCTGGATTCCAAAGCGTTACGCCTTTGGCCACCGGGAAATAATCGCCATTCCATTGCTTCCACTGACTGGTCGTATCTGGGTTCGTTTCACCAGCTAAATTACCAAAGTTGGCGGGCATTGTGGCAAAATTATCATTAAATAAAAGTGTCGGGTAATCTGGACGGCCAGATGTTAATACCGGGCAGGCATTGACTGGAGCCGAGCTCAAATCATGTATCGTTCCCGTCAGCGTATTGATTAATGTTGCTGTTGGATTGGTTTCATGATTGTTGATCAGATAAACGCCTGAATCGTTGGTGGTAACGATCATGCGGTTATTGGCATCAAAACCAATCCCATTCGTAGCACTGGGGAAAGTCAGGGTTCCCGTTTGCGTTGTGGTGCGGTTGACGAGATCGATCTTATACAAGTTGGATCCGACAATCACAAACATATTTCCATTTGCATTAAAAGCCAAATCACCTGAACCCGTCGGCCAATTGGCGATATTGATCAGAATTTTTTGTGCGTTAGTCTTATCAATTAAATAGAGATTATCTTGATCGGCACCATAGAGCTCACCATCCGGTGAGAAGCCAAGTCGATATGAAGTGCCCGGTAAATTTAAATTACCTATTTGGGTATGTGTATTGGTCTCCCGATTGAATTTATAAAGGGTGTTCAG
Source organism: Candidatus Sericytochromatia bacterium (assembly GCA_037968875.1). GTDB lineage: Bacteria > Cyanobacteriota > Sericytochromatia > UBA7694 > UBA7694 > JBBKWI01. The sequence continues at coordinate 33,127 of JBBKWI010000018.1, read as the reverse complement.
GCCTGTGTTCAGGGTATAGTAAACCTCATTCGAAATCGGATCCTTGGCTAAACCCCAGGAAGTAATGCCACCGAGGGTCGTAGTCAATGGAGTGGATGCTCCAGTGACAGCATTGAAGTCATGAATCTGATTACTATTGCGCGAAATGTACATATAAGGGGTCGTATTGCGTGCTGATTTTACAGTGAATGCGTCGGGTAGGGTTGAAAAAGTAGTTTCTTGCTTTTGATAGGCCAGGTCAAAATCTTGCTGACTCATGCGGGCACGGCCGGCAGTGATCATATTTAACAAGCGGGGCGAAAGGCCTGTTTTATTCACCAGAGTCCCTTGTGCCGTATCGCCTGAAATCCCCCCAAGGCTCGTGACTTCAGTGATAATTTTTTGTGCCTGAGCCGGTTCTTTAAAAAGCGACTGAGAGGGCGAATGTGTACAGGCAATTAAACTTAGACTGGCTAAACCACAGAGACCGACTTGAACTGTTTTCATATTCCATCCATATTCACTTTACTAGTTGGATTATAGTTTATCCAGCTGAATCCAAACTGAAGCTCAGCTTAAAATTCTTTCAGGCTTCAGCAAATCAGCTTGAAATTTTGCCCAGATTCCTTTGATATCTGCCAAAAGATTAAATTCTGGATATTTGGAGAGAAAATATAAGTTATGTTGATTTTTTTGTTTACTCATTTTTGATCGTTTCGCCTATTTATTCATTCCATAACCCAATAGCATTAATATCAATTTTTGCTATGATTAAGTCATCAGTCTCTATTCAAATCGCATCCAAAAAGGTCAAGATGAAAAAATTAACCCTAAGTTGTTTCTTACTATTACTAGCTTGTCAGGCCCAACCCTTAAGCTCAGGTCAGGGTTCAACGCCAAGTGCCGCCCCCTCGGCCACAGCAAGCTCGACTACCGTCCAAAATCTGATACCCAACCCAGATGTTGAAACAGCAAACACTCCCGCATTGCCAGCGGATTGGTCACCCGATAATTGGGGCGAAAATCAAGCCAGCTTATCCTGGGCTGGAGGGGACAGTATCTCTGGTCAGAAATATCTTTCGGTGTCAATTCAAGATCGAACGGATGGCGATGCCAAATGGATCTTCACCCCTCAAAAACTTGAGCCCGGTCAATGGTATGAATACAGCTCAAAATACCGTTCCGATGGCCGTAGTCGTCTGGTGTCTCTCTGTCAGTTTGAAGGCGGTCAGCGTCAATTCCGCACCCTCTGGCAAAGCCACGAAAGCAAAGACTGGGAAACCGTTCGCTTTCGTTTTTATAGTGATCTTTACTCAAAATGTGAGATCAGCATTCTGCATCTTTTGGATCGCAAAGGTTATTTACAACACGATCTGCATAGCTTAAAAATCGTTCCTCCAGCCGAATTTGAGCAGGGTCTGGTTTCGGTTACCTTTGATGATATCTGGTCGAGTGCAGTCAATGAAGGCGCAGCCGAACTCGAAAGTCGTGGCTATACAGGCAGTTTCTACGTCACCCAGGACTATGCTGAAAAATCAGCTTTGCCTGAATACGCTAAAGCAAACACTTTGCAGAAATTGATTGATGCTGGCCATGAAATTGGCGCCCATTCACTTTCTCATCGCGCAATGACGAAACTAACAGAAGCAGATCTACAGAGCGAAGTACAATCCCCATTCGATTACCTGAAAGCCAACGGTCAAGAACCTCAGGGCTTTGCTTATCCCTTTGGAGACTTTGGACAACGGGAAGAAAACTCAGTAAAAAAAACCTATGCTTATGCCCGTACTAGCCTGACAGGCTTAAATGATAAAACAGCGGATCCCTATCGGATTCGGATTGTTGCAATCACCAGAGACACCTCAACCAGTCAGATTTTTGAATGGATTGATGCTGCCAAAAAAACCAAAACCTGGGTTGTTTTCTTATTCCATGACTTGCAATTAAACCCCAATGATTTTGACTACACATCAACTGTGACGCAATACCGGCAAATGTTGGACTATATCCAACGCAATCAAGTCAAAGTCGTCACTGTTAAAGAAGGGATTGCAGCACTCAAAGCCCAATAGGGGCTAAGCCGGAAGCAAGCAAACCGGCTGAGTGCCTTCGGGCTGGGCGGAGAAACGGTAAACGCCCGGCTCTAGTGCACGAACTTCTATCGATTCTCCATTTTGGAATCCTTTGATGGATTTCCCCTGCCAATTTTCGGGTACTTTTATTTTAAAGGTCAGTGGGACACGATAAGCTTTTAAGGCAATCGGATCAAATCCATCTTCGATCTGAAGACGGATTCCCGTATCACTCCAGTCTTTAACCTGGACCTTGACCGCTTCTCTTTCTTCGATGTAATTGGCGACACGGCCCATCGTGTCAACCCATACACCGGCAGGGTGCTTTTCGATAAAGTCGAAATGCTTAGAAAACTCACTTAAGTCACGCGGCTGCCAGCCTCCAGAAAGATCACCATCAACAATGCCATGCAGTTCATCGATATACCAGCCCTTTTGCTGAACGGCTGCTTCAACCCAGCTATTCCAATCATCGAGGCTATATGCTTTGGTGGGTGCTTTGGCGTTTAAGGCACCAAAGTCAGGCTTACGCGCATCATTAATTGGGAAGGGGGGAGGAACCGCTCCATGATCACCCGAACGCGCATAGCGGTGGTATTGCTTTACAATTGACCAGACTCTGGCATCCGTTGCCTCATATGGATAAGCAAAGCTTTGCAAATCCACATCTGCTCCCAATTGATTGCGTAAAATTTGATTGCCTTGCTCTAACTCAGCATGAACTTCGGCATCGCTAAGCTTGGTTAAGTCAGGATGGGTCTTGGTGTGATTGCTGACTTCGTGACCCCGTTGATGGGCCAGAATAATTTTTTTCCAGGTTTTTAAATTATCAGGCTGGTCTGTATAGATAAAAAAGCTAGCCCGCCAGCCCCGCAATTCGATTTCTGGCATCAGGATATCGAAAGGCTCGGCAACCCCTTCATCAATCGTAAAACTAACAGCAGCAGCTTTGCCCCAGGGCCAGAGATCTACTTCAATCGCTTGTGTGTTAGGCAGGACTTCAGAACCTAAAGGTGAAGCACAAGAAAAAGTAGCTGGACCAGGTTTGGCAACTTGAGCGTCGGTCGGCAATGCTGTTTGAATCTGAGCCTTTGAATCTGTAGGCCTCGAAAGATTGGTGGACTGGCAAGCGGATAACAAAAGTAGACTTGCAAGACATGCAAGTTTAAAAACAGGTTGATGTATAAGCACAAACGACTCCAAGAGGTTTTCTTCAGTCTACCTTCTAGAGCAGCATGAAGCCAAACATTGGGTCACAGATCTGCTAATCTCGTACTTAACAAGAGCAGTCCAGGCAGTCCAGAGGTGACAAGGTTCCACAGACCTTTTTTAACTGACCCCGTAATGCTTTGCGGGCACGATAAAGCCGTACACTGGCATTATTTGCCTGTATCCCCATTTTTTTAGCGACGTCTTGTACTGAGTCCTCTTCAATATCAATCGCTGTCAGCAGGCGTGCATACTGATTGGGTATATCATTAAGCATAGTGAGCACACAATCGCAGCCTTCAAGCTGCTCAGTTGCGTCTAATACACTTGGCTCGGGAACCTGATCGATGGCTTGAAAACGCGCCTGACGTTTGTATTCATCCATTAAAACATGGCGTACAATTTGCTTAAACCAGGGCTTTAGCATTTTGGGATCACGTAAGTGTTCCAGTTTAGACAGCGCACGAACACTCGCTTCTTGCACTAAGTCTTCAGCGAGCTCTTTTGAGCAGCGCTGAGACAATAAATAGCGCAACATGGCTGGCCTCAAATAGGCCACTTGTGTAGCCAATGAAGCCAGCGATATTGTGTCTTTAGACATTAATTCCCTGGGCAACCGCATTCAGGAGGGCAGCCACAATTGGGCCCACATTTACACTCAGCACCACAACAGCATCCTCCGGGAACAGCGGGAGTCCCGCAATTACATGTTTTGCAACAATCTGACATGATCATTCTCCTTTTCATTTGAAAACATTTTGGAATCATTTTAAAACCTAGCGTCAATCCGTTTTGATTCACTTACTTAATAGACGATTTAAGGCTTCAAATCTTACACCAGATCATTAAATAATCAGAAAAATTTTTGAACTTTAATCTGATTCAAGCCACGTTCAAGAATTGTTCACGCTTCAGGTTAAGCCACTCTAAAGCATTGCCAGACAGCAGGCGCTCCTGAATTTCAGCAGAGATTGGCATCGACTCAATCAAACGACCCGGGTGATGTTCACCCAGCGGGAAGGGGTAATCCGAACCCAGCACAATGCGATTGTCGCCGTAGATTCGCATCAGTTCGCGTAGCGCTTCCGGATCGTGTACCAGTGAGTCGACATAAAAGCGCCCCAGGTATTCAGCAGGGTCCTTGATTGGATTGATTTGGCATAAGTCCGGTCGTACATTATACCCGTGGCGGATACGCCCCATCAGACAGCCAAACGAGCCGCCACCATGGGCAAAAGCAATTCTAAGTTTGGGCAATCGATCCAAGACGCCCCCAAAAATCAGCGAAGAAATCGCGATAGCGGTTTCAAAAGGCATCGCCACCAACCAGGGCAGCCAGTATTTTTGAATTGTTTTGCTACCACGCATGTCCCAGGGGTGAATAAAGACTGCTGCTCCTAGATCTTGAGCCGCTTCTAAAACCGGGAAAATATTGGGGTCGTCCAGGTTCCATTCATTGACATGGCTACCCAGCTCAATCCCGGCCAGGCCCAATTCATTCATACAGCGCTCCAATTCTTGAATCGCTAAATCTGTATCCTGAAAGGGAAGCGTACCCAGGCCGACAAAGCGCTTGGGGTGTGCAGCCACAGTAGTGGCCATATGGTCGTTAATAAAGCGACAGACTTCCAGGGCATCTTCAGGCACGGCCCAGTAATTAAACAAAACCGGGATCGTCGATAAAACCTGCACATCGACATTGTCCTGATCACATTCTTGCAGCCTGACAACCGGATCCCAACAATTGGATTCTATCTCCCGAAAAACCTTCCCTTCCTTGATCATCAAGGCCTTGCCCGGCTCGTGATGATGCAAATGGAGAAAACCTTTATAACCAAATTTCTCATCAAAGTCTGGAATATCTGAGGGCATAATATGGGTATGAATATCTATTTTCATGCGGGAATCTCCTGTTTGGCAATGCAGCCACATTGCTGGCATCTTGTCAATTCTGAACTTGAATAAAAGGCTTCAAATACCGGTGGCAATTGATTGACAATATCATCGACCTGCAAACGGGTTTGATGCAAAAGATGGCCGCATGATTCACAATACCATTCAAAACCATCCAACTCGCCCGGACGTCTTTGACGCTCGATCACCAGGCCGACGCTGTGGGCAGGGCGTCGAGGAGAATGCGGCACGTTTGGGGGCAAGAGATAAATATCTCCAGCTTGAATGACCAAATCGCGCGGCTGGCCCTGATCAATCACTTTAAGCGTCATTTCGCCTTCGAGCTGATAAAAAAATTCTTCGCCCTGATTGACATGGTAATCTTTGCGCGAATTGGGACCGCCCACCACCATGACGATAAATTCACGGTCTTCCCAAACCACCTGGTTACCGACGGGTGGTTTCAGCAAATGGCGATGTGCTTCGATCCACTTCATAAAATTAAAAGGAGAACCTATCGCTGTCTTGCGCGAAGCAGCAGCCGAATCAGTTTGACTGGTGGTGCTATTGTTCATCTTCACTTTCCTTTGAATCAACGAGGTAAGCGATGCATTTAAGCTCTATCGCAATTGGAGTAGGCAAGGCGTTTACTGAAACTGTTGTGCGACAAGGTTGATAAGCGGGATCAGAAAAGTACTCAGCATAAATTTGATTAAATACTTTAAAGTCAGACATCTCAGTCAAAAATACGGTGATATCCATCAAATCTTGCCAGCGGGCGCCAGCGGATTCAAGGATGACTTTCACATTGGCAAAAACAGCGTGAGTTTGCTGCACAATATCATAGCTCAGCACCCGACCCTCAGCATCCTGGGTAACCCCAGGAATCTCTCGCTGACCGGGTTGGCGGGGACCCACACCAGATAAAAACAAAAAGGGGCCTGCTTTGCGGGCATGAGGGTAAGGCCCGACCGGAAGCGGAGCAAGTTCTGTGTCAAAGCGTTTCATACTAACATTGTAACTTTTTGGCAAGCTTATCTGCAAAAATAAACGCCCTATTCAGAGAAAGCTTTTCGATTCAAAAAATACAATTGACTCATAAGTCGGTAATCTTGCAGCAATTCAGGAGAGCATCCCCCCTCACCTTCTTGCCAAAGTTGTTGATGATAGCTGACTTCATTAAAGAATATGCCCTGTAACCAAAGACGAGAGTCTTGCGCAAGTCGGCTAACTGGATCAGAGCTTTGTTGGCCTAATGTTTTCCAGGCGCTGTTGACGGCCTCGAAAGCACTCTGCAAATGAAAGTTGGGATGGATTGTCTCTTCGAATAAATTTGGAAGATGCGATTTTTTTTGCAAAACAGATCGTAATAACAAGCTTTCAGCCAGCCCTAAATACAAATTAATCTTGTTTTCTGGCCAATCCCCTGATGGGAATAAGTAAATCAACTGTTGGCATACATTTAGCCTCAGCGTCAGGGCTTCTATTCGTTGCGCCAAACTGGAGCTCGGATGAAGCGCTTGAAACAAAAAAATATAGGCCAGTTGCAATAAGGGGAGCTGCCGCATATGCGCTATTTCATGGGTGATCTTGAGAGAGCGGCCACTTCGCAGGGGATCTAGACTTAAAGCAGACTCAAAACATTTTCTAGCTTGATTTTCGTCTTTCACTTTACGAAAAGCGTGCCCTAAATAATACCAGTATGAAGGGGGATAAAGTGGGTGAACATGATTTTCAGCAATTGCTATGGCTAAGTCAGCACGATTTAAATGCAATTGAGATTCGATCCACTCAGTGATCGCCTGAGCAAACATCGGGTGGTCTGGATTGTCATTGGCTGCTCTTAAGCGAAATATCTGTTGAAAAACAGATATCGCTTGCGACGTTTGGCCGAGATTGCGATAGGCATTGGCCAAATGATACAAAAGATGGGGTTCATGAGGGTATTTAGCCGTTTCAATGTTTAAGATCTCAAAATTTCGTTGACGCTTTTGTTGTCTTTCTATATGAAAGGGCTGTGTTCCAATATGATAAAAAAACGGTATCTCAAGTGTCGTTTCATTTATTGGCATTGGCTGAGACATGCTGTCATTGAAGATCAAGCACTCATGGATGGCTGATCTAAACTTAAGCCCCACAGTGTTTGGAAATAATCGCTGCATAAAGAAGGCATTGATAGCCTGCCCTGCTTGATCCAAATTCACGATTTGGGTTTGATAAATCCTTGCAAGTTGCGGCCTGCTTTTAAAAACGATTAACCAATCATAAGCAGCTTCGCTTATGCGCTCGTCAGCATCCATGATCAAAATCCACTCTTTTTGGGCATAACCGATGGATTGGTTCCGAGCCAGAGCAAAATCTGATTCCCAGGAATGGTGATAAACTTTTGCACCAAACTTTTCTGCCAAGGCAACACTTTGATCTGTAGAGCCAGTATCAACAATGATCATCTCATCGACCAGATCGCTCACTGACAATAAGCAAGCTTCCAAACAGGGTTCTTCATTGCGCATGATCATACAAAGCGACAAACGTATCGGTTGTGGGCTTATTTTATCTACAGGGACAGTAAGATCGTTTTTCATTTTAAAAGTATCAATGCATTGTGAGCAAAAAAGACTGGCAAAGCAAGTTTGTTTTGCGTGAATTTTCTAAATCGTTACAAAAGGGTACAATGAGAATCAAGCAAACCCTCCATGAAAGAGAAACTCTTAATGTCTTTTTTACGTCCGTTGATTTGTTCGCTGCTGCTTGCGTCTAGCTGGCAAATCACCACAAGTGCCGCTCCGGTCTCCAAAACAGAAACACAGCAAAAGTCTGACTGGGAGCTAATCAAAGCCAATTATCTCAAAATCGAAAAAACAAAAGAACTCTATGAACGACTGGACTTAGTTGAAAAAAGCTTAGCCCAAATCGAAAACTATCTGACAGCACACCCGGATCAACCCCAGGCTTACTTGTGGCGCGGGAAGATTAATCTGGCTTTTGCAAGCATCCAAACTGAACGGGGGAGGACTGCAATTGATTACTGGGCATTTATCTCAGATATTGTCGACCCACTGCACTCTGCAGCCTATGCTGATCTGCAAATTGTTTTGACAGGCTCTGCCAACACAAACTTAAAAGCAGAAGCTCACTATTTTATGGCTCAGTATTATTGGGCTGCAGACGAACCCGATCAAGAATTGGTAGACCAAGAATTAAAGCTAGCCTGTGAAGGCGGCTATCAAATGGCATGTAAGGAAACAAAATGATTCGTAAACGCACTCTATTATTAAGCCTGGTCCTTTCTATTTTTGCAGGTTCTGCTCAGGCAGTCACTTTGACTTATTCCGAAACCACAGGTAAAATTGCTCCCTGGTTTGAATTTAAAGGGGACTATAATTTACCCTTTAATTTGTTTATCAATGGACATGTCGGCTTTGCGCCAGATTTATCCTCGTTTCTCAATCCCTTGCCTGCCGGAGGCTCCGGCTCAGGTTCGATCGCTGATCAAATCGATAGTTTTGTCAAATTTGATACTCTCGCAGACGCCAATCTCAATCTGGGTTACCGTTTTCGACTCTTTGATTTGGATGCGCTGATTGGGCATATTTCTGGCAATATCAGCCCTTATGCAGGCTATCGACATATCTGGACCTATACAGGTACAATCAACCAGCAAAGCTTTAGTCAAATGCCTGGACTGCATTATGGGGCGCAGTTTAATCTGGGCCTGCCACTGGGCTTTACTGGATATGCTTTTGCTGAAGCCACCACCCTAATGGGCGGCAGCATCGATCAGGGCAATGGATCTCAGAGCCTAGATACCAATGGCGTGACATTACCGGGTTTTGGAACCGGCCTCAATTGGGAATTGCCATTTTTAAATTTGGCCTCAGCCTACCTGGGTTATCGCGGCTTTTTTCTGCCCAGCGATCTGCGTCAAAGTGAACGCCTAAGTGGTGATTTATCGCTAATTCATGGCGTCAGTTTGGGAGCCAGTATTCTCTGGTTTGGGATTTAATCAAACTATTCCAGCTATTTAAAGTGAGGGTTACCCGGATTCTGATGATCCGTATCCGGTATACCCAGCCAGCCTTTATACCTGAAAAACAATAAAAGCCCCACGACCGTAAAGATCATCAGCAACAATGACATCGGGTAACCATAGGCCCAATTAAGTTCTGGCATATTTAAAACAGAAACAGCCGGATTAAAGTTCATGCCATAAATCCCGGCAATAAAAGTCAAGGGAATAAAAATACTCGACATCACCGTCAAAAACCGCATGATCTCGTTCATGCGATTAGAAGCCGCCGACACACTCATATCCATCAAATGGGTCGCCAAATTTTTATAAGTATCTAGCATATCCATCAATTGCGTGGTGTGATCATAACAATCTCTGAGATACCACTGCACTTCTTCGTCAAAATGGTGCTGGGTTTCACGCATCAGACCATTGATCACATCTTGCAAAGGACGGATCGAACGGTGCATCAATAAAAGATGTCGCCGGATCATATAGAGCTCAGAATTAACTGGCGTATTTGGCAGTGCCATGATTTTATCTTCGATATTTTCTAGCAAATCCGCATAATATTCCAATTGCGGGAAATACTGATCAACCAGGGCATCTAATAGTGCATAGAGCAGATAGGCCGGTGACGAGCCTCGTACACGCCCCTGGTCTTCTCGCAAGCGACGACGTACTGGCTCAAAAGCATCCCCAGGCGTACCTTCTTGAAAAGTAATTAAAAAATTTGATCCCAGGAAAAATGCGACTTGTTCAGTGGCTGAAAGGGCTTCTGGATGGGGCATGCGTGCCACGACAAAGATCAAGTCTTTATAAGTCTCAAGCTTGGGGCGCTGATGCACATTGATGACATCTTCTAAGGCCAGAGAATGCAAGTGAAAAGCATCGCCCAATTCGCGTAAGCCTTTGACATCTCCGAGTCCCTCAACATTAATCCAGGTCACTGGAAACGAGCCACGGCTTTTGATTAATTCAGGCAGTTCAGCTTTGTCTTTGAACTGATAGCTATCAGGACCGTATTGCAAGAGTTGGTATTGCGGGGCTGGGGAGTCAGGATCGGCAATCAGCGTGCCCGGTACCGAACCCGGTGGCGTGCGACGATGGATAAAAGAAGTTCGTGTGCGATGCTTGCGTTTTTTTAAGGCCATAAGTTTGATTATTTTACCACAGTCATTGGCTTCAAAATTCTGACCGTAAAGATCCCCCACCCAAACTCAAATTGAGGTACAGGCCCTGGGTGTTAAAATTGGGCAGCCGACCGGCCAAGATTTGACCGTTTGCAGACCACTGATTAGGCGAGGGAATTAAGAGATAACCAGCGCGTAAGCCGACCAAAACGCCTGATGCATGACCTGGATCAGCATTAAAATCAACCAGGTAATCAGCACCAATCCCCAGATCAAGCACGATTTGCGAGCTTTCGATACTGTTAATTGGGTTCGTCGCACTAATATCAAAGACTTCGTTGAGTGCTTTTGTTCCCGATAGCTTGACCGAGCCCGAACCGATGCCTAAGATCGGGTAGATTGAAAAGCCATTCTCTGAATACAGCATATAGCCAACCTGAAACAAGCCATGCCCCCCGCTGGCTTGTAGGGTTCCGTTTTCAGCAGAAGCCGTTGAAAAACCGTTCAGTAGCGTACCAGAAGCGCCCAAAATAATTCGGTCCAGGACCACTTGCGCGCCGAAATTTTGCGATAAAAAAGTACTGCTCATAGCTGAAAAGCCATTGAGTTCCAGATTTTGATTGAGATCTGATGTCCCAAGAAAACTGAACCCTGGCTGATAATAGACTTTCCCCCCTTTAAAAGCATTCAGGTCAAACACGGGCTCAGCCTGAAGCGGTAGAGCTAAACTCATAGCGAAAAAGAAGATGGGAATTCGTTGCCAAAATTTCATGCACGGCTCCTTAAGGTTTATAGATTGAGACGCTTGCAGCGAGCATTGAGTTCCTTCACAGGATTAAGCTCTTAAGGCAGCAATCCCTGGTAGGGTTTTGCCTTCTAAAAATTCGAGAGAAGCGCCACCACCCGTCGAAATATGGGAAAACCGATCTGTAAAGCCAAGTTTTTCGACAGCGGCAACAGAATCACCGCCACCAACAACAGAATAAGCGCCATTATCAGTTGCTTGTGCTAAAATTTCAGCCATTGCTTCGGTGCCTTTAGCAAAGCAAGGGTTTTCAAATACACCCATCGGACCATTCCACAGTATGGTTTTTAAGCCCTGAAGTTTTTGTTTGAGTTGCCTTATCGAATCAGGGCCAATATCAACGCCTGCTAATTCAGAGATATCGCCTGAATCCGTTTGTAAACAAACGACTTTGCGGATTTCATTAGCATCTTTTGACTCAGCCATAACTGAATCTATCGGCAAGATAATTTCTGTATTCGATTTTTTGGCTGCAGCTAACAAAGATAACGCCGTATCGTATAGCTCAGGTTCCACCAGAGACTGGCCCACTTCCCGCCCTTGTGCAGCTAAAAAAGTAAAAGCCATTGCCCCCCCAATCACTAGCATATCGACAGAATCCAGCAGGTTTTCGAGCACGCCTAGCTTACTGGAGACTTTAGCTCCCCCAATCACAGCCACAAAAGGATGTTCAGGAGAGTCCAGCAGTTTATTTAAAGCCAAAATCTCTCTTTGCATCAAGAGCCCGGCATAAGCAGGTAAATATTCAGCGACCCCGGCCGTGCTGGCATGGGCTCGATGAGCAGCTCCAAAGGCATCATTGACATAAAGATCACCCAGCTCAGCCAATTGACGAGAAAAGTCGGGATCATTGTCTGTTTCACCGGGGTAAAAACGCGTATTTTCTAATAAAATGACATTGGCATCTGTCGCCTGCAAGGCCGCTTTGACCTTTTCACCCATAGTCTCTGACAGACTGCACACTTTTTGGCCGAGCAGTGTTTCTAAATGCTCGCCTACTGGCTTTAAACGTAAATCTTCAACCACCTGTCCATCTGGGCGTCCCAGATGCGACATTAGCACAACCTGGGCCTGGTTTTTAAGTAAATATTCTATCGTAGGTAAGGCGGCGCGCATCCGCTGATCGCTCTGAATTTGGCCAGCTTCTATAGGTACATTAAAGTCCACTCGAACCAGAACCCGCTTGCCAGCTAATGTCTGCTGATTGAGTCGATCTATCGTCTGAATATCCATCACTTTTCTCCTGATCAAAGCCCTGACATCAGCCAGTTAATATCCCCATTATAACCTGTTGACTGAGTCTGAGCCTAAGCAGGGTCTATATCTAAAGGAAAGGAAAATAACTGGCTCTGAGATTGTTCCCAGGACTGAATCACGAGATTGGCTCGACGCCAATCGGTACTTTGGAAGAGTAAGTCACTTAAACTCTGAGAAACCAGCAAGCCAGATTGGTCAATCGTGATTTCACCATTGGTCAGCACTTGTATCAACAAGCGACAGACCGGCTTGAGATGAGGAACTGCGCCTCTAACCTGATTCCAATCAAAGTGTGCCGATCCTTCACCTGTGCGAAAGGCCTGCGCTAATATTTCCAGAAACTTCAGGTCCTGCTGATACAGAGCAAACACCTGTTCTAAAGCCAGGCAAGCGCGGGGATCTTCATTCAATATAAAGGGCAGTATTTCCAATAATAACCAGCTTTGGTACTGCCCCTGATCGACAACCACATCAAAAGCGCCCCTTAATTGTTGGCGACGCGCTAGATTTGACTCAGCAGGAGTTTGCAAATAGGGCTGCAAGGCCTTTTTAAGTTTTTTAGGTAAATATTTCTGAGTTTCAGGGGCTTTAATCCATCGCTCACAGGCGAATAACGGTAGCTCTCCCCAGATAAATCGATAAATCAGTTTCTCGGTTTCAGCTGGCTGTGAATAGATCATCTTGTATGTACTGTCCCTCTGCATATTTTTTCAAAAGAGCCTGGGCCAAATGCATCGTTTCCAAACAAATAGATGAAGCACCGAAGTCAAAAAACACCAACAATACGGTTTGTGTTTGCGCTTGAATTGATGTTCGCTGTGAATCTGAGGTTGGGTTGCCAAAAGGTCCGACATGATCACTTAAAACAGGCAAATGGGCGATATTTAATGGGCCACGACCGATAGCCTGGTATTGATCTTCAGCTTGCCCAATACGCAAGATCAGATCGCCGCTGATTTTTGAAGCATCATAGCCACCGATCGAGATTCCTGTACTAAATGATAGATAATTAATCAAATCAACCAGATTCGAGATCTGGTAAAGGTCTTTAGATTTGCTCAGTCGTCGCAGTAAGGCTTCAGCAGAAAGACGATAACGACTGGGATCCTGACCCAATTTTTTGTAAGCTTGTCGGGCCTGAAACAAGGCCGGTATTTCTCTGATTGCTTGTGCGCTCATGCTAGCTGCATGGTTCAGAGCTGGTTCTGCCATTTGCCAAAATTCTGTTTGTGACTGAGTCACTTGAACTTGCGCCTCTAAAACACCTAAACGCAGATCTGGTAACAGGCTAGCAATCTCTGGAGCAAAGTGAATATCCCTCAACAGTCTAGGCTCCCAAATTCCAGCCAAAGCAAGTTTGCCAGCTAGTTTAACACAGTTTGTTTTCAGACTCAGATCTTTAATGGTCTCGTGGCATAATAGAATCATGTGCGGAAGATTTGTAAGACGAAAATCGACAGCTGAGATTGCAGCCTCATTTGAGATTGATGTGATCAAGGCTGAGCTAGAAGCTGCCTATAATATTGCCCCGACCCAGGAAGTACTGGCTATCGTCTCAAACTTCAAGGGCACCCGTGGCCTGGTCGCATTAAAATGGGGCTTGATCCCCGAATGGGCCAAAGATCCGAGCATCGCTAGTAAATTGATTAATGCCCGCAGCGAAACCGCTCATCAGAAACCCAGCTTTAGAGACTCTTTCAGGCAACGACGCTGCTTGATTCCCGCCAGTGGCTTTTATGAATGGCAAAAAGGATCCAAACAACCTGTATACATTCATTGCAAAGATCAAGAAACATTTGCCTTTGCGGGTTTGTATAGCTTTTGGAAATCGCCAGCAGGCAGACGCATAGCGACATGCTCTGTTTTAACTACGGCAGCCAATCAAGAGATTGCCAGTATCCACCATCGCATGCCAGTCATACTCAAACCTGAAAGCCATGCCCTGTGGTTAGACAAATCTGTTCAGGACCCCGAATTATTACAAGCGCTTTTGCAAGCTTATAGCGCTGAACAAACCGCTTTTCATGCCGTCAGCCCACAAATCAACAAAGTGACTTATGATTCGCCTCAAGCGCTGGATCAATATATCGAAGATACAGGGTTTCTGGCCGATCTCACCAGTTAAGCCGTTTGCGGCCCTGTAATTCATCCTGCACATAATGGGTACTTTTGCCATTATAGCCTTCTCTAAAGCGGTGTACGCCAATCCGAAACTGGTGTCGGGCACCGCCCTGATCAAAATAATAGATTTTAGAGGCATTGTTTTTAAAGCTGTGCTTGCCATCTAAAACTTGTTCTAGCACGGCTTCAGCAGACTGTTTAAAATTGGCGTAGTGTCGTTGTGAGGTATCGCCACCATTCATGATACGGCGAACACCTGCTTTAGAAGAAAACTGATTGCCTTCAGTGACCACATCCATCACAGAACTGCGTCCACCTATACCGGTAATCTCACGTACGATATTTTTCACCAGCGCCCGGTTCATAACTGCCGTCATGACTTCACCCATATCGCCATTTGATCCTGACTCCACAGCAGTTACTGCCACCAGGGCTTTGCGATTGGTAGCCGAACTGAGATCGAAACGCTCAATCATGGCTTTGCGCAGATCAGGTTTGCTCAGCATGAGATCAATCGCATTACCTAAGGCGCGCGTTCGACTGGCAGAGACACGTCCACGTCTCACAAACTGCGTCTTGAGTTGATTGATATCGCCATCCAGATTGCCAGAGCTCTCTAGCCCCCTCAAAGTATTGCTGCCGACTTTGCCATCGACTTCCAGGCCCCGATCTTTTTGAAAGGCTGAGACTTGAGCTGCTGTGGTTTCGCCTAAGCTGCCAGTCACGGCAACGGCAAAACCCTTTTCGCTTAGTAATTGCTGAACTTGACGCACAGAATCACCTGACATGCCTAGCTCAATCACGGCTCCCTGGCGCACCTCAGCCAGGCTCGGCGCCGTCAAGTCGTCATCAGTCAAAGCGACGATCTCAGGGGATTTCTTCGAAGCAGAAAAGAGCTGGGTTTCTTGCAGATCTTGTGAATTCGGACCTGCTTGAATAGACTGATTTTGTTTCTGCAAAGCTGATTTATCGAGCCCCGCAGGCCTGGCCTGCGGTCGTGTTTTTGCAAGTGACTCATTTGTTGGTGAATGTGTAGCAGAAGACTTAGGTATCATATAATCTCCTTAGACTTGAAGCCTGGATAATGTTACTCTGATTGTCGGGTCAGACCAGATAGAACTGACTGTTCTTAATATAAAATAAACCTGAATACAGCCCAGAGGAAAACAACTGCATGAGCCAAACAGACAAAAAAAGAGCCGCCGTCTTTCTCGATCGCGACGGCACCGTCAATATTGAAGCGGGCTATATACGTGAACTGAGCAATTTAAATTTGATTCCTGGAGCAGCAGCAGCGATCCGTGGACTCAATCAGCTCGAAATCCCAGTCGTACTGGTCACCAACCAATCTGGCGTGGCCCGAGATTACTACCCCGAAAGCTGGATCGGCGAATTACACAAGCGACTGACAACTTTACTAGCGGCCGAAGATGCCTTTTTAGATCGACTCTATTACTGTCCACATTTACCTGAGGGTAGTGTTCCTGCTTTTTCTGGCCCCTGTGATTGCCGCAAACCAGAGCCAGGAATGTTATTAACTGCTGCTCAAGATCTCAATTTGGATCTCGCGGCTTCGTTTATGGTGGGGGACAAAGCCACGGATGTCGAAGTCGGCGAACGGGTCGGCAGCAAAACGATATTACTGACTTCAGGCTATGGCCAACAGGTCCTGGACGGGACTTATCAGCACAAAGTTAATCCAGATTATATTTTTCCGTCGCTACAAGCCGCCTGGCAAGAAGTCTTAAAGCCTCACTTCACTAAATAAGCCCTGGAATTATAGCCCAACGAAAAAGCCCCTCACTGAATCAGCGAGGGGCTTTAAATCTTACTTGAAGCTTAGAGCAGGTTCAGAGCTGACTGAGGTGAAATATTCGCCTGAGTCAAAACAGCAGTACCGGCCTGGACCAGAATCTGAGCACGGGTCAGATTGGCGGTTTCAGCCGCGATATCCGCATCCCGAATACGAGACTCAGAAGCCGTCAGGTTTTCACGAGCCACTTGCAGATTCGAGATTGTATTCTCAATCCGGTTTTGGTAAGCACCCAAACGTGAACGAACCAGGTTGACATAATCTAGCGCGTCATCGACAACACCAATCACGTTTTGAGCTTTCACACGGCTGTCTTCGTCATTAATGCCTTTAATTGAAATGGTTTCCAGACGCAAGGCAGAGGCCCGTAGATCCTGAACGCCCATTTTAATAAACTGACCTTCATTAGCACCGACATGGAATGTCAGTGAGCTATCTGCGGTAACGGCAGCACGAGCTGAAGTGAACTGAACCAGACCCGCTTTACCTGCATCAGAGATGGTAACACCAGTGGTATTGATTTGTACGGTGCCCATAACGGTACCGTTGAGGGTAATCGCTACGTTTTGAGTAGCTGAACGCGCTGGGCCAGCTCCATCTAGCTGAATGGTCGTCAAGAGTGCATTGGTCGTTGAAGAACGCACTTCAATCGCAGTCGAAACAGGGTCCGTGGCAGCCCCTTGATAAGTGATCACTTTAAACTGAACGGCCGCATCCACATTCGCTGTCGCATAAGTCGTCGTACTACCTTTAACAATCAAATCTGTGCGGTTCGTACCTGCCAGATTGCCAGTTACGCGAAGATTTTGCTCGACATCTACAGCTGCATTTTCAGCAAAGCCAGAGGATGCAATCGAACCATCTAAGAGAGAACGTGTATTGTACTGAGTGCTTTCAGCAATTCGAGTCAGCTCATCACGCAATTCATTGATCTCAACCTGAATTTTATCGCGATCTTCGTTGACCAGAGTATCAGAAGCAGCCTGAATGGCCAGTTCGCGCATCCGTTGTAGAATATTGCTGGTTTGGTCGATACCTGACTCAGCCGTGGCAATCAAGTTAGTCGCATCTTGGGCGTTAGCAATCGCCTGAGAAAAACCACGAACCTGGGTGCGTAATTTTTCAGCTACAGCTAAGCCAGCAGCATCATCTGCTGCACGGTTAATCCGCAGACCTGAAGACAGGCGTTCCAGGGTTTTGTTGAGCATTTGGTTGGAGCGCTCTAAATTGCGCTGAGAATTAAGGGAAGCGATGTTCGTGTTAATACGAATAGCCATGAAAAGTTTCCTCCATGAAACAAGTAAGAATATATAAGCACATCATGTGCCTATTGAATTAAGCATACCATTCTAAGCTATTTAAAATCAATAGCTCAATAGCTTAAAAATCATTAAGTCAAGCAGGCGATCTAAATCGGTCTGTTTTAGTAACTATGTTATGCTATCGCTGATAAATTCTCCGGGGAGATTTTCAGATAAATGCGCATTATCCAGACAGCCAATTATGAGCAACTCAGCCAAACAGCAGCGATACTGATCTTAAGTGAAGTCCTGAGTCATGCCCGGTTTGTACTGGGATTAGCGACGGGCCACACCCCAGCAGGCCTCTATAAAGCGATGCTCAAATCCGCTCAAGCCATGGGCTTAAAACCCGATCGTTTGATCAGCTTTCATCTGGATGAATATCTGGGGCTCGATGCAGAACACCCAGAATCGATGGCCGCTTATCTAAAGTCACATTTTTTAGACCCATTAGCAATTCCAATTTCACAACAATTTTTTGTACCTGCAGCAAACGCTGACTCTGAGCAAGCTTGCCGAGATTACGAGGCACAAATCACTGCTGCAGGCGGGATCGATCTACAAATCCTGGGAATTGGACGCAATGGCCATATCGCTTTTAACGAGCCGGGGACCCCTTTTCATCAGCAGACCCATGTCACCCGCTTAAGTAAAGATACTTTGGCTGCCAACGCTCAATATTTTGCTTCAGGCCAAACCCCAGACTCAGCGATGACAATGGGGCCAGCGACCATCTTAAAAGCCCGCGAAATCATTGTCTTGGCATCGGGCAAGAGCAAAGCAGAAGCCGTCAAACAAATGCTTTGCGGCCCCCTGGATGAATCCTGCCCGGCTTCAATTTTACGTTTGCATCCGGCAGTCACCTTGATCTTGGATCAAGATGCGGCGTCTGTTCTGGAGCAGCCTTTTAAAGTTTTTTGCTCTGAGCCACTCAAGACCTACACAAATGGGCTAATAATGCCGGATAATTGCCAACGCATCCTGGTTGCTGCGCCACATCCTGATGATGCTTCGATTGGCTGTGGGGGCACATTGGCTCGCCTGCATAAACAGGGTGCGAAAATCCATTTGGTATCGATGAGCAGTGGCCACCGGGCAGATATCCCAAATACCACTCAAGCCGATAGAGTCACCATACGCGAAGCAGAAGGTCGCCAGGAAGCCTTGCGGCTACAAGCTGATTTCAGTGCCCTCAATTTACCCTTTTATGAACGCGGCTATATGCCCAGCTCAGAAGATATTCAGATACTGCTTGAGCTCTTTAGAAAAGTTCAGCCCACAGTTATTTTTTCTACATCAGTCAATGATCGTCACCCGGCTCATCGCGCTTCGGCATTGATTGTGCAAGAAACTGTCAAACGCTATCAATCAGAAACCAAAAAAATCCTGGAAATTTGGTTTTATGAAGGCCCCTGGTACTTGTTTGAACGGGATGATTTTAATACAGTTGTGCAATTGCGCCCTGATGAAATCACCCTCAAAATGCTGGGCGTACAATCTCATGACTCACAGGTCAGCCGCAAACGCTATGATCTGGCTGCTGAAGCCCTGGCCCGTTTCCGGGCGATTACGGTACCCGAATCGCGCTTGTCTGGCTTTGGTAAAACCTTAGATTTAGATGACCATGTTGAAATTTTTGAGCGCGTGCGTTGGCAAGAGCCTGAAACCCGGCAGAGCATTTAAATTCACACAAAATGAAAAATCCAGGCTTGTTTCAAGGGGCTGTCTCTCAGTAACCTTGAACTAAATTAAAGGAGTGCGCTTATGCCAGATACCATCGCTTCCGAATCAGATTCAGATATCAACCGGTGGGAAGATTTGTTTCAGGATATTCAAAATTACATCAAACTTTCGCCTCAATCCAGTCAGGTTAAGCAAGCAGCTCAACGCTGGCAACGCTTTTTAGATCAGTATGGAGAGGCTAATTCTCTAGAGCAAGAATACAATCGCTTGCATCAAAGCATCGATACTGACTTAGTCAAAAAGCAGCAGTTTTATAACGAATTGCAAACCATTCAAAACTTCGTCAGCAGCGCCCTAAAAGCCAGTCAATCTGAATAGCAGCATCCAGATTGACTGATCTTAGCCAGCTTAAAACTTAAGCCGCATTCCCAACAGCGTTCCACCACCGGTGGTTATCTCCATATTTTCGCTCGCCAACCAGGCCAATTCGAGACTGGTTTGGGGGCCAAAGATTAGACGCTGTAAAAGATTTGGTGAGGGTTGTGAGTAATCAGAACTACTGACAGGTCCACCATAAAAAGCGGTATTGCGCTCTGACAATGCCAGGGTTAGATTCATACGGATCACAAATGGCCATTCAAATTGTGAAAAGTCATAGGCGATCGCTACGCCCAGGTCAGGGGTCAGATAGGCCCGATCGCCAGGTGAACCCGGATCCAACTGCAAACCAGCGATAACACCTGCAGTCAAGCCATCTTCTTGATACACACGGGCCATGAGTCGACTGCTCAGATTCAAAGTCGTATATGAACTGGGGTAAAGTGACTGAGCAGCTGAACGGCTACCGGCTTGCAGCCCGATCGAAAACCAGCTCACGCCATAATCATATGAGAGTCCGTAGAGACCAACACCCAGCGTATGGCCGGCTTCAAAATCAGAGCTGCGTTGGACGGCGGCATGGGCAGGCTGAGAGAACATGGAAGCCTGGCTGACTAGGGCTAAACTTGCAGAACAAATCAATGTTAATAATAGGCGTTTCATTCGGCTGCCTCCTGAGAAGATTGGGCTGAAGCAGATGAGCTGGGCTCAGGAGTCGGAGTTGGCTCCGGGCTGGGCTCCAGGGCAATTTCCTGACGGGACTTTTCCACATTGATTTTCAATTGGGCAAATCGTTCCAGAGCTTCTATCTCAAGTGCTTTCCAGGCTTTGGTTTCGACTTGTTTTTGGTAAGCATACGCTTTGGCGGCATAATCCGAGGCGCTGCGATCCAACAGGATTTTTTCGCCTTTGCTGGCGGCATCAAAAGGACTTAACAAAGTACCCGTAAAAACATCCAGAGCAATCGCTTCGATTTTAACCTGACTCTGGTAATTTAAGGCATTTGAAAAACTATCGAAGAAGCCAATCGATTGATCGCGTGAACGTTCAAAGTTGTGGCTACCTGTAATTAAGACAATCACATCCGTTTGGAAGCGGGCCCCGACTTGACGCAGGTTTTCGATATTGATGCCCCCGACCAGAGACTGGGGTATTTCAATCGTTTCGCTGATAATCTCAGAACTTTTTAAGCCATTTCTTAAATCGTCGAAAACAGCTTCTTTGTCGACAGCATCTAATTCAGAATTGAAATTGTAAAATAAGACCCCGACTTTAACCGGGAAGTCGAGCAATACTTTGCGTTTTAAAGTGTCGCGCAATTGTGCTTCCTGGCCACTAACAACTTGCCCCGTTAGCAAATTAGACAAATCACTACTGGGGATTCCGGTTGCGCTTGGCGTCGGGGAGCCATAGGGAATAGCAAAATCTGGAGAGCTGGGCGTTGGGCCACAGGCACCAAGTAGCACAGAAAAAGACAAAGCGATTAGTGCGTTTCGTTTCATGATGAAAACCTCATCTGTTTGTTTGATAAATCTAATATAGCAAATATTTACTTTGTTGTAAATAGATACTTTCAAAAAAGTAAATTATTTTCGATAATTTTCTGGGAACAGATTGGGAACCCATTTCGTCATTACATTATCCATCATCAGATCTCAAAGGAGAAGCTTTAAATGCGCTTGACTCAACAACTGGTTTTGATCCCTTGCTTACTGGCTGCCCTCGTCGCTTGTTCGACCGCTGCCGATCAGGTTATCACCACCCAAACCCGCGTACTCACCCAGGACCCCAATAATGTTTCGGCTTTAATTGAACGGGGAGATGCTTTTAGCGATAAACAAGATTTGGCATCGGCCCTGGTTGACCTCAATAAGGCGATTGAACTGGCCCCTGAATCTTTTCGCGCTTATCAGGCACGGGGCGAAGCTTATCTCAAAAGCAAGTCCTACGAGAGTGCTCTGACTGACCTCAATAAAGCCTTAGAACTCAACCCACAATTATCTACTGCTCTGGCCTTACGCGGCCAAGCCCGAGTCTTATTGGAACGTGACTTTCAAGCGGCTCTCAATGATCTAAGTCAGGCTGAAAGTATGGGTGCCCGCAGCACGGACCTTTTCCGTTATAAGGGCCTGGCCCAATTTAGACTCAACCAACGTGAGGCTGCTATCGCTTCTTATACTCAAGCTGCCGAAATTGAGCCCAGTAATCTAGATGCTTTAAATGAAGCGATTGCAATTGGACTGTAAGACGAGCGACTCTACCTCAAGCGCGGTACAGCTCAACGGCTCAAAAAAAATTATAGCAAAGCAATTTTGGATTTTAATCAGGCCTTGAAGCTCAATCCCCAAAACGCAGCAGCTTATGAAGAGCGGGCAGATGCGCATTATGCAACTGGCGACTGTGAAGAAGCGCTAAATGATTTGCGAGCTGCCTGTCGCTTGAGTGATCGCAAACTCTGTAGCGCCCTGAGTTTAGGTTGTAGTACAGACAGCACCAGCGACAGCAGCAATTAAGCCCTAGCCAGCTGGATTAAACAGCTTCAGAAATACGACTATCAAAACGCCCGTGATCGAAACATAAAGCCAGAGTGGGTAAGTCACTCTGGCTATTTTTCGATGGATCGCAAAGCGCTGAGTCAACGAGAAGTAAAAAGTGATAAAAACCAAAGGCAAGGTGATGATTGATAAGCCAATATGCGAAATCAAAACAAAGAAATAAATCGGTCGAATCAAGCCTTCAGCCAAAAACTTGGTGTCGCCGTGTAAGCTGTGATAAGTAATATACGACACCAAAAACAATGCCGAAGAGATAAAGGCTGAGCTCATCCATTTTTGATGCAAGTCGCGCTTTTTTTGTAAGATCGCACGCAAACCAAAAATCAAACACATGGCAGAGATGCTATTCAGCGTGGCGTTGAGATAAGGCAAGGCAGCGACCCAATCGGCTTCTAGATTCCAACCCTCTTGAAAATAGATCAACCAAATCAAAAAGGCAATCGCCAGGGCAGACACGGTGAAAATTGCTGGCAAAGCCACTTTGCGATCAAAATCTGCGGTAATTTTACTATTCATGCCAACAGTTTAACAGACAGATTGTAAAATTCGGTAGCAGAATGAAATTGAGAAATTTCTGACTTGAGCCTGTCCTTTCAATTATACTAAGCTAAGCTCAGGAGGGCCTTCATGAAAAAAGTAATTAGCCTAATCAGCGTAGCAGCGCTTGGACTTGGAGGCATTTGGTTTGCCAGACAAAATCAAGCAGAACTTCAAGCAGCACAGGCAATGTCACAGCAGTCGGAGATCGCAGCGGGATCGGCATCTGAAACAGCCAGTCAGAGCCTGAGCCAGGCTCAGTCAAATCTGCTTTCAAAAAAACTACTGGCCCAAATGTCAGAGCAAGAAATCAGCAGCTTTTTAACTGAGCTTCAGCCACTGCCATTTTTGAGTCGACTCGACCAGATTACGGCCCAGGCCAAAGGCACACCTTATTTTTTGGGTCCCCTGGGTGAAGGTCCTGAAGCCCCATTCGACAAAAAGCCGTTAATTGATCTGACCCGTGTGGATTGCGTTACTTTTTGCGAGCAAAGTTTGGCAATGGCCATGAGTTCAGATTATGCTAGCGCTTTTAAAACCCTTCAAAAAATTCGTTATAAAAATGGCGAAGTCAAAATGGAATGCCGCAACCATTACACAATGGCTGACTGGACGGTCAATAATCGCTGGTTTTTAACAGATGTCACTCCACAAATGCCACAGCATCAAATGCTAACGCGCACGATTTCTCACAAACAGCTCTTTGCCAATCAAAAATTTGAAGGCATTGCAGTGCGTGAGCCCGATCGCACTCTGAAAGTGGCCTATATCCCTGAAGATCGCTTAATGGAAATCCTACCCAATCTGCGTTCAGGTGATGTGGGCGTCTTGATCCAAAATATGGACGGCATCTTTGCGGCCCATACGGGCTTTATGTTTAAGCAAGCCAATGGCAAGTGGATATATCGCAATGCCACTTCAATTGGTCCAAAAGTCGTCACAGATACACCTTTTGAAGTTCTGGTCGATTCCCTTAAAAATTCAAAACGCTTAATTGGCATGAGCTTTATTAGGCCACGTCAACCATGATCAAACCATTTTTTCAATGGGCCTTGACCCTCAGTTTATTGGCAAGCAGTCCGGCGCTGGCTCAAGATCTCTCCGCCTATCGCCAGACCCGTCAGGCCAAAACGCAACAGCCCCGATCCGGGCAGAGCTCTGCCCAAGCCTACCTCAATCTGCTGCGCCAATACCCGCAAGATCTCTTGCGGCCCTACTGGGTCTACGCCTTAGCTCAGCAAAGCACTTCAGGATCACAAATGGCGAGGGTACTGGACAAGCGAGATCCGCTCTGGCCCCATTTTTGGTGGTGGCGCGGCATGTCTCAAAGCAAAACAGAATGTACAGCAGCCTTTAAAAACTATGCTCAAAAGTTCAGCTTGAGTCGCGTGATGCCAATCATCCCCGAATCTACAGAATTGCAAGGACGACTCAATTGCCTTGAAAATCTTCCCGAAGCAGCACGATTGCAGGTCGCCCAAAATCTGGACCAACACCGCTATTTTTGGTTAATTCCACGCTTATTAAAGTCGGCGACCACTCCGCAATCCTTGTGGCTTCAGGGCAACAATCGCATGACCCGACGGGAATACAAGGGAGCTCTCAATTCATTCGAAACCCTGATCAAGCAACGCAGTGCCGATGGCAACCTCAAAAAACAAGCCGTGTTAAAGGCAGCTCAGGCAGCGGCTGCATTACGCTCTTACCAAACGGCAAAACAATGGCGCAACTGGATCTCGAAAAGTGATCGCCAGTATTACCCTGAAGTTTTGTGGCAAGAAGCAGAATTGGCTTACCGGGCCAATCAACGCAGCCAAGGTCATGCTCTGGTCGATCAATTGGTAAGCAAATATCCAGAGCATGCACGGACCCCAGAAGCTATTGGTTTTCGTCTCAAAGAAGCCGTTGAGACCCAGAGTTGGCAAAGTCTACGCAAATTAGCACCGCTTCTGATCCAAAGATGGCCTGATCACGAAGACGCCCCGATGGCACGCTACTGGTTAGCCAGATCTTATCAAAAACAAGGTCAAAACGCCCAGGCACAAGCGGTCTATCAAATGCAGTCTCGTGGAGCGATCAACAATTATTACACCCAACTTTCGATTTGCCGAATTAAAGGCATGGATTGTTTTCGACCTGTGAAAACCCGCTTGCAGGCACGAGAGCCTGAGCTGCCGTTCTTAAATCAGCTCCCCCTGATTCGCAGCCTGGTCAAAGACAAACAAGCAGATATTCTTCAAGTGATCGCCCCCTTTGCACCCATAAGTGAAACAGAGCAGGATCTGCTGAAGTCTTATGCTTATCGTCATAATGGTCATTATTTTCGTTCGATCCGTACCATTTGGACGCGTCAAACCCGTGATATTGAGCTGCTGAGGCTGATGTACCCCTTGCACTACAATGCCATCCAAAAAGAAAACGCTCAGCGCTATAATTTACCTCAGGCCCTGATCGCAGGCTTAACCTGGCAAGAAAGCATGTATAAAGCAGATATTCGCTCTGCAAGTGGAGCCATGGGCCTGATGCAATTGATGCCTGCAACAGCCAAATGGATTGCCCCCAAAGCCGGTCTGCCGGGGCTCAGCTTAAGTCAATTGAGTGATCCCAAGGTCAACGTACGTTTGGGCTCCTATTATTTGTCCAGTAATCTTTCGCGCTGGAATCAAAACCTGATGCCAACGATTGCCTCTTACAACGCTGGCCCCAATGCTGTCGCCAAATGGGTCAATCGCTTTGGTAATATTGACAAAGATACCTTTGTCGAACGTATTCCTTACGAAGAAACCCGCCGATATGTCAAACAAGTGCTGACCCATAGCCGGGTTTACGAAACGATCTATGCGCCCTGAAGCAGGCATTCAGAGTCTAGAGCCCGAAGAACTGTTTAGGCCAATGATAAGCGAGATCTTGAGCAATCTGCTGTGCTTCGCTGAGGGTCAAGCGGTGTTGACAAACCCACTCGGCTAAGAAAGCGGCATCGGCCCGGCGATTTAAGTCCCCGCCTGCAGCAATGGCGGCCAATGAAGCATGATTTCCGGGCAAATTGACCGTATTATAAAAGCCGGCATTGGCAGAGACACTGTGTTGAAAACGACGCAGACCTGCGGGGCTTTTTTGAAAGCGTGAAGGAGCCCCAATTTTCAAGGCCGGGTAGCATGCTGCTAATGGAGCTAGTTCCTGACTATATGCGGACTCATTTTCTGAATACAGGACCAGTTTAAACTGCTTTTCATTGCCAAAGGCATTCAGAATCGCCCACAGTGAGCGGCTATATTCGGTCTGAATTGGAACATCAGCCCCCGCTTGAAATTCAAATCGCGGCTTAAAAAAACCATTGTAATTGCGAAAGATCCCGGTATGAAGTTGCATGATCAATCCATCTTCCAGGCTCATACGCGCCATTTCAAATAACATATGGGCACGAAAGGCTTCGGCTTCTGAAGCAGAGCATTCATTTTGACGGGCTTTAAGATATAGTTGGGTCGCAAAATACGGAGTCAACTCAACGGTGGCAGCACTCGGGTGGTGATGCTCACTTGTTGTCGCACCATGAGATTTAAAATATTCTCGGCGATTTGCCAGGGCCTTTAAATAACCCAGATAAGTTTGCGTGTCTTCTCCACTGCGTTCAGCCAGGGTATCAATAGCGCTATTAAAACCAGGGTTTTCGGGGTCTAACAAAACATCAGGTCGAAAGCCCGGTCGGCATTTTACAGACAAAGCAGCCCCTTTCGCTTTGCTAAAAAAGGCCAAGTCGGCATTGGCCTCGGCTGAAATCGTCAAACTTTCTAACTTAGCGCTTTGCATCAAAGCTTGCGGCAAAAATGGGGCTTGTTTGAGTCGTTGATTGATCTGTTCGGCAATAGCCACAGCATGGGCTGATTCCAATGGCAATTCAACTTGAAAGACCTGGTAAATAATATATTTCAAATTGAGATCAAGCACTGTACCTTGAAACAAATGACGCTGATCAACAAGGGTTTGCCAATCGCTCAGAACGCCGTCTGCATCTCGATTTTCAAGTGCTTGCTCTAAATGACTCAAGCGATATCCCTGATTATAAAAATAGTGAATAATTTCGGCCTGGGGTGGCAGCAAGACTTCAGCAAAATTAGCAAAGGCCTGATTGCTTAAGAGATGATCAGGTACATAATCAAGCTGAGCGATCAATGGCAAGTCTATCAGCGCTTGATATATTTCTTGCGCAGTCTGGCGCAGTTTCTGATCTACAGCAAATAAACGATCTGGGTGCAAATAGCTGGATGTCATCTTAAGAACCTCTCAGGTGTGAACTTGGCCTATTTTAACCTGAAAGCAAGCGTGTTCGTATACCCTGTCTCTAGTTGACCTCAATAGCCTGAGATTTTGGTATCGTGTACTCAGTCTTTACCGCAAGCCCAAATGATCAAAACCAGAATGTGAGTCGATATGTATACTGGCCTCTCTTTTTTTCAGCGATTAGAAACACAAATGCTTTTGCCGATTTTGCGTTTTAACCCGCAACAAGCCGCTCAAGAATTTTGCCAAGTTTTATTTGATCAAGGTTTTGAGATCATTGAAATCACCTTAACCACTCCGAATGCCCTAACACTGATCACGCATGCCAGAGCAGCCGGTATCTGTATCGGAGCAGGCACCGTACTTAACTTGAAAGATGCTGAACAGGCCCTGGATGCTGGAGCCCAATTTTTAGTGTCACCGGGATTGAGCCCTGATTTGGTCAGGTTTACTCAAGAAGCCAAACTGCCCTATTTCCCTGGGGTTTATTCAGCGTCTGAAGTCATGACTGCCGTTAATCTAGGTATAAGCACCCTCAAACTTTTCCCGGCAAGTCCATTGGGACCAGAGTATCTTAAGCACTTAAGTGGCCCCTTTCCACAGGTGCAATGGTTGCCAACCGGTGGCATCGACTTTGCCGAAATCCCCGCCTACCTCAAAGCGGGTGCTCTGGCTGTTGGCCAGGGTACCCGCCTCGTGAGTCAAGCTGCGCTTGATTCTGCTAATTGGAACGTGATAGAAGCTGAATTGCAGACAATTCAAGCACAGCTACAGCTCTGGCGTCAGCTTTAGAATTTAAAATCGCTGGTGCCAGTGGTCTGCACCATGCTTTGCATATTAACGGATTGCGCGCTGCCCGCCTTGGATTTATTAATGACTGTGAAATTGGCCTGACCCTGGGCGTTTTCTCTGAACAAAAAGTCCGGTTGATCTGGATTTGAAGAATCCAAATAGGTCGTCAAGCTACCATCTGCTGAGGTCATGGTTTGAATTTGACCTGTATAGGATCCGCCTTCCTGGGTCGTGATCTTTAAGCTCCCCCCACCAGAGCCATAGCCTTTGGCATCATTGACACGTTCCTCATAAATTTTGACCGTATCACCACTACTCAAGCGGGTTTCAACTGATGTAAAGGTACGTGCCGAAGCATCACCAGCAAACTGGATCCGACGTGATCCGCGACGTTCAAAGCGGTCGCCTTTTTCGCGTAAGGTAAAGTCGCTGCGCAATTTTGCATTGTTTTCACTGCGAACAGCCAACAAGAGATCGCGACCGGTTCCTGAGCCACTGTAATGGGTGGCGAAAAATGAAGTATTGGCATCGCTACTGCTTTGAGAATCAAATTCACCAGCTAATGCGGTGTAATTACGGCTTTGCAAGCGCAATTGACTGCTTGATGAAGCTGGCTTTAAGCGATTTTGCAGGCGGGCTTCTAATTGCAAATCGATTTCATTGATCGGGAATTCACCGTTTAATTGCAAAACAGCACTCTGACTATTTTCAGAGTCCACTCGGCTATGCAAAACCGATTCATTCACTTTTAAGCTCCCGTCGGATTCGACGGCCATACTGCCACCGGCTTGTAATTGAGAAGCCAGCGAAAGGTTAAGCGCTTTAAAAGTATTGAGAGTCGTATCAGCGGCTACATTTAAGCTAGTCGCAGTCTGTAACTGATTGCCCAGTGAGGCGCCCAAATCGAGATTCGCGACGCCACCCAGACCCAGTTGCTGGGTACGGAACTGGCCTGAACTCTTGAGCTGACTTGTACTTTGAAAACTGGCATCGCTTTCATGATAGGTACTCATCGCCAATTGAATTTGTCCTTCAAAGCTTTGTGCATTTTGGGTCGTTTGGTTTGTTGAATTGGGCGTGGTCGCCTGGGGCCCACAGGCAGCTAAACTTGCTAAGACAGTGGCCAGTAAAAGCGGTTGGAAAATTGCAGATTTCATAATTATTATCCCTTTTCTCTTTTTACGTTCAGTCTATTTAAAGACCCCGAAATTTAAATCCAGGTTCCCAATTCTGTCAGTATTGATATAAAGATTTAGTAAAAGTGTCATTTCATGACTCACTAGCAAAGCTAGAAAAAGTAAGCTTTCAATCTGAACATAATCCTTTTGGGATATACTAAATTCTCGAAGGGATCAATTCAGCATGCACTTAGAGTGGGCCAAAAAAAAATCAAAACAAGCAAATGCTTTGTTAAATCGAGCGCATCAACGAGAATCAAATGCGGTCTTAATCGTCAAAGCGATCGAAATCTATCAAGAAGTGATTCAGTCAGGGGTGGAATTAGCCGATCCCTATCTCGGCATTGCCTGGCTGGCATTTTCGGCTGGGCAACACGATCAAGCCATGTCACTTTTGTTGACTGCACAAGAAATAGAGCCGAGTAATCTTGATGTGATGCGTATGCAGCAGCGTTTTGAAAATATGAAGTCAACACTTCAGCCCGATATTCCTCCCCCCCATGAAACAGAAGTGAGTTCTTTGCGTAGCCATTTGCCGCCGCCACTCGATTCAAAAAAAGACGCAGCTTCGCCAAGCAACGAAACAGCAATAGCAAGTGATCAGACGATCATTACGCCTGAGTCTGCTATCCCAGAGCCCTTACCAACTCAAATCTCTAAAATATTGGGCCCACCAAAATCTGGAATGACTTCTCAGGGAACCCAGGTGGGCTTGCTGCAAAACTGGCTACAAAAACTGGGGCATAAACAAGTAAAGCTAACCCATCTGTTTGATCAGGCCACCTTAAATGCTGTTCAGGCCTTTCAGATGAAGCGTAAGCTCAAGATTTCAGGACTGGTTGATAAACAGACGGCGAAGCATCTAAACCACCTTTCCCAAAAATGGCTTGATCAGGCCGAACAACCAGAAACAAAGCCGAGCGTTCAGTCAAATCAAACCCAATTGGTCCGTGATTTGGGCAGTGACGCTAAAAAATACTGCCATCAAGGCCCACAGGTCTTGATTTTGCAACAGACATTGCAGGCTCTGGATTATCAAGTCAGCCTTAACTCACTTTTCGATCAGGCCACAACAAAGGCTGTGCGCTCCTTTCAAAGCAAACATAAATTGCCGCTCAATGGTGTTATTGACCAGAAATGCCGACAAATATTGAATCAAGAAATAAGCATTCAAAAGGCAATACAGAGCCTGAAAACAGAGATTCTGCAATCGCTGGAAAGCTATGCTAAAGATCAAAAAATTGAAATATCAACACAGTCCAATGAGCATATTCAGGCTTTTTTAAGGCGATTATCTCAGCCAGACAGCCAAACAAGTTCAGGCCGCCCCAAAACCTATACAGAAGCTCAACCCACAGAAGTCATTAATGAAATTACCGAGTTATTGGGAACCCCAGGTCAAGTTGGAGTCACCAGTCAAGGCCAGTCTGTTTTGCGTTGTCAAGAAATATTGATCGACAAGGGCTATGAACTTAAAGCCAATTCCCAATTTGATTTGCAAACTTTTACGCAATTGAAACGCTATCAAGCAGATCATCAATTAGAAGCCAATGGCTATGTTGACGAACCCACCCGTGACTTGCTCAACGAGAATCTAAAACGACAGATTGCCAGACAAACCCTATTGCTTAAACTGGAGTCTAAGCTCGACCCCTTTACGCAAACACTGGGGCAACAACGAAATAATCTCCAGACAGCTGAACAAATCTTAAAACTGGCTGAGGGTCTGGATTTTGCTCAAGTCCTTAAATCCGCATTGCATATCCAAAAAATTTCTGCTGACTTAGGGCCTCCTGGACGGGCCAATCTGATTCAGTCGGGCCCCGAAGTTGAGCTTTTACAAATTTGGTTACAATCAGAATCTGAGTTCGAAATCAGCGGCGATTATGACCCAGCCACTTTTAAGGCCGTGCGTCAATTTCAGTTAAAACACAAGATCGCCATGACCGGGACTGTTGATGCCAAAACCCGACAAATTTTGAATCACAATTATCAAAAAAATAGCAGCTAATTCAAGCAAATCTAAGTCACCCGACTTGTTTTAAATCAAACCCCGATGGGTATAAGTAAACTAGAAGAAAAAGTAGAGGTTTTCGTATGGGTCAAATATCATCCAACCGGCAACAGCTCACCGTAGCAGGTCAAAATCATACGGCGAGTCGAGTCAGCAGCAAGCCAACAACAGGTATTACTGACACCCAGTCTGTGGGTGATGGCGTTCTAGATTTATCGGACCCCCAAAGACTTGAGGCCGAATTACAAGAAAATCCCGATCAAGTGAAATTGGTCAAAATCGGCAATAAATATCATACCTTTAGCCCCGAGCAAACCCTTGATTTGCTAAATCAACTAAAGCAACAATACAGCGCAGGTCAGACCACCCTCGTCGATTACCAGCCGGGGCAGGGAGTCTCGCTGACTCAAACCGATCTGGAAAGCTCCGTTTTCGAACAAGCTGAGCAATTGAGTAAGCAAAGCAAAACGATTCTCGATAATTCAGTCAAACGTCTCAATGTGGATGTTCCCAATGCCAATGGTTATTTATCTAAAGGGCATCAAAGCAACGCAGCCAAACTGAATACCCAGATTCAAGCCGTCGATACCCAAATAACGAACTTAAATACATTAATCGGCACCCTTGAATCTGAAAGCATAACGGGCCCTGAACTCAATGACCTCAAAGTCCAGAGCCAACTACTTGGCGATCTCAAGCAAGTCATGACGAGCCTGAAAGCTATTCACGAAAAAATGGGAACTATCCCCGACCAACCCGATCAAACCACCCCTGAAAATACCTTGTCAGAACTGCAAACTTTGCAAACTCAGTTGAGCCAGGAAGTCGATCAATTGCAAACGACACTTGCTGAACAAGGTGGGCAAACAGGTATTGAAGATGGAGCCGACTTAATCAAACATGCCCGACGAGCCAGTGACAATCTCGGCGGCGCACTCGAGCTCAGCCGCAATCCAGTCGTGACATCCTCTCGGCAAGCCTACGGCAGCTCCGTCTTTTTGCCCGGGATTCTGGTGCAATACGAGCAGTTCGTTAAGCTAGCCGAAAACGGAGTCGCAAAAAAAAGCGGCGATCAAATGCCCCATATTACGACCTACCGCGAAGGAAAACCCGTACGACAATATGTCAGCCGCGAAGGCCAGACTCCTGATGCATCTGGCTTTGTGCAATGGTCAAAAGATGGTGTGCGCGACAGCAAAGCCTTTGCCCAACAATTTTCTGGTGTCTCTGACAAAATCGATACTTTCTTTGAGCAAGATAATCTCACACCAGAGAAAATCACAGCCAGGCGCGAAGAATTCAAAGCAGAAATCCGGGATATGTTTCGCACCCAAAGCGGCGACTATACCATTGCTGAAAGCCAGGTCGACAAAATCCTCAAAGTCTATTCGGATGAGTTTGATCTGAAGCATTCGCGCCACCTCTCTGAAAACATTGAAACCTATATCCAAAATCCAGATTTTAAACATACCAATCAAGAACTGGATGCCTTTTTCTCGGATCGCAATTTAAGCAAAGGCCAAATAGCCACCCGGCGCGAGCTAATATCAGCCCAATTTGATCAATTCGCTGACAATAGCTTTGTCAAAATCGCAATCCCCAAAAATGTACTGGAACGGCATAAAAACGAATTGCTGGCAAATTTTGATCAGGCACACTCGGCTTTTGATGCCAAAAAAGCAGGCAAAACCGTCTTAAGTACTGAATCGACTGAGACAGAGCTCGGAGAAGGTATTTTGGCAGCTCAGCAAGCCGATAAACTTAACGACAATATCGGCGTTGAAACAGTATCTGGCTTTGGAAATCAGGCCAATGGCGTCGCCAATCGTCAAAACCAAGAAAACCTAAGCGAGGTCGGTGCAACACAGGCTTTACTAGAGCAGGATCAAGCGGGTATCCGTGAAATTGGTCAAATCCAGGCGACCGACACCGAGCACCAGTTTTCTAATATCGAAAGCACCTTAAAAAATGCGGCTCCTGGCACCAAAATCTCAATGTATGTCGGCGGTGGCGTGCGTGTTGGCGGCTCTGTTTTGGGATTAGAAGCCCAGGCCAAAGCCGGCGTGCGCCTGAGCTTTACCGCCGAAAAAGGCTTTGGCCAGGGACCAGCTTATCTC
>JBBKWI010000017.1:0-2916 GCA_037968875.1 Candidatus Sericytochromatia bacterium | reverse complement strand
GACATTGGACATGGCGTTTCTTCTACCAGCCCCGAAAATCGTAAAACGGGAGAAAGAATGGTTGCTGATTTTAAACCCGAGATCGGATCCAGTGATGTTAATCCTTTCCCTAAAAAGTTTGCGGAAAGATCAGCGATTCTTTTAGCTAAGCTTGAACCTGATAAGTCAGCTCTACAATTATCTAAACTTGAGCCCGAAAAAGCGATAGAGATTAAAAGAATAATGAATGAGAATGCTTCTTCTATCAGAGAGAACTCCAAGCAGGAGGAACAGGTAATCAATGAGAGTGTTCACACTATTAGTGAGGAGCCCTTAAAGATAGAAAATCCGACCGATGATCTGAAGCCTAAAATTGAGAAGCTAAAACCGCTTATTGTTGACATTGGACATGGCGTTTCTTCTACCAGCCCCGAAAATCGTAAAACGGGAGAAAGAATGGTTGCTGATTTTAAACCCGAGATCAAATTCAATAATGATAATATTGACCCTCAGCCCGTTTAACAGAAAAGTAAGTTAAGCAATACTTTATTCTGCAAACCTAGATAGTTTTGGAATTTTAGCTGGCCTGAAAGTACAATACATCAGGTTTATACAGCTTAGCGTGAATCCACAAAAGAGGTTGGAAACTTATAAACCATGATCAACTTTGTCTCCTTTAAATGCCCCGTCTGCCATGAGCCATTAGGCATAGAGGGGCGAACCTATGCCTGTACAAACAATCACAGTTACGACCTCGCACGTCAGGGGTATCTCAACCTATTATTGGCCCAGCAACGGCGTAGCAAACAGCCTGGTGACAGTGACGAAATGGTTCTCAGCCGCCAGCGCTTTCTTAACCAGGGCTATTACCAGGGGCTGGCCAGTGTCATCGCTGAAATGATCGGCAGCAGGCCTGACGGCTTTGCCCACAGTCTGCTCGACCTGGGCTGTGGCGAAGGCTATTATTTGCAGCAATTGCGGGCAGCAGCTGAAACCCGTGGGCAGAGCGAATACCTCCAGATCGCAGGTGTGGATATTTCCAAACGGGCTGTGCGCGAAGCCGCCAAACGCCAGCTCGATCTGCAACTGGCTGTGGCCAGTACAGCGGCCCTGCCATTTTTCGATCAGAGTTTTGACAGCCTGCTCTGCGTTTTCTCACCCCTGAGTGCCAGCGAAGCTTTGCGTATGCTCAAGCCCGGTGGCCAGGTCATTCTGGTTGGGCCTGGCGAAAATCACCTGCAGGGCCTGATGGCAGAGATCTACGACGAACTGATTCCCCATAGCGGCAATTATGCAGTGCTGGATCAGGCCAGTGGACTGGTGCTAAGCGATCAGCGCGAATTTCAGCAAACGATTGAAGTCAGAGATAGCGCAATCTTTGACCTGCTCAGCATGACGCCCTATTACTGGCAGTGCAGCCCAGAGCAACAGCAACGACTGGCGCAATTGCTCAGTTTAAGCACCCCGATTCACTTTTATTTGCAGCGCTATACAAAAGCAGAGGCCTGAACACTAACTGAAAGGAAGCTAAATTAGCAAAAAACCCTTTAAACTAGCTGCTGCCAATGGTATTCTAAGCAAAGAGATTACCCAAAGGATGCAATATGGACCCAATCAAATCGTACCAGCATGTCAGTGACAAAATTGCCAACACCAAGAAAATGCCCGTCTTTTTTCACCCGGCCCAACTCGACTTTAAACCCCTCTATGAATGGGCTCTGGGCAAACGCATCAAGCACCCGGAAACCACCCAGCGGGCCGAAAGTATTTTAACTGCAGTCAAAAAAAACAAAAATGATTTTGAAGTCTTTACGCCTCTGGCGATCACCACCTATCACCTGCGTGAAACCCACGATTATCAGCTGATGACACTCTATAACACCGCCAATTTACTGCCCGAAGGCCATACCTTTTACCCGACCGTCTTCCCCAATAAGCGCATCGCCCAGGCAGACCCCACCAATATTTACCATGCTGGCTATTTTTGCTTTGATGTAGGCACGCCGCTCAATTCCCAGACCTACGCAGCGGCCACCTGGAGTGCCTCTTGTGCCTATGATGCCGCTTCGGTCGTCGCCGAAGGGATTTCACCCGTAGCTTATGCCCTGTCACGGCCTCCTGGCCACCATGCTTCTGAAGCGCTCTTTGGGGGCTATTGCTATTTTAATAATGCAGCGATTGCCTGCCAGCGCCTGCGTGAAAACGGCAAACGTGTCGCCATCCTCGATATCGACTTCCACCACGGCAACGGCACCCAGGATCTGTTTTATTACACCGATCAGGTGCTCACAATCTCAATTCATGGAGACCCCAAAACCTGCTTCCCTTATTACAGTGGCTACTCTCACGAAACCGGCAGCCGTGAAGGCCAGGGCTACAACCTCAACTTCCCCTTGCCCAAAGGCACTGATTTTGCCACCTACCGCAAAATTATTGAGCGTCATATTTTAGGTGATATCCGCAGTTTCGCCCCCGATTACCTGATCATCTGTGCGGGCTTTGACACCTATAAAAAAGATCCCGTCGGCGACTTTAATTTCGACACCGAAGACTTCTTTAGCCTCGGTGAGATTTTAGGTAGCCTCGATTACCCGACCGTCGTGGTACAAGAAGGCGGCTATTACACACCTGATCTGGGCAAAAACGTCGTCAGCTTCTTGAGCGGCATGCTCCAGGGACACGAAAACAAAACCCAGTCTCACCTTGATAACCCGGCAGTCGATCCCCCGATCACATCTATAATTAAAACGGAAGCGCAGACCAAAAACATGCCTAAAGCCAAACCATCACCAAGTATCAAAAGCACCTCTCAAGCCAAGTCTACTACTGCTGCTAAGAGCACAGCCAAAGCCAAACCTACAACTGCTGCTAAGAGCACAGCCAAAGCCAAACCTACAACTGCTGCTAAGAGCACAGCCAAAGCCAAGCCGGCTACTG
>JBBKWI010000016.1:0-4154 GCA_037968875.1 Candidatus Sericytochromatia bacterium | reverse complement strand
CGGCACGACGACCACTTCCTTTGGCCTCACTCTGGGCAGTACCGCCCCGGTGCTCAATATGCTCAGCAGCAATGGCGGTCAATTCGGCCACAGTGTACAGATCTTTGGCGGCAATTTAAGCGGCGCGACTTCGGTTAAATTTGGCGAGGGCGAAGCGAGCTTTACGGTCGATAATTCCGGGCTCATCACCGCCACTGTGCCCGACGGCGCTACCAATGGCAAAGTCACGGTGACCACTGCTGGCGGCACGGTCACTAGCACTAACGACTTTGTGCTGGTCAGCCTTGACAATCTCGGCGTCAACACGGGCGCCCGTGGCGAAAGCTTGATCCTGACCGGTGTCGGCTTGAGCAATATCTCTGGTGTGCGCTTTGGTGAGATCGATGCTGAATACACGATTAACTCGGATACCCAGGTTACCGCCACGATCCCCGGAGCCCAGGCCGATGGCAAAGTGAGCATTGTGCTGGGTAATAATACAGTCAGCACCAGCCTTAGTTTTTCGGTCACTGGCACCCGCGTCTGGTATGTCAAAGCCAGTGCCAGCGGCAATAACAACGGCGGCACCTGGAAACATGCCTTCCCTGATCTGCAAAGCG
Source organism: Candidatus Sericytochromatia bacterium (assembly GCA_037968875.1). GTDB lineage: Bacteria > Cyanobacteriota > Sericytochromatia > UBA7694 > UBA7694 > JBBKWI01. The sequence goes on along the minus strand of JBBKWI010000016.1, from coordinate 3,555 downwards.
CCCTGGCCAAAGCCAGCAGCGGCGAAGAGATCTGGATCGCTGCCGGCACCTATATCCCCACCCGCGATGGCGACAGCAGCATTAGCTTCACTCCAGCGACAGGTGTGAGCCTCTATGGCGGCTTTGCAGGTAGCGAGAGCCAGAGCAGCGAACGCAATTGGAATACCAACAAAAGTATTCTCAGCGGCGATCTCAATGGCGACGACACCTACGACAGCAGCAATACCAATAACCACCAGAACACCAGCGAAAACAGCAATCCGGTCGTATTGGGTGAAAACCCATTTACGCTGGACGGAGTGACGGTACAGGCCGGTCGTTCAAGTTTTGGTGGCGGCTTGTATAGCCCTGATGGTAGAGACGATTCTGTGCTCATTACGGTCCGCAATGCCACCTTTGCCTATAATTACGCGAGTAGTGGAGGTGGCGCAATTTTTACTCATGGTCATTCGCTTCAAATAGAGGACAGTTATTTTCATAATAACGCTTCTGGAGTTGGTGGGGCATATAATTCAGACACACAAAATAACACTATCAGTCGCAGTGTCTTTGAAAGAAACTCAGCACAACAAGGCGGTGGAATCGCTTTTCAAGCGGGTGCTACAACAATGACAGACGCTGTTTTCATTGAGAACCGAGCGACCAGATATGGCGGTGGTGCATCGAATCGAGTCAATATCACAGGGGGAATCTTTTATAAAAACGAAGCCCCTGACGGCGGCGGAGCTTACGTAGAGAGTGGTAGATTGCTCAAAAATGTGGTATTCGTAGCCAACACTGCTTCAAGCACCGGGGGTGGAATTTATGCCCAATCTATTGATGAACTTACAAGCTACAGTCATTTGACTTTTGCCCAAAACACAGCTCCCACGGCCAGTGGCTTGTATCAAATCGAAGATCTATCAACGAATATCAATATGCTTTTCTGGGACAATGATATTGTTACAGACACCAACTTTGGGAGCCCTGTCGTGATGGGCCTGGTCGAAGCGACGAGCAATCCTTTTGTCGATATCAGCAATCCGATTGGCCCCGATGGCATCTGGTTTACGGCGGATGATGGCTTGCAATTGGCTGCGAGCTCCGAAGCGGTCAATGCCGGGGTCTCGCATAGCAGTGTGCTGGCCACAGATATTATCGGCACGACCCGTGACAGTCAGCCCGATGCAGGGGCTTATGAGCGCCAGTAAACCCTGATATCTTATGAATACCAAAGCCCGTCTTACCTGAGTAATCAAGCAGAGACGGGCTTTTTCCAGGGTTTATTTCAGCTGATACAAATCTGAAACCGTCAGATTCCCTTTATAATCACTGGCCTGCACAAAATAACGGCGGGGGCCATCGATACGGGCAAAGTCCCAGCTGGGAGTCTGAGCAAAAGTCAGGGCTTGCCCTACTTGCCAGCGCAACTCACCGCTTTGCAGATCATTGACCCGAAAATAAAAACGCACCGTATCGCCCGCTTTGAGGTTGATAATCTCCCGTGACAAGATCGCCTCACCGGCACTACCGATCTCATAGGGTACGGCCCAGCTACTGACCACAGCATTGTTTTGGCCAATCTCAATATAGAAAACCGTATCGAGGCCATTGATCTGAGCTTCAGAAGTATAGAGCCGGGTCTGGCGCTCACTGACACCCGAGAAATAGGCCGGTGGGAAGACACTCAGGCCCTGCTTGCAATCGCCATCACAGAGCAAGAGCCATTCGCCATCCCAACTGGGGGCAAAATAGTGGCCGGGCTGATCGGGATCGGGGCTCAGACGCTCCGAGCCAATTTGGAATAAATAGCGTTCATCGGCTTGCAGGGCAAAGATTTGCTCGACAGCTTTAAGGCCCAGATTATCAGAGACTTGCAGGCAATGCCCCTGACGCTGGCCTTGCTGACAGAGATTATCGACCTGCTGCGTGCGTAAGCTAGCGCCCAATTGGGGGGACTCGACATCATTACTGCCACGGGTCACAAAACGACTGGCGAAGTCCAGCCAGGCCGGTGACACGCTCTGGTCCGAGCCATATTTGTTTTTCATTTTGGCATTCAGCGAATAGATTGAGAGGCCATTGGAGTCCGGTCGGGTGGCCTGGTGGCGAGCCGAGACAACGGTCTTTTGCATAGCCGCTTCTGCCGTGGCCACAGCTGCAGTTACAGTAGGCTGTGAGCTTTGCAATTGCTGCAGCCAATCTAAAACATCGATGCTATAGTCCAGGCTATTGCGGGGTTCTTCGCCAAAACGCTGGCTGCTTTCGAGGGCCGTTAAGAGCGGCTGAAAATTGTCGACATTCAGGCTGGCGACCAATTGATCGAGGGCCGTGACGGCGTTGGCAACCTGATCCAAATCGACCAGAGAGAGGGTTTTGTTTTGGGAATGCTCACCCTGGTGGCCGCTATGCTCAAAATAACTGTCGATCACCTGCTGAGCGATCGCAGGGATCGACTGTTCGCGCTGAGACCAGGACTTCACCAGATCCGTATAATACCAGCCATGGGCGGGTTCAAGCTCTTCTGAGGCCAGCATATAACGAGCGTAAGGAGCAATCGCCTGAGCGACTTCTAAAGAAGCCATCAGGCAGGCATCAAAGCCGATCAGATCAAATTTGGCCTGGGTGCTGGCAAAGCTCTCACGAATCTCAGGCAGGGTGATATAGTCATGACTGCGCTTGGAATTGGTATCATAGCCCACGCCCAGATAGGCCAGACCGTGGTTCCAGAATTGAAAGACCTTGCGACCGTGGTCCGGATAAGTTTGCTGTAAATAGCTCACAAAATGACTCAGGGCCGCCGGGTTTGACATGGCCTGATCCGAGGCCGAGTAGCGATAACATGTCGCATTGCCAAAGAGCCCATCCTGGGCGTCTTCACTTAAGCAATCTAAGTCAGCGTATTTTACGCCCTGCCAGCCGCTTTTGCGCGCGCCGCCAAAGGCCACGACCAGATCCAGGCCACTGCGGGTGCCCGCAGGCAAGACCTGCCAGGCCTCGACCATTTCTTGCAAATCATAGCTACCGGCCCCAATTTTACTGGGGCTACCGCTTTCGGCCTCATCGGGCTTTCCATTGCGTGGCATCACATCGTCTTCCAGGTTAGAGCCCACCATATAGATGCCATAGAGCGTTTTCTCTTGAGGACTAGTGGCCGTAGGCAAATTGGCGACAGAGCCACTGCCAGGAGTACCGGGTGCGCCTGAGCAGGCCGCTAAAGTCAAAACCGTTAACAGCGGGAGCAAATCCCGTAAACAATGCAATCTCATCAGTTTCCTCCATTTTTATTAAAACACAGCCCCCTTTCAAAACGGGGCTTAAAATTGAATCGCAACGCTTTTCAGGCGAAATTACTCAGGCAAATATCGAGTTTATCGCTGTTTTATGATTATCAAAGCCCTATAATAAAGCTATCAATCTTCGTTTCACAAAGGCTATATCCCTATGTTTTCGCCCTTTTTTAGATCTCGACAACACGCCTCCCTGATTGCCCTTAGTCTGCTGGTGGCCTGCGCCCCCGCCCCCAGCATTAATTCGACACTAGCCTCTGCGACGTCCAGCGCCAGCCCACAAGTT
>JBBKWI010000015.1:0-22527 GCA_037968875.1 Candidatus Sericytochromatia bacterium | reverse complement strand
CGCGCCATGGTGGCGAAATCGGGCAAATCGGTGGCACTGCTTATCCAGCGCGACGACAGCAAAATCTTCGTGCCGCTGAACCTCGGCTGAAGCGGGGCATGTCGGATCAAAAAAGCGGGCTGCGGCCCGCTTTTTTTTATTTTTGACAGCAAGTATTCAGATTGTTTATAATCATAATAAATGAAAATAAAACTAGCAGAAGCATTTTTAAAGTAATTGTATTTAGCACTCGCTACTAGTGAGCTTATCAAGCCTTCGCTTTTTGCGAAGATTCTGCATTAAGGTTATAATCGTTTTACTCAGAGTCTTTTGTCGTCTCGTTTTTAATCATTGGAAGGGAAACTCTCACTATCGATATTAATCAAATCAAAGCCATGAAGGCTATGCGCGATCAGAACCAAAACGTGCTCGGGCGTCGTCAATTAGAGGCTGAAGAACGCCTGAACTTTGGACTGGCTTGCATTGAGTATGGCTACGAGGAAAGCTTTAAGAGACCCGAAGTTTTGCATGAAGCGGCCTCGGCCTTGATAGATGCGATGACTTTGAATCGGCGAGATACACGTGCTCCTTTTTCACTGGCTTACCTGTTCTTTTTGATCGAGGATTTTGCGACTGCCCAAGAATATCTGCATTTGGCCTTGTCGCTTGACCCCCATGAGCCAGTGGCCCTGGCCTTGCAAGAGACTTTGCATCAAGAAGTCTTAAAAGCGCGTAAGCAGCCACAGCCAGTAAATCGACGGCCTGCTGCTGATAACTCCGCTCTCCCTGAGCCCGAAACAGAGTTAGATTACGATCGTTTCTATGATCGTATCGAAAAACAGATTGTCGATGTTTTACATGCTTTGACGGCTTTTCAGCCTCCCAAAGTGGCGACCACCCCACTGGATTTTAAGGCCCTCAAGAGCGAGTACAAGCGATTGTGCCAGCAATTTACGGATTTGAATGAGGCTTTAGTAATCTTAGACGAAGAACTGGATACCAAAGACTTGCGCCAAATGTTGCGCCCACTGGATATTTATCTGGAACGCTTTCGTCAGATGATGGTTCAATCCCAAAGCGTGCAGCAATTGAATCGAGATTTAGAAGCGGAAACTCAGGTTGTGCAGCAAGTTATTCAGGAAGCACAAAATAGTTTGAGCGCTGCAGATTTGGAAGCATTAGAAGAAAACGCCGAAGTCTTGCTGGATAATTGTGATGGCTTTGCTGACCGGTTGGACCCATTTGAAAGCCAGGGGATTCATCTGAAATCAAGTATTCGACTTTATCAGGAGCTGATTCAAGCAGTAGAAACCCTGCAAGATCTCACTGATAATTTAGCTGAAAAACTAGCAGTCGCTGCCTAATTGCTTAAGTTGTAAACACGAAATGAAGGACGAATTTGCTGATGTCAATTTCTTTTAGCCGAGTCAATACGATGCCTCAATCCAGCAATTTGGGTGCCATGCGCTCAGTTGCGGCTCCCAAACGCGCGCAACAAAGTGGAGCCCCTGCGCCAATAACGGCACCGAAACATATGCATAGTATTGATCGCAGTAAAAGTGGCCAGGGTGTGACAAACCGAAAAAATCTGGAGAGCAAAGATGTGATGACTACTCGCATTAATGAGAGCTTAGCCAAACTGCAAAACAATGGTGTAGATATTCAGATCTCGACACCCACCAAAACGAGTAAGATGGTCTCAGCACTCAAAGCGGCGGGAAAGTCTTTCTTTGGCTTGTTTAGCAAAGCTACCAATCTGGTGATCGGTGCCGTCAAGTTGGTGATTAACGCAGTGCCTGTTACGATCACGGGCTTGATTAGTATTGGCCAAAAAATTGCTCAAAAAATTGATCCTAGCCTCGGTCCCAAAGACAATCAATTTTTGGTTGAAAAATACCTCGAAGCCGCTAAACCAATGAATGAAGCCTTTGATACGGCTATGAATACGGTCACCAAGTTTTTTGCCGGGGAATATTTTGGCAAAGATACTGGCCAGGAAGATGCTTTGGCTTCATCTCAAATTGCTGCTGATGTAGTTGATGGCCTGGGGCACGAAGGCCTGGGGCAGGCTGCTGACGGTTTAGGTATGAACTTCGTTAATAGTGAAGCCAGGATTGGCCAGGTTGGCCAGCAGGGAGAGTTGGCCATGCAACTGGGCATGACCACAGCCATTGCTGGAGGCGTCGAAGGCGGGCAAACCCTGTTTGAAGGCATCGAAAATGTGAGTGCAGGCGGCGGCACCCGCATGGCGGGCAAAGCCAAAATGCAGCAAGCGCTTCAGATCAAAGATAAGCTGATTGATATGCAAACAGCACTGGCTCTTCAGACCGATCATCAGGATGTATTGGATAAAGTGCCGGGCCGTAGTGCTGCTAGCTTAAGTACTTCTCTTGAGACCCGTGGCGAAAATATTTTGGACAAAAACGGCTCGATTGCCAATTCTAAACTAAAAAGTCTGGCGCCCAGACATGTTCAACGTGAAGTGAAACGTCTGGGGAAATTAAGTGCTCCTAGCCCCGAAGAATCTAAGCAGCTTGAACGCTTGAACACTTATCAAGAGCGAGTCATTCAACATGATTACGCTCAAATCAAAGAGAGCCATCAATTAAATGGGCCGGTCAAAAGCGGAGACCTGCCGCCTCTTGTACAGCAAATTAAACGTCTGGATGCCTCTGGGCAGGTGCTCAAACAAGCCGGTACCAACCAGCAAACCCAGGGCGTGATCGATATGGGCCGGGGACTGACTGATATGGCGATGTCTGCCAATGGCGTGGTCAATCTGATGGTGGGCTCAGATACGGCCAAGCATCTGATCGCCAGTACCGAAGCGGCCCAAACGGTGACGGGTACGGCGACTCAAATTATTGGATCCGGCGTGATGGTCGTGACCAAGGGAATTGAGTGTGGATTAGATATTAAGCGGGCAATCAATAGTGACCAGGATTCTTTGCGCGCCAAAGACTTTGTCGATACGATTGCGGGCGACGTGAATACCATGGAAGATGAGATGGTTGTCGCTGCCGTGAAACAATTTGAAAAGAAACAAGCCAGCTCGGGCTTCTTATCTAAAGTCAAAGCCGTTCTTAACGGAGCCCTTGCGGTTGCTGGTATCGCGGTCATTGCCGCCACGGTGATTGCCGGGGCCGTAACTCCTGTGGGTTGGATCGTGGGGGGGGCCGCTCTACTCGTGGGTGCTGGACTGGCGCTGCATCAGGCCTATAAATCTCAACGGGAAACCGACAATGTCTCTGCTCTGGAATCGACACAAGCTAAAGTTCAGGGCCAAATGTCTGAAATGATTGAAGAATACGCCGGGCGTGATCCTTCGGTAGATATTTTGGCAATGACCAATCGGCGCGATCCAGATTTTATGGCTACAAAAATAGCGGATAGAGAAGCTGCTATTGGCAAAATTGATGGCAAAAAGGTTGCCCAGATGGATAAGCAGGAGCTGAAAGAGCATATTGATGATCCGGCGACCTCACCGAGCTTAAAAAAGGAATTGGTTCATTTACAGCGTGATCGCGATCGTGAAATGCTGATGTCTTTGCAAAATATCAGTGACGAGATTGATTTGGCGTTGGTCTCTATCTCTCCTACCCATGCCGCTGATACCCTGGCTGAGATTGTCTTTAAAGGGGATAATGGAACGGTTTCAACAGATAGTACTGGTAAAAATTATTCTTCAGCTTCTGCTAAAGCGCGTGAAGCGATGCGTACGGTTTTTAAGCTCTCGCCACATGTCTTCCAGTCAGACCCGAGTGACCCGACAAAGCCTGTCGACGAAGAAGCCTTTCAGAAAGGCCGTGAAATATTGCAAGGGAAACTGAGTTCGTTTTATACCCATGTCTTTGATGATTCGGCCCTGGCGACGGTCAAAAGTTCTAGCGGCCAAGTGAAAGTAGGTAGATAAATGGTTTCTTTAAAAGCACTCGAAAAAGAAGGCCTGTCCCCTCTGGCCTATTTTGGTTATGTCTTTGATCAGGCCGAAATTGAAGCCAGTTTTGTCCCGGCAGATGGCACGATCCCTGTGGATCAATTGCTGGTACGCAGTGGGCAGGACATCCATGGTGACGACCTGATCATAAAAATACTCTTTGCGGAAGATGTCGCTCAGTCCCTGGCCCAGAAAACAAAGCAAACGATTACACCAGCGCCAGGTTCAACTTTGCAGTTTTTGCTTTTGAATCCACTCAAACTTGAGCGTTCCCAGATCCCTGACTTACAGCACCTCTCTGGCGTCTTGAATCGGCTGAGTCTGTTGGGCTATTTTGGGGCCCATGTTCAGGACGGCTGGAGTTTAAGTTATCAATTGATGGGCCACACCCGCTTATTTGAACCCAGTTTATTGGTGCGGGTGCTCAATGGCTTAAGTGGTAACTACCGTTATTTTCAGCCCTATTTTGACGCTTGTCTCAAACAAGCCAAGTCGCTGGACGCTATTCTACAGGAAGTTGCACAAATCTAATGGAATTACAAACCCCCACTACTATCGAAGACATCAAAGGGATTCTTAATTACGGCTATTACCAGAGCCGCCAGGAAGCCTTTGGGGACTCCAAAGCCCAACAGATCATTATCGGCCCGGCTGCCTATATGCAAGCGCCGGATGACTATAACCCTGAGCGCCCGGTCGTGGGCCAATTGCTGTTTCACAACGATATCGCCAGTGCTCAGGGGCAAGAGCTTGACCCAGATTTGGATACGCTGGAACTCTTGATTACCTTGCCATTTGAGGTCCCCGAAAAAAAACAGCGGGAGCTGTTTCAAGTGATGAATATTTTTAATAATCTCGTGCCACTGGGAGCCTTTACGATCAATACCCAGGGTCGGGTCTATTATCGCTACAAATGGCAAATTTACCAGCGCGAGGTTTCCGGTCTGGCTTTGCTTGAGATCTTAAGTCAGGCTTACTTTTTCGTGGACCGATTGGGCTATAAGTTCGAAGCTCTGGCCAGTGGCAAACAGAGTTTAATTGAGCTGATGAACGAAAAAATTGAACTTTTGCCAGTTTCTCTAGATGCAGAAACTGCTAAATAGGCCGACGATTGGCGGGCAGACCGACCAAAGCGCGCAATTGATTGGCGACTGTGCGTTCTTGACCAGTGATCAGGTTCCAGCCGCCGCCCTGACTGAGGGTTTGGTCGAGATTATTGGCCAAGTCACGGATAAAGTCTTGCGGTAGGGCTTTGATCATGGCTTTGCCAGCTGATGAAGCAGGGTTTAGATCCTGAGCGACATCTAAAGCGATATCGTCTTTCAGATCGGCTTTATGTGCTGGGCGTGAACCAGACATCCAGAGCAGGCCCCGCGCCATTTCGGTTTTGTTCTCGGCATTGCCGCTGAGATAAGCTTTGGCGGTGGCGAGCATCAGATCGGCAGCTGCTTCTGCATCTCCATGCTTGACCAGACCATTAAAGAGGGTTGAGACAGACTCACCGCTTAGACTATTGACCGGGTTTTCTTTAATGAAAGCCTGGATCTCAGCGCTGGATCCGTTTTTGGCGACTTTGGCAGCTTGCTCGTCTTGCTGGCGGAAGTAAAAGCCGACTTCAAAGCGATTATCGACCAGTTTTAAGTCTGTGAAATTGACGCCCTGGGTCAGAGACAAATCTTTGACGATATCCGCCAGGTCGAGGGCAATTGTGTGATTATTGTGTTTAAACACATCAATATCTGTTTTGCTTAGCAGGCGATTGACCAGCCCACCGACGGTGCCACGTCCAATCACACCGAGCACCTGGGCTTTATCAAAGTCAAAGACCAGTTTATTGTCTTTGACGGTGGCTTTGATAGAGAAATTGGCAAGCTGAACGACACCCGCTTTGGTGCGGATTTCGCCTTTGACCTTGATTTCCCCATTTTCGAAACTGGGCGTGCCCTGGATATCGATATTGTATTTTTGACTCAAGCCTTTTTGAATCATTTCATAGAAATCTAAACTGGGAGCAAGTGAGAGCTTACCCTCGCTGACATTATAGTCCGGGCCAGTTTTGCTGAGCGTGGCAGCGGTATCAATGGTGCCATATTGGGTTTTAATGCCTTCAGTGCGCAAGCTCAGGCTGACGGTGTTTCCACTAATCTGCAGATCTTTATAACCCACTTTGATGGCCTTGGAGTGAATTTTTTGCAGATACTCCGATAATTTGGGGTCATTGCCGAGTTTGAGATCTTGTGGGTCGTCAAGTTGAATATAGCCGGCGTCTTGCAAGGATACACTCAAGTTTTGATCGTGAATACTCAGGGTCAGCGGGTGATCTTGTGAATTGACTCTGATACTGCCATTGGCGCCAGTTATTTTGTCTTTGGCCTGGGCGTTGACTTGCCCACGGTGAGAAATAGCCAGGTCTTTGTCTTGAAGAGTAACTTCGGTCTGACCTTTGAACTGGTAATTGCCATCGACCCGGTCGACTCCTGTGCCGGTACCCTTCAGGTCACCCTGATAATTGATTTTGACGCCTTGTTGATTTTGGATATTTAGCTCGAAGTCGCCACTGCCAGTGACCTGGCCAGCAAAGCCTTTAAGGGCGACCTGGCCATCAAGTTTGAGAGCTGGGACTTCGGCTGAAATGGTATCTTCTGGGCCATCATTGACCGTCAGTTTAAAGCCAGCAGTATTCGAGAACTCGGTATCCATTTTGCCTTGCATGCTAACGCGACCGGCCAGCGCGGCTTCGGATTGAATCTGGAGTTCTTGGTTTTGACCTTGTGGCACTAATTTGACACCGACCGTGCGGCTCTGGGTGCTTTTGACATCAACTGCCAGTCGTGGGTTGGGGGTGATGTTACCATCGAAATTGGCTTTGCTCAGGCTTATGTCCAGCGCATCTCCATCAATGTTGACATTAAAATCATGGCCATTGGCTTTGACATCAATTTTTTGTTCACCGGTTTCGGGCTTGGTGAGTTTGACGCTGGCTTCAGCCTTGCCGTTTGTCGAATGAATGCCAATGGCATCCCCTTGAATTCCTAAATGCACATTACCCTGTGTTTTGGCCTGAATGTCTAAGTTGCCATGGGAATTGCGAATCCGGGTGTTGGCTTTAACATCTTTGGCCTGAATAGCGATCGTTGAGTCATCTGCGGCACCAGAGATTTCCAGTTGCACATCTCCACTTTTGCCTGCGACCCTGATATTGTCTTTGATGGCAACCTTGAGATCAGATTGACTCCCCTCGGTTTTGAGATTGACATCATCCCCGTTGACACTCAGACTGACTTCACCCTTGCGACTGTGGGCCTCGATCCGATTGTTATTTTTGTCAAAGACCGTCTTTAAGTCAGGATCAGCGAGACGCAAGTCTATATTTTGCTCGGCGTTAATTTTAAAGTCAGCGTCGCCGCCACTGCCTGTGATCGTCAGTTGTCCTTGTTGTTTAAACTCGGCTTGCAGGCGACCTTCACGGTTTTGTACGGCGATTTGACCGTCTTTTGCTACTATATTTGCTCGCCCCTGCACATCACCTGCGACGCTGATTTTTCCACTGGCATTGCTGAAACTGCCTTTGCTGGTGTGTTGTGCGGAAATCTCAAGGCCTGCTGCTGTACTCTGGACTGTTGCTGAACTGATTTTGGTTTGCCCTTGGATACGTTGGCCGTCGACCTGGGCTTTGACAGTGGCGTCCGTATTGATAGTGAGACCGGCCTCGGTTTTTTGAACCTGTAAGCTGCCATTGCTGACTTCAGCATCAATTTCCATAGCAGCCAAATTAGCTTTGCCGCTGACTTCTAAATGCTGAACATTCAGCTTGAGATCGCGAGGCGCTTGATCTGATTTGGCTTTGGGCTCTGTATTTTTAACGGCTGTATATGAGCCTGTCGCATTTACTTGGTCTAAGTCGGCCTCAATCGCTTCAGGGCTAATCTTGATTTCCTGGCGCCCCGAGAGTGTCGCTTCTGCTTGTATATTGCTGGAATTAACCTTGCCAGAAATGCTGCCATCAATTTGGGCCTGAATCTGCTGACCGTTCTTTTGCAGATCGAGGTCGAACCCGTCAGAGCTGGCATTGATTTCGTCGCTTTGAAATTGGCCCTGCACTCGCTCTGCTTTTAAATTGAGCTGATTTTCGGTGCTGACCAATGTGACCGATTGGGCCCGGACTTCCTGGCCGCTGGCTAAGCGAATATCGAGCCCTTGAGCTTGTACACTTTTGGAATCGCTATTGATTTGGGTACTCAGGGCTGCTGAAGCTTTGGCGGCTGTGTCTTGGCTGTCGATTTGAAGCTCAGCTGAGGCTTGCACTTGCAGACCGTCTCTGAGATCAAGCTTACCTTTTATATGCTGCAAGGAAAGCTGTAAGTCATTGCCTAGCTGCTCTTGCATCAGTGGGACTTGTTTTTCTAAAAAGGCTTTGAGCTGTTCGGTTTCGACTGCTGAGCTGAGCATGCCGTCCTGAATCGTGACGACGGGTTTGAGTTGATCGTTGAGAGCGACATCAAAATGTAATTTGGCCTGGCTTAAGGGAGGCGTATTTTTTGTTGCTGTGTTTGCAGGGCTGTCAGCAGCGTTGATCTGAGAGCTTATCTCAAGGCCCAGATCCTGCAATTGGATCGTGAGCAAGCCATCTTCAGAAATCGTAAATTTTAATTGCTCCGGGCTGGCCTGGACGCGATCGATACGCCCCTGGTGATCGGGGCCGAGTTTGAGATCGATACTGCGCTCATACTGGGGCTGCAATACCAGTTTGCCGTTGTCTTTCTGGGTTTCTAAGCCCAGTTTTTCGAGTTGTTTGCTCAAAACCTTATAAACGACGCCTCGCTTGATGCCATTATTGACCCGAAAGGCGAGTTGATCGCCTTCGATGCCGAGGCGGACTTCAAAGCCGACATTCAAAAAACCGAGCAGATCCAGGGCCTTACCTGAGATCACATATTGCCGATTGTCCGCATCAAAAGTGGCGGGTTTAAAAGCGACTTTGTCACCGGCTGGAATCTCCGATAATTGTTTGAGAATGAATTCAGGTTTGATTTCAATTTTGCCATTGGCATTGACCGTGAGATCGCCTTCGCTCAGGTTTAAAAACCCATCTTGATCTTTAATCTCCAGAGCTAACTGGGCGCGTACAGGGGCACTAGCCAGAGCGGTCTGGGAATTGATCTGATCAGATTTTTGAAAAGCAGCAGGCAGTAAAATCTGAGGGGCCTTGCTGCTGACTGGTGTTGAGACAGCTACCAGGGGTTGCTCATTGATTTTTTGCATGGGTCCAGAGGGACGAATATTCATCTTAACTTGCACCCATCAATTTTAATCTAAGCATTCAAGCATCCATTTAGCAAAGCGCTCTGTAGCAGGTTTTCGTTTCATTCTAAAATGATTTAGACCGTAAGCAAAAACAGAGCTTACCTGATGATCACATCGTCTTAACCTGAAGTAAACTTACCTGAACCAAACGTTTTTTTGATTCAAATTTTTAAAAAATAAACTTACCGTTCGTTCTGACCCGTCTGGATTTGGACCTGTTTTAGTCTAAGCCCATGCTAAATCAGGCTCATGCTAAAATGGGACCATGCTGAAAATACGCCGACCTGATTCGATGATTCCTTGCTTTCAAACCGGTTTTCGACTGGCGATGATCGTCTGCTTGTTTTTATTAAATGGGTGCTATAGCCTGACCTTTCAAAGTGTCCATCCCAGTCCAATCTATCTTAATCAACCCCAAATACTCAAGTCATTAGGCCCGGTGCAGGTTTTGCGGCATTTGTATTATGAAACTTCAGTCGACTATATCTTTGGGACACATCCTGGGGAAATGAGCTTGCTTAGTGAGGTTTTACAAAAAGAGCTCAAGGCTGATGAAGGCCTGGTCAATTTTCGGATTGAGCAGACACCAACGCCTCTGGATATGACTGTTTCGGTTTTAAGTCTGGGGATCTATAGTCGTTCTAAGTTGATTATCGAAGGGGATGTGATTCGTGTCTTACCCAAAAGCAATTAAGTCTGGATTATTGATTGGGTTTTTGCTCTTGCCCCTGGCCTGTGCCAGCGTCACTTATGCACCTGTCGATATTGAGCAGCCGGTCTCACTCAGTGAAACAGTCTATGGCTATCAAACAGGCCGGCTAGATCATCATTTTCGTGAAGAACTCTGGCTTTACTCACTTTTTGGTTTGCCTCAAGTTCCGATTGGCACCCGCGATGGCATTGCCGCGGATCAAATCTTGCCTTTTGTACTGAAGAAGCATTTGCGGCCAGGTCAGGGAGTGGTCCGTCTAAAACTGAGTCATACTCGCAATGGCTGGACCTGGTTGGCAGCGATCTTTAGTCTGGGACTTTTTACGCCGACAGCAATTACCCTCGAGGGCGATGTCGTTGAATTGGTGCCCTTGCGAAATTAAAGTTCCTTATGATTTTTGTGGAGCTATCTTAAGAGCCAGAAGGCTTTTTTTTAGGTTTTGGTTCAGGAAGTTCTTTCGCAGTCACCTGTATTAGGCGACTTAGCCATTCTCGATTCTCAAATTTGGCTTCAATCAAAAAACTTGGTTTGGCACCAGGATACGAAGGAGCTTCAACTACATCTCCAATAAAGGCTCTTCCTTTTTCAGTCGGTTTTACAAATAATTGGTTGTCGCAAACCAATGCGACGATTTTATTGCCACAATAAATGGCATATTCTCCAAACATTTTTTTAAAAGTAATGGATTCTGTACTATCTATCTGATCAATAATGAACTCTACAAAAATTAAGTCTGATGCCATATTGATTTCTTTTGTCCTTTATTGTTATATGAATTTTCTGTTCTCTTCTCTTAGCTTTACTTCTTGAAGCTGCTATAGCCAGATGCTTAGGATTTTGATCCTCCCCGACAATGGGGCGATGGGGGCACTTCGCCATGACGCGCTTGCCATTCTGCGGGCGTATGGAGTTTCAGAGAGAGCGCATGTACAGCTGTATTGAGTTCGTGTTCTAAAATCGTATTGACCTCTCGGTGGCGCTGTACCCGTGAGGTATTTGCAAAGGACTCGCTGACCAGAACCACCTTATAGTGGCTTTCTGTTGCCGGGCCGCTGTGTTGACTGCTTTCATTGATCACCTCTAAATAGGCGGGAGCAAAGTGCTCGCTTAATTTGGTTTCAATACTTCGATCTGTTGACATGGGTTTATTCCTTGGGTTCATTTGTTAGGTTTAGTCTTTTGGATCTGGATAACGCTCGGGCCAATAATGGGCTAAGCGAGCCTTCAGGCTTTTTTCACGCCCCATTTCACTGGGCTGATAATAGACTTGCTGTTGGAGTTTGTCAGGTAAATAGTGTTGTTTCACAAAATGCCCCGAATGATCATGGGCATAGGCATAATCCTGGCCATAGCCCTGTGTTTTCATTAATTGTGTTGGGGCATTGCGCAGGTGTAAAGGCACAGGCAAATCCCGATGGGTTTCGACATCGGCCAGGGCCTTGTCAATCGATAGATAAGCGGCATTGCTCTTGGGGCAAGCCGCCAAATAAGTGATCGTTTGAGCCAGGATGATTCGGGCTTCAGGCATGCCAATGCTATGCACGGCTTGTAAGCAGGCAGTGGCCAGAGACAAGGCATAGGGCTCAGCATTGCCAATATCTTCTGAGGCCAGAATAATCAGGCGGCGCGCAATAAAATTGGCATCTTCACCCCCGGCCAATAGACGCGCTAGCCAATAGACTGCTGCATCGGGGTCTGAGCCGCGCACGGACTTAATCAAAGCGGATATCAGATTAAAATGAGACTCGCCGTTTTTGTCATGACCGAGGGGGCGCTGAAAGGCTTTTTTGATCAAGTCGGTATCAAGTATCAGCGCTTGGCCAGACTGCTGGCTGAGGGCCATTTTGAGAGCCAATTCGCTGCGATTCAGTAAGGTACGGGCATCACCTGCGCTATAGCGCAAAAGCGTTTCCCAGTCTGCGATCTCAACCTGTAGATCTTTGAGATGCTCATCCATTTGCAAGGCACGTTCCAAAATTGCTTTGAGAGCCTCGTCTTCCAGTGCCTTTAAGACATAGACCGGGCAGCGCGAGAGTAAGGCCGGAATGACTTCGAAAGAGGGGTTCTCGGTCGTTGCCCCCATCAAAATAATTTCACCGGTCTCAACAGCGTGCAGCAAGGCGTCTTGCTGTGCTTTGTTAAAGCGGTGGATTTCATCGATAAACAAGACCACAGGCTGCTGAAATAACGTATTTTGAGTTTCGCGGGCATTTTGAATGACTTCACGGACTTGTTTGACCCCGGCAGAGACTGCCGATAGCTCATGTAAATCGGCCCCTGCTGCCTGGGCTAGCAAGCGTACCAAAGTGGTCTTGCCCGTCCCCGGAGGTCCCCACAGAATCAAAGAATGTACCTGTCCAGTGCTCAGCATATGATGCAGGGGTTCGGTTTCGTTTAAGAGGCTCAACTGTCCTTGATAAGCGTCTCGCGTCTGAGGACGAATACGCTCAGCAAGGGGAATCTGTGGCCAGGACATAGGTCTACTCCTTGGGCTGTGGTTTGCGCTTTAATGATTCAGCATATCATGCTCTCAGCTTGAGGGTGTAGGGCATGATTTCTTGCTTGAAATGATACTTTAAAAATGCCATTGCTTCTGTGGAGGAGCAAGACAATAAATCATGCATATCGAGGTTGTATTGGGGCTTCAAGCCTTCTCGGTAATTCTTGTAGGCTTGCACTGCACTGAGATGAGGCCAGGGGTTGAGTTCTTTGCGGACTAAAAAAGCATTGTTAAAGTCGAGCCCAATCAATTGGTAATCAAAGTTTGCTGCTATTTCTGCCAAATACGTCAGACTCATACCAAAAAAATGTGGTGTTGTGCTCTGCCAGTCACTGGCATAATGGGCTGCAAAGGCGATCGGCGGGGGGATCACTTCATTGATTTCAGCGCAGATTAAGCTGGGTTGGTAGTGCTGTAGTAAGCGCTTGAGCAGATCGGCATCATAACTATCAATATCCAGACTCAAGAAATCAAACTGCTGCGGTATTTGATTTTGCTCTAAGCACGAGACGATCGTGTCTGGCGTGATCTCCTGGCAAGCATGTTGTACCCAGGGTAAATACTCTGAATAAAAGCTGACAAGCTCCTGGTAACGCTGGGGGTCTTTTTCAAGGCAAAGGCCGTGCCAGCCTTGAAAATACAAAAACAAGCTATTGGACTGGTAGAGACCATTGTGTGCGCCAATATCTAGGGCCAGCGGTTGAGTGGATAGGGGTAGCTCTTTCAAATAATTTTGAATCCAGCGGATACTGGAATTGACATGAATCTGATAGGGACCGATCTGAAACTGGTCAATAATCATCAGTGTTGACTTTCTCTACTTTGAATCTTGTGCTCAGCTTAAGCGGAATGTTTCCAAGTTGCCAACTTAAGTCATAGCACATGTTAAGATAGGCTCAAATAACAAAATCATTCAGGTGACATTCATGAGCAAACGGATATATTCTTTGACTTTATCTTTAATGGTAGCAGCTAGCTTTGGCATCGGATACGGAATCTCTGAATGGGTTCACCCGACTCAAGTGATTGCGCAAGATGCAGCAGCACCGACACTTAAAAAACTCAATAGTGACTTTATCGAAATTTCTGAGAGTGTGACTCCAGCAGTTGTCAGTATTGCTATGATCAAGCGGGCCAAAGCGCAGCAGCCAAAGCAATTGGACCCCAATAATCCGGATGATTTCTTTGATTTTTTTGGCAAGTCCTTTCCTCAGAGCCCTAATCAGGGAGAGGAGCGTAGTCAGCAAGGTGTGGGCTCTGGTGTGATCGTCGATGCTGAGAAGGGCTATATTTTAACCAATAATCATGTGGTTGAAGGGGCTGATGAAATACGAGTGACACTGACCGATCGCCGCAGCTTTAAAGCCAAGATTGTCGGCACAGATCCGCGCTCTGATCTGGCGGTGATTAAACTGGAATCATTTTCTAATTTACAGCAAGTCACTTTGGGGGACTCCTCTCGCTTACAAGTCGGTGAATGGGTTTTGGCGATAGGCAATCCTTTTGGCCTGGACTCTACGGTCACTGCCGGGATTATTTCTGCCAAAAGTCGTAATAATGTCGGTGTTGCTGATTTTGAAGATTTTCTACAAACCGATGCGGCGATTAATCCGGGCAACAGTGGCGGGGCTTTGGTCAATATTAAGGGCGAGCTGGTGGGCATCAATACTGCAATAGCGACACGCTCACGGGGCTATATGGGGATCGGATTTGCTATTCCCTCAGACATGGCCAGAGAGGTTATGAAGTCATTGATTTCTCAGGGAAAAGTCAAACGTTCTCAATTGGGTGTCTTTATTCAGCAGCTGGATGCGGCCCTGGCAGAAAGCCTGGGTATTTCAGCGAACCAGGGAATTCTTGTTTCTGGCGTTTCACCGGGTTCGGCTGCTGATAAAGCCGGCCTTAAAAAATATGACATTATCAGCCGATTAGATGGCAAAGTGGTGCTGGACTCCAATCAATTTAGAAACAAGATCGCCTTAACGCCCCCAGGTTCTAAAATTGAAATCGAAATATTGCGCAATCAAAAGCCTCAGAAGTTTACGGTAACCTTAGAAGAGGCTGATTCACAGTCCGAAAATGCACAGGCACCTGATTTAGGAGCCCTCAGTCAAGAAAAAGACCTGGTTGTACAGGATCTCAGCTCTGATTTGCGCCAGCGTTACCGCATTGAGGCCAGTGCCAAAGGGGTTGTGGTCAGTGATGTTAATAGCAATGGCCCGGCTTTTGAGAAAGGCTTACGTCCAGGAGATCTGATTACTGAGATCAATCGCCAGACGGTGGCCAGTGCGCAGTCCTTTAATCAAATTTACCAGAAACTGAAGTCTGGAGATACGGTTTTGCTTGCGGTTCAGCGACAGGGTGGATCACTGGTGGTTGCTTTCCGTATTCCTTAAGCTAGTCCTTAAAAAGCTGATGAAGGGCTTGGCTTCATCAGCTTTTTTTAATGCGCTATTTTTGAAGCAGGCAAAGCTGCCAAGAGTATGTTAACTTGACTAAACTGACGTTTTATTGGAGGTTCGTTTGACTAGCAGTATTGCCCTTGCCGCTGTACTTTTTATTGTGGGCTTTTTTCTTTTAATTAAAGGTGCCGACTGGCTCGTTGAGGGAGCCAGTTCTATTTCAAGGCGTTTTGGAATTTCCGATTTTGTGATCGCATTGACGGTGGTTTCTTTCGGCACATCAATGCCCGAACTGGTTGTGAATATCCTTGCCAGTTTTCAGGGGAGTTCTGAAATAGCGATCGGCAATGTAATTGGTTCTAATATCTCAAATATATTGCTGATCTTAGGTATTTCAGCGATTATTTATCCCTTACCGATTTATCGCAGCACGATTCTTTCTGAGATCCCTTTTTCGCTAGCCGCCACCTTTTTAGTTGGGTTTTTAGCAAACGCGGCTCTGTTTAGTGCGCATCACGATATGATGCTTTCGCGCGGAGATGGTTTTCTTTTATTGGGATTCTTCATCTTATTCATGACTTATATCGTCAATCTGGCGCGCGAGAGCAAGCAAGGGCCTGACGATTTGCCTGAAGGGACACAGTCAGTGCCACGGGCTTCATTTGGAGTGATTGCTGGCATGCTGATGCTCTTTGCCGGAGGTAAATTTGTTGTCGACAGTGCCATTACAATGGCTTCTTATTTTGGTTTTTCGCAAAGCTTTATTGGTTTAACTGTGGTTGCCATTGGTACGTCGTTACCAGAGTTGGTGACTTCAGCGATGGCGGCTTATCGCAAAAATGCCGACATCGCGATTGGAAATGTGATTGGCTCTAATATATTTAATTTGCTCTGGATTTTGGGTCTGAGTGCGGCAATTCGTCCGCTGGCATTCGAAGTGCTCAACAATATAGATATTCTGGTTCTGATAGGGGCCAATGCGATGCTGATACTGGCCTTGCCCACAGGTCGCAAGGGCGTACTTGACCGCATGAACGGTACCGCCTTTATTATGGTCTATGTGGGTTACATGGCCTATTTAGTACAAAGAGGCTAAGCGTATCGTTAGATAACAAAAAGCGCACCGATATTAATATCAGTGCGCTTTTTAAGTAAAAGTGTTCAGACCTTAACTGAGGCCGTTTAATACCGCTTTGGAAATTGCTTTCAGGGTAGCGAAAACGCCTTGGCCGCTAAAAGCGACAGCTTCAAAGTGAGGAACGCGCTCAGGGTTCAAGTCACGCTCCAACTCTTCAACAGTCATGGCATCAGGAAGATCCCGCTTATTGTATTGAATGACCCAGGGTAATTTACCCAGAACCAGACCATAAGAAGCCAGGTTTTCAACCATATTCTGTAAACTGTCGATATTCTCCTGCGCCTTTGGACGCTGTGAGTCGGCTACAAAAACAATGCCATCGGCACCATTCAGTACCAAGCGGCGGCTGGCATTATACTCAACCTGACCCGGCACGGTATACAGTGAAAACTTGGTTTTGAAACCCTGTACAGAGCCCAAATCCAAAGGCAAAAAGTCAAAGAACAAGGTGCGTTCATTGGCAGTGTTCAAGGACACCATTTCACCACGGATAGTTGGACTGAGCTGTTTATGCAGGTATTCCAAATTGGTGGTTTTTCCGCCCATACCGGTACCATAAAAAACCACTTTACAATGAATTTCTCTACTTGCGTAATTGATTAACGCCATCTTACTATCCTTGCCCCATCCTACTGATCTCTTCGCCCATGCGTTTCATCATTTGTTGGGTTTTGAGTTTGATCATTCCCAATGTGGTACGTTCATCAAAGATAACCGTAATCAAATCTTGAGAGTCTAGCTGAGAAATAAAGATATTCAACCGACTCCCCTGTTGAAACATCGTTTTAAATTCAGCTTCACCGAGTAAACGGGCAATTTCACGTGTAGAAGAAAATGCACCCACGATCAGGGCTGATAAAGCCATAACGTGAGGCGATTCTTCGCCAACCAGCGCCAAATGCTGGCCGCTTTTTTCAACCAGTAAAATACACTTCGCGTTGGTTTCAGACTGCAGCTCGTTGAGTAACACCGTGATGCGCTGAATGCCTTCTGGCGTTATTACCAAACTACTTAGTTGGGGGTTTAACATAGCTTTAAACAACCTATCATAGTTCTAGTTTGAGTTCCTTACTCCAATATTGAACAGAGCCTGGTAGATGCTGTTCGACCTTATCCATAACTTGCTGAAGAAAGGATTTACCATAGATGGGTGAAATCATTCCGAATAATTGATTCAGGAACAGACCATACTGCTCAGATTGCGTTTGCAAGCTGGAGCTCTGTATTTTGTCATCCACAATCATACCATTTTGAATTTCAATCAGCCAGTTTTTGTCTAGGATCAGCCTTTCTAAGCGCTCATTCATTTCTTGTTTGAGCTTTAAACCAGAGATAGAATTGAATTCGCTGAGGGCTGTATTGGCGGTTTTACTAAAAAACCGACGCATACTGGCCTCCTTTTCTTCGTCTATTCTGATGATTCCCTTTTTTTCAAATTCCAGAAGCGTTTCAATGATCTCCTCAGGGGAGTCATCAAGACTTTCAACTAAAACCTGTACGGCCAGGCGCCGCTTTTTATTTAGGAGCTCTAAAATGGATGAGTTTGCTTCTGCTGGGGGCTTCAATAAGACGATTTCTGTCTGGGCTGAAATACGGACAAACTTACGATTGAGTTTGCGCCAGAGCTCCAGTGAAGCGATGCCTTTTTGAATCAGGGAGTCTAGATCTGAAAAAATTGTTTGCTCAGGCATCTCGTCTTGTTGAACAAATTCGAATTCTGCTGTTGAAGTGAAATTGAGCATTTCAAAAACAGCTTGCTCGCCAGTGCTTGAGGCCGTTTCGGCATGATGCAATGCACCCTGGCTGACAAAAATTCGGCTGTCCTGATTTTGATAACGAATCACCAGGCTGCCAGCTTTTTGACTTGGAATGAGTATCCTTAAAATGTCAGGCAGAGAAAAATCTGCAAATCGTCCGCTAAACTTCATTCGCCCACTGCTATCAATAAAGTTTCTTTGCTAACCAGGGTCTCGTCAGCGTAAGGGTAAGGAATCGACATCGAAGCACGTTTCCAGATTTGTCGTTTGCTTTCTACCATGGCTTCAAATGACTCCAGGTCGACGCCCAAATGCTCTCCGTGTTGTAAGACCCAGATTCGAGAGCCCTGACAGAGGTCTAAGAATTGCGAGAGGGCTTCTAAATAGCTGCCGCTGTCTTGATAAGACTGGCCCAATTTGGGATTGCCTGTTTCGTTGATGACGCCTGCTAAATTAATCTGGGGTACCCGACGGGTCCAGCACTCGCTGAGCTCTGTCTTCAGGTTGGTATCTCTGAATCCACTCATGCCAGGTGGGTTGACCCAGAGCACATCCGCTGGTAATTGATCTGCCAATTGGTAAGCATCAATAAAATAAGCCATATTGGGCATTTGATTGTCGACAACCCAGGAATTGAGCTGTTGTACATAATGCTTCATCACTTCATCGGGGCTGAGCGCTTTGGCTTGTAAATAGCTTTGGTTAAAGTTTAGCCAATAAGCCATCGTCAAATAGACGGCATTATAAGCCATGCCTTTGAGCTCAGGAGAACTTTGGAAATCAGCATTGTTTTCGATATTATTCCACCACAGTCCCAAACATTGGGTTTCTTCGCGGGTAAAATAATGATCTTGCCAGGCAGAGAAATCATTGAATAATCCGGTGGTCTCAACAATGGCCTGATAATGGTTGGGGGTCAGAATGTTTTCATTGTTTTGAACCAGGGCTACACCGCGCCAATAATGGCTTTGTAGAATATCGCTAACAAAGGTTTGATAGCCTTTGCGCTTGAAAAACTGCGGAACACGACAATCTCCACCAAAGGGGGCATAGAGTGAAGAAAATTCAATATCGGCTAACTCTTCCCAGATCCAGGCGGCCAGCGTTTTACGAGAACTGTTTAATGCATTTGTAATCATCTAATGGCTTTCCTCACTTACAAGATAACATAATTTATTGAGATCGCTTAATCGAAAATCGGGCCAAATCAGCCAGGGCTTGCTTGGCTTCGCTGTCAGGCAAGATTTCAATCGCTTGAATCGCAGCTTCAACATAGTCATGGGATTTTTGCTCTGAGCGTTGCATTGCATCAGAGCTTAATATAATATCCAGGGCCCGCTCATGATCGCCTTCAAGCTCTAAGTGACGATCGATAATCGCTTTGAGCTCAGCAGCATCAGGGGAGTTTTGCAATGCATAAAAGCTTGGTAAGGTGACTTGCCCTTGCACTAAATCGTTGTGAGCAGATTTACCGAGTGCGCCGTCTGTGGATGAAAAATCGAGCATATCGTCCATGATTTGAAAGGCGACACCCAGGTTGTGGCCATATTGATAAAGGGCCTCTTCAATCTCTGGGGGCACGTCATTGATAATACCCGCACCCTGACAGCCTATGGCCATCAGCAGGGCGGTTTTGCAGGAGACCTGCTCCAGGTATTCCTCTAAAGTTAAGGCCGAGCGATAACGCCGCTTGAGTTGGGCAATTTCGCCATTGCACATATCCATTACCATCTGAGAGAAAATGGTATTCAGGCGTACTTTTTGGATATTGGAAATATAAAAACAAGAGCGTGCCAGTAAAAAGTCACCGGTTAAGACTGAGGTGCGTAGTCCCCATTTGCGATTGACGGTGGGCAGTCCACGCCGCGTTTCGGATCCATCGATAATATCATCGTGAATTAAAGTGGCTGTATGCAAGACTTCAACAGCCATTGCCAATAAGTGGTGTTCGTGGCTGACTTGGTCCTGGGAGTGACAGGCCTGAGCACAGAGTAAGACCATTATCGGACGCAGACGTTTGCCGCCGGCTTTCATTAAGTGACTAGCCGCTTCAATCAGTTCGGGGGTGTAGTATTGAAGTTCTTCCAGGACAACTTTTTCGAGCTCTGCCAGGGCAGGTTCTACTCGTTTGAAAAATTTTTCCTGAGACAATAATTTCATGCCGTATCCTTTTGCTTCGCTGGGACCTCTAAACGTCAGTTATTGTAGCATGGCCTGTGGCTACAAAAGGGTGATAGCTGAACATGATCGCTCGCTTGATTGTCTGGACTAGAATGCGTATTTCCTGAAAGTTTTCTTGCAATAGCTACAGCTTTTGGTGTGAGCCCTCTATAATATGGACTATGAGACAGTTAATCATTTTTGGCTTGTGCTTGCTTACCCTGTCTGCATGCATCACCAACCCTACACCGGCACGCCCGTCAGCATCTGATCTGGTTTTACCTGGTTTTGATGAGCTTGTTCCTGATTCGACAGGTGGCAATTCGCCTATTTTACCAGGTGCAGATCCCCGTTCAACCCCCAGTACAGACCCAACAAATCCCGCAGATCCATTACTACGCGTCCAATTGGCTTCTCTGGGGGTCGAATTGACCAATCAGGAATGGGCGCAATTGCGTGCATTGATAGCTGTTGAGCCGAATGGGTTTTGGTCACGCTCCGTTAGCCGGTCACCGGAGCAAAATTTGCTCTCTAATTTTCAACGCTTCGGATCGTTATTTAATGATCCTCCTTTGGATGACGCTGAACACTACCGTGAACGAGCGGTTGCGTTTGCTAAGCGTGATGATGTGCCTTTTTATCTGGACTTTCGCTATTATGTTGCTAATCAGCGTTTATTGGTCGTTAAGTGGGATGAGGACAGCGGTGAGTTTGTGGTCTTGCAGCTTGACGGTTCACTGGTCAATTATTTAATCACCCGTGATATTGTGGCTCCACGTTACCTGAAAGTTGTTCTTTAAACGCTTTCGTTTGCACTTAGGGCTACCTTGACTGGTGCCGGGAAGAACTTACTTAAGATTTTTGCTTTTAAGAGCATTAAGGCCAAAATCAGTGGTACCAGCAAGACCATCAAACAGGCTGCTTTTACGCTCCAGTGTACGGGCAGTACCGCGCTGATTAGATAAGTGGGGAGCCCGATAACTAGCAACAATGGCATTGAAAACGCAACCAGCCCAGAAGCGATAAAGCTCCAGCCAAATTGGCGATCATAGCGGCGGTGTAAGAGTGTGGTGATATAGTAATCAACCAGCAAGGTCACAGCAGCTGAAAAAATCAGGGCTGAAAGATTCCAATGAATGTTAATCATAGTGATTTGAGTCTAAGTGACGGTGCCACACTCTATATTTCTCCAGAAATTTGCTCTCTTGATCAGGGCTTATTGTAGCATGCAGATCCGGGTTTGATAAGCTGATTTAGAGGGTTTTGCTTGTGATTATAAGTCATTTGAATGGCTGAATACAGACCTTAGGCACATGTTAAGCTAAAGCCAAAAAGGGTGAATTTATGCGATTACAGCCCCAGTTAAGTTTGGCTCTCTTGATTGATGTTCAAGAACGTTTGTTTCCCCATATTGCCAATTACGAAATTCATCAGGAAGCGATGGTGAAACTGATTCAGGGCTTTGATATTCTGGAGATCCCGCTGATGGTGACCGAGCAATATGTCAAAGGCCTGGGCAAGACCGTCTCAGCTCTGGAGTCGATCCGCTCAGAGCACAGTCGGGTCTTTGAGAAAATGTGTTTTTCGTGTTGTGGCAGCGATCTCTTTCTGGACTCTGTGGCCCAAAGTGGTCGCAATACGATTATTTTGTTTGGGATTGAAGCTCACGTATGTGTTTTACAAACGGCTTTGGACTTGCTGGAGGCTGGCTATCGTGTCGCGGTGGTTGAGGATGCCGTGGGCTCACGCAAAGAGTCAGACAAACAAACGGCGTTGGCACGTATGCGACAGGCTGGAGTGGTTCCTGTCTCGGTGGAGTCGATTCTACTGGAGCTCTGTGTCAGCTCGGGCAGCCCTCAATTTAAAGCTATTTCTAAATTAATCAAATAAAGTAGCGCCCCTCATTTATTTGATGAAAAAAGAGACGCTACTGGGTTTTGGGGTTTAGATCTTTAGGCCATGGCTAGCTGACGGGTTTGGATGCGCTCTTCTAGCTCACTGAGCACCCGAGCGGCTTGCTTGTGAGTCAGTGTGTTCCATGATGTTTGCTGACGGCTGAGATATGACTTCAATTGCTCGCCGCTCCAGTCCAATTTTTGACAAAGCACTTTGAGATCATCTTTTTGAGTCGGCGTGGCGACTGCTTCATGACGTTTGTCGAGACTGCGAATATATGCGGTGAGATTATAGACCCGCTTGCCTTTGTCATCAGCTGGCACATAGCGGGGCTTGCCGTAATTGTCTGTGCCGTTTTCAATAGATTTGACTTTGACGGTTTCTAAGCTATACAGAAAGCGGCCCACGCCCCATTTAACGGCTGCGCGCTTAAATGCATCGCTGGCCTGGCCTTTTTCGGCTTCAAAAGCACTGGCGCTACCACAGTCAGATTTGCTGACCCAGTCGTCGCCAATACGCAAAGACAAATCACAATAGACATTGCCAGCGACTTCACGGTAGTGATCTTGCCAGTTTTCAGGGCCAACGACTTCGTCCAAAAGATCCATGACCTGACGGGCATCTATATAAGCGACACATTCACAGCCCCATGAACGGGCGGTTTGGACTTTCCAACGGTAGGGGGTTTCCTGTTTCAGTTTTTGAAGTGGCGTTTGACTCATCGCATGACTTCCTTTCTTAG
>JBBKWI010000014.1:0-15792 GCA_037968875.1 Candidatus Sericytochromatia bacterium | reverse complement strand
GCCCGTGCACGCTCTTCTAAACTGCGCCAAATTTGGCCAATATGACACAGCAGTTTGGGGACTTCTGTATGTTGCGGGCTGCGCTCAATAAAGGCCGAAAAGGCTTTGATTGCTGCTTTTCCTTTGCCCCAGGCCTCTAAGCTCGCTCCCAGATTATAGTAGCTCTCCAGGTGCTCGGGGTTCAATTGCAGTGCGTGTTCAAAGTAGCGGGTTGCTTTTTCGAACTGACGCAGTTGCCGATAAATATTGCCCACATTATTGAGTAATTCAGGGCTGGGATCTAGAGTATCGAGCGCAAATTGATAATGCTCGAGTGCCAGATCGAGTTTGTTTTGCAATTGATAGGCCAGGCCCAGATTGCGATGTATAGGACCCGAATCAGGGCTCACTTCCAGGCCTGCAAGCAAAACGGCTGTTGCTTGTTTCCATTGATCGCATTGCAGCAAACTTTCGCCTAATTCAAAATAGGCTTCGTCTTCTGATGCTGCAAAACGGATAGCTTCTTGAAAACAAGTTAAAGCGGCGTTGAGCTGATTCGCTTGTTTATGGGCGCGGCCTAATTTTAAATAGATCTTGCCATTTTCAGGATCGAGCTTGAGTGCTTGCTGGTAGCTTTCAATGGCAGCTAAGCAGTCAGCTTGAATCAGATAAGCATTGCCCAGATTATAATGATAAATTGCTTCGTTTGGCTTTAAGGCAATCGCAGCTTGAATCTGTAGAATCGCAGCGGAATAATTTTGACGTTGGCTGGCAATGATGCCGAGCATATAGATCGCATCTGCTGCGTCGGGATCGCTCTCAATTTCTTGTTGGTAAAGTGTTGCTGCTGCCTCTAGTTGGCCTGCTTGATGATAGGCAAAGGCCTGATCTAAACGCGGGTTCATATTGACTCCAGATGCGTGGGCTCTCTTCATTTGAAATGAGCAGCACCACAGTATTATGTTATTAAGACTTTTGGTTTAAATGCTCGACTGCCTTTTTGATGCCGTTTAGGCTCAGATCTTCCATTTCAAAGACCGAACGAATTTGATGCAAAGTCCAGGCCCCGTTTTGTTGCCAGTGTTCTTTGAGGATCGGGTTGAGCCAAACCGATTGCGAAAAGCGCTCTTTGATTTTGCTGAGCCAATGCATACTGGTTTCGTTGTGTTCGTCTTCAAAATAGAGGCTACCTCGTGAAGCATAGAGCTCATCAGGTGCCATGCTGGCATCTCCCATGATAATGACACGGGTTTCCTTAGGTAATTGTAACAGTTTTTCAGTAGCGATAGGCTTGCTATGATAGGGATCCGCGTAAACCCGCTGATAAATCGTATTGTGAAAATAATAGGTTTTCAGGCTTTTGAAGCGATCTTTGAGCTTATCAAAAAGCAGGCGCGTCAGCTCGGCGTGAGGCAGCATCGACATGCCACCATTGTCGATCAAGAGCAAGACCGAAATCTTATCTCTGAGCTCACGGGCAAAGACCAGTTCGATTTCACCGCCATTTTGGGCGGTTTTGGAGATCGTCTCGTGGATATCCAGCTCTGTCGGTGCCCCGCTGGGTTGTAGCTTTTTTAAGGCGGTCAGGGCCTGACGAATATTGGTGCCTTTCAGAGCATGCGAGCTGGCATAGTCGATATAATTGCGTTCACCAATTGCTTTGATGGCTGAGCGATTGCCACCCGGGCCATGCACCCGCACGCCGGGTTGGGCCATGCCCGAATGTCCAAAGGGTGAAGCTCCACCCGTACCGACCCAGCGTTTGCCACCATCATGGCGTTCCATCTGTTGCTTGAGGGTTTCCCAGAATTTTTTGATCAATTGCTCGCGGTCCATTTGCCAGATGGGGCCGGTGATTTCTTTGTTGGCAATCGCCTGCCGCAGCCATTCCTGAAACTGGCGTGTGTTGAGTACTTCCGGATCGTCTTCGGCCAGATCAGGGATATCGATATCAAAAAAATAGAAAGCAAAGGCCCGTTCGAAGGCATCCATATGCTCGGCTTTTTTGACCAGATTCAGTCTGAGGAAGACAAATAATTCGTCGATATTACGCACCAGGCCTTTTTGCAGGCCGGCGTAAAAGTCGATCAGATAATGTAAGTTGACCGGGATCCCGTATTCCTGTAGGAGATAGAAAAACCCCAGAAAAACCGGATCCGCTGCTGGCGGGGCTACCATCTGCTTCCCGGCTGCTGCTTGCCATTGCGAAAACTCAGAATATCTTCGGTACGCTTGAGCAGAGCACCCAAAAATGGGATTTGATCGGGGACTTGTAGATCGGTCTCTGAGCTTTTGAGGGCCTGTAACCAATCCAATAATTCGCTGGTAGCTGGCGCTTTTTCGAAGCCTCTGGCGCGCAGCTCATAAAATATATTCAGGGCCGTGTCGAGCAATTTCGCATCCAGCTCAGCAAAATGTAATTTAACGATCTCAATCATTTCTTCGCGGCTGGGGAAGGCCAGGTGATGGCAAAAACAGCGCCGTAAAAAAGGATCTGAGAGCTCACGCTTGGCATTGGAGGTAATCAAAATCAGGGGCGGCAGCTTGGCCTGGATCACCTGATTGATCTCGCGGATTGTAAATTGTTTTTCGTCTAAGACATCCAGCAAATTGTCCTGTACATCGGATTCGGTTTTGTCGATCTCGTCTAAGAGCAAGACGACCCGCTCTTCACTGCGAAAGGCTCTGCCAATCGGTCCCCAGATGATATAGTCAAAAAATTGATTGACATCGCGTCCGGTGTCAGCGCCACCAAAGCGGGCGTCATTCAGGCGCAAGACCGTGTCCTGCACATAGCAGGTTTCTTCGCCTTTGATCGTAGATTTGGCCCGTAAAATTTCTAAGGGCATACCCAGTGAACGAGAGATTTCAAAAGCCAATTGGGTTTTGCCGGTGCCAGGCTCGCCGGTTAAGAGCAGGGGCTTTTCCATTTGAATCGCCATATTTACAATCGATTGCAATTCGGGGTTTAAATAATAATTGTCAGTGCCTTGAAATTCCATGATCTGTCCTTTTTTGCTGCTGCTCTCATTTTCTCATATTCACCGGGCCTCAGGGGGCTTTAGTAGGGAGTCAGTCAATTTAGTGGCACCAGATCAGGTGGCCTGCGATCTCAACGGCGCCAATCTCTGTCTGATAGGTATACGCCAGGCCTGAGTACATTTGCCCATCGGCTTCTAATTTCAGGCTTTTGGGCGGGCTATAAATGGCGTAACTACCGGCCAGTGGGCCCGCTTCGATCTCCAGGTAATAAGAGCTGGAATCACTCCACTCGTCTTTGATAAATTTGACTTCCACGGCCTGGGTTTGCCCCTGGGCGACGATTGCACTCTGTTGCCAGGCCCGATAAGGAGTCCATCCCGCTCCGAGGGAGCCAATCCCCACAAACAATGCCCCGACCAGGGTAAAAACGATGCGACTGCTGGCTTCTTTGACTTCGCCAAAAACAGCAATTGCTTCAGCGGAAAAAACATTCAAGAGCAGGCACAGTCCCATCAGACTCACCAGTAAACAGGCGATCACGGTGACCGCTGTCATCAGTATCAAATCTTTGTGAATGCCGCTGTAGCGACGTCTGGGTTGTTCTAGTGACGCTGGCATCAGTCTTGATCAGCAGGCATCAGAGGCTCTGCTCAACCTGGCTGACTTCGTCAGCTGTCAGTAAGTTGAGACCCGCTAAAATTCGGGCGCTTTCCCCAGCATTGGCGGTTAAATGCACGCCGGCAAAACGGGCTGCACTGGGGTCGTCTGCGGTGACATTATTGATAAAAATCCCTTTGACCCGACCGGGGTATTCAGCGGCAATCGCCAGATAAATTTCTGTATCTTTCTCGGAGCTGTCTCCAAAGAGCACAAAGGGTTTATTGGGGTAGGCTTCAAAGATCGCTTTGAGCTTCTCGCCTTTGTAGTTTTCCTGCTGGATCGGATTGTCATCGCCTTCCTCAAAGCCCCATTTTTTGAGCTCGACAGCCCCCGTCGGAAAGCGCTGGAAATCTAGAAAGCTGTAGATCTCAGGCGAGAGATTTAGTGGGCTGCCACTGAGATAAAAGAAGTCCCCGTCTGCTTGCTTATCTCTGTTCTCTAAGAGCTGATAGAGAGTGGACGTGCCCGGCATGACCTTGGCTTGAAAGGGATTTAAGGTCAGTAATTTTTTGGCGGCGGCCAGCTTATTGGAAATATCGCTGATTTTGATCGTGTCGTCAATATCCGAGATAAAACCGAGACTCTGGTCTTGCTGGGGGTGAATCATCAGCTCTACTTGAAAAGCCTGACTCTGGTATTTCTGGCCCCCGGCGACGGTTGCGGTGAGCTGATGGATACCTGGCGCGAGACCGGCAAAGGCTGTACTGGCAAGATCGATCATGCCTTCTTTGTTGGAGCTGGCATAAAAACGCTTACCATTGAGCTCAAATAAGACGCGTACATCAGCGATTTCGGAGACGGAGAACCCTTTGATATTGCGAATTAAGCTAGTGAGCTTGGAGTCATCGGCCTGGGCTTCACTGCTTGATTCAGGCTTGATCACACGGGCTTTTAAGTTCAGGCTCTCAGAGGTACCAAAAGTGCGAAACAAACGAATCTCGGCCTGTTTGGCTTTGGGCAAGGGCGGTGGCTCGCTGAAATGGGTCGGGATTTCGGTGTCGCTTAAGTTTTGCTCGATTTTATGGGGGCTGTTTACAAGGGCTGGCTTGGGCTGAACCGGTTTTTCCTGAGTTTGAGCTGTCGTTTTGACTAATGAGCTGTTTTGAGGGCGAGCAACAGCTGCCTGTGAACTGGCCTGTGGGAGTGTGATGGCCGGCGCCGGGGGTGGGATCACCACAAAGCGATTGCCGCAGGCACTCAGTAGCAGCCCGCTGCAAATTAAGGATGTTAGAGACAAGGTTTTCATGTTTTAAGTATCGCCATATCAGCCTGAAATCTGACTTGAAAGTTTTAACTTGAATCGATGGCCACTCTGATGGCAAGTCTTTTATACTGCTTTTAACTAACACAAACGGAGATAAGCATCATGAGTGATAAAGTCAGTAGCGAAAAAGCAAGTAACGAAAAAGCAAGCAGTGAAAAAGCAGCCGTAGTAAAAGATCTGATCATCGAAGAAGTCAAAGCGGGCACAGGCAACGAAGCGAAGTCTGGCGATTTTGTCAGCGTGCATTATACGGGCGCATTGACCAATGGTGAAGTCTTTGATAGCTCTGTTGATCGAGGCGAGCCGATCGAGTTTCAACTCGGTGCAGGCGAAGTGATCAAAGGCTGGGATCAGGGCATTGCCGGTCTCAAGCCCGGTGGCAAACGTAAATTGACAATTGCTCCTGCGTTGGGCTATGGCGCTCGGGATATGGGTGCGATTCCGCCCAATTCAACCTTGATCTTTGATGTCGAATTGGTTAAGATCGCTAGCTTCTAAAGCTGATAAATTTAAATCTTGAAAAGAAGGTGCTGGCAAATCAGCACCTTCTTTTTTATTGGTTTTTCTGGCAATTAAACATCCATTGAATGCCAAAGCGATCGGTGAGTTGACCAAAACGGGCATCCCAGAAAGTATCTGCTAAGGGCATGGTGATTTTTCCACCGGCGGCCAGTTTCTCAAACAAATCTGCTTGCTCGGCTTCAGAATCATGGTGAATACTGAGAGTCACAGGGCCGCCGCTTTCCATTTCAGTACCGGGACGACCATCAGAGGCCATGAATAAAAGGCCATCCGCTTTGAATGTGGCATGCATAATCAGCTTTGAATGCGCTTCCGGCAGATCCATTTTAGCGTCGGCATAAGTCATCATTTCAGTGATTTCACCCCCAAAGCAGTCTTTGTAAAAATTGAGGGCTTCCTGGCATTTACCACCAAAGTCGATATACGGATTAAAACTCGTCATAGATTAAAAGCTCCTGTAATTTTGAATACTAAATTATACAAGAGTATGTTGTTGGGTGCAAGTTAAAAATAGATACCGATTTAAGTTGTGGCTAGCTTTTGCCACAACTTACTCAAGACCGGCCCCATTTCTCGATCTTTGAGTCTCGCAATGCGCAGTTCCCGCTGATAAACCTCAAAGCCTTCCAGGTTTTCAAAGGGCACGAGTCGGCCCTGATCGAGCTCGTCTTGAATCAGGTGATACGGCAAGAGGCCAAAGCTTTTGCCTGCCAAAATAATTTGTTTTTTGGTATGGGCATCTGAGACATACCAGGGCTGGCATTTGTTTTGATCATTTTGTGCGACGGCAGGAGGGTGATAATCATCCGTACGTTCGATCACCTGGATATAGGGAGCCAGATCTTCCTGACTCACCTGGCGCTTATTGAGCAATGGGAAGTCAGCGGAGACCACTGTCGCTGCCTGAATCCGTTGGATCGTTTTGGATTCAATCTTCTTGAAGCGTTCAAACTCAGCAGCCCACAGAATTAAAGATAAATCAGCTTCTTTATTGAGCAGTTTACGCAAGGCCGCACCCAGAGTCTCACAGCTAATCAATAAGCGGGTATTGTGACATTCTTCTTTGACCTGGTGGAAAGCGTGTAGCATTTTGGGCAGCAAGAGATAGCCATCCAGAGAGACGCTTAACTCGGGCTCCATGCCTGTGGCGAGCTGGGCTGAGAAATCTCTCAAGTCTTCTATTTCAGCCAGTATTTTAAGAGCACGCTGATAAAAAACCGCCCCTTGTGGGGTCAGTTGTGGCCGGTATTGTTCTCTCGAAAACAGTGGAAAGCCAATGCTGGACTCTAGATTTTGTACTGCGCGAGTGACGGCTGGCTGGGTCTGCAGCAAAATTTCGTTGGCTGCTTTGGCAAAGCTCCCGGCTCGCACCACGGCATCCAGGGCTTTTAATTGATCAATTTTCATAAAGTCTCCAATTCAATAAATAAAAAGCATAGAGTTGATTATCAAACAATACTTTTGTTTATTGTCTCTGCATTATATACTGTAATTAAATAAGCGACCACTAAGGAGTTCGACATGGGATTATTAGTTGAAGGAAAATGGCAAGACACCTGGTATGACACTGAATCGACAGGCGGTAAATTTGTACGAAAGGAATCTGGTTTTCGCAATTGGATCACGCCCGATGGCAGCCCTGGCCCCACTGGAGTCGGCGGCTTCAAAGCAGAATCCGGGCGCTACCATTTATATGTCTCTCTGGCTTGCCCCTGGGCCCATCGCAGTCTGATCTTTCGTCAGCTTAAAGGCCTGACCGAGCTGATCTCGCTCTCGGTGGTGAATGCGTTCATGGGAGATACTGGTTGGACCTTTGAGCCTGGACCTCAGGTGATTGCTGACTCGGTCAATCAGGCCAGTCATTTGCACCAGGTCTATACCTTAGCTCAGGCTGATTATACGGGGCGTGTGACGGTACCTATTCTTTGGGACAAACAGACGCGGACGATTGTTAGCAATGAGTCTTCTGAGATTATTCGCATGTTTAACTCAGCTTTTGATCAGCTCACGGGCAATACCCTCGACTTTTACCCGCCAGAGCTGCAAGCCGAAATCGAGGAACTTAATCAGGATATTTATCCCCATATAAATAACGGCGTCTATAAAGCGGGCTTTGCAACCACGCAGTCGGCTTATGATGAAGCCGTGGCTGAAGTATTTGCTGCACTCGAGCGTTTGGAGCAGCGCCTGCACAATCAGCGATATCTAACCGGGGATCATCTGACTGAGGCGGATTGGCGTTTGTTTACGACTTTGATTCGCTTTGATGCGGTCTATGTTGGGCATTTTAAATGCAATCTACGCCGGATTCAGGACTACCCCAATCTCTCAGGCTATCTGCGTGATCTTTACCAGACGCCAGGGATTGCTGACACGGTTGAGATCGAGCATATCAAAGCCCATTATTATGGCAGTCACGAAACCATCAATCCAACCCGCATTATCCCTTTGGGGCCTGAGCTTAATTTTGATGCGCCTCATGCTCGCGAAAGCTTGTCAACATCTCGTACACAGGTCGTGGAACATGGGTAAGCTGATTGCCGGGGACTGGCTAACGGACGATGCTCTGCTGGCCTACGAAGCCCAACAGTACCAGGACAATCAAGGGCGTTTTCAGCGTGGCACGGCTCAGTTTCGCAATTGGATCACTGCTGATGGCAGTCCGGGGCCCAGTGGCAAGACTGGTTTCAAAGCCGAAGCGGGCCGTTATCATTTATTTGCAGCGATCAATTGTCCCTGGGCGCATCGCACGCTGATTTATCGCCAAATCAAAGGCCTTAAGGATATGATCTCGCTGTCTTTGGTGGCCCCCTTGCGTACGGATCAGGGCTGGGTCTTTGATCCAGAGCAGCCCCGTTTTCAAGATCGCCTCTATGATTTGTCTGCGATCCATCAGATTTATACGCGGGCAGATGCTGAGTACAGTGGTCGGGCCACGGTGCCCGTACTCTGGGACAAACAAGAGCAAACGATTGTGAGTACGGAGTCTGCTGAGATTATTCGTATGTTTAACTCGGCCTTTGATGCAATCACAGGCAATACGCTGGATTTTTACCCTCTGGCGCGACGCCAGGAGATCGACCCGCTGAATGATTTTATCTATACGAATATCAATAACGGCACCTATAAAGCGGGTTTTGCTAGAACTCAGGAAGCCTATAACGAAGCGGTTGTGGCTCTGTTTGAGGCGCTTGATAGCTTAGAGGATCGCTTAAGTAAGAGCCGCTATCTCCTGGGTGAGCAATTGACCGAAGCCGATTGGCGTTTATTACCAACGCTGGCACGTTTTGATGTGGGCTATTATTCTGCCTTTAAATGTAATTTGAAGGCGATCCGTGATTACCCGTATTTAAATCGTTATTTTCAATCTCTGTATGCCTATCCGGGCATCGCTAAGACGATTGATTTTGATATTTACCGGGCGGGTTATCATTCTAAAAGCCCCTTAAGAAATCCCCATGGAATTCAGCCTGTGGGGCCCGATTTGTCCCTGATTTTGAATTGAAGTGATTTAAATAAATTGGCCGCAAAAAGAGGAATTATGACCATCAACAAGAGTCAAACCTTAAGTATTCAAAAATCGAATCAGAGCGCGCTCTTGATTGAGCAAGAATTGGCCGATGACAGCCGCTATCACCCCAATTTAGGAGGGGTGACTCGTGGCGGGATGGCCAATCACTACCCGATGACTTTGCTGTCTTTGCAGGGCCTGGGTGCCAGTGAAACAGAACTTTTAAATTTTAAGCAAGCCTGGCCCCGTTATCGGGCTTTGATTAAAGAAGATCTCGGCCTTAGTGATACGGGCACCATTCAAGTTGACAATTGGGGGGATTATTTGGGGCAAGCGCAGTACCTGCTCGAATTCAGGCGGGTCTTTGCCCAGGCGCTTGAGCATAAATCGACGGGGCTTGTCTTATCTCAGGCCCTGGAGACCCTGAAAGCAGGCTTGCCGATGGGTCTGTTTCATCCCCTGATTCGACTGAGCTTTGCCCATGCCCATGGTGACAAAGGCCAGATCGCTGATGCCCTGGCTTATATGGCGATTCGCTATCAGGATCTTTTCGCTGGTTTTCAGCAGCCAGTGAAATCTGAGCAATCTGCGAGTTCTGCGCCGCTGCCAGCTCTGGCTGTTTGGCAAGAGATCAAGAAATCCCTGGCTGCCGGTGGCTTTCAAATGCCTGCGCGTCGAGGATCCCTGTCGATATGTGAGTCTTTGTGTGCAGATCCCGATCTGCAATCGTTGGCTTTTGCGGACGACTTTGATTTCACTGCTGCCGATTTGGGGCCTCAAATGCAGCAAGTCTGTTTACTGGCCCTGCGTTTGTATTTGCATCAGCCCGCATTGACGACTTTGCATGCTGTGACCGCAGCCCAGGCTCTGGCTGAACTGCAACAGGGGCAGGGTGAATTGCGCCCTGAGGAGATAGATCTCTATCTCAATCTATGGCGTCGCTATTGGCTTTGGCTGACAGCACTTTATATCGAAAAAGGGCGTCCTGCCTTGCCAGAGATTGACCCGGCGTTTTTGCCTGAGATCCAGACGACAGATTGGGACTCTTTAACCCGAGAGGCCCGTGCCTTGCCTGAAGTCCACCTGATCAAGATGACTTATTCCTGTCAGTGCTTGGCCCAGGCTTCGGACCCAGCCGACCAGGATTTTTATAAGCTGGCGGTGATCCAAATGCTGCGCGAGCAACAGGCCCATCCCCGTTCCGGCTATGGATTGATCTAAAATCATCTGGCGTACTGCTCCATAATTAAGGGCAGTGCGTCATTTTTAATGGCAGCTAGCGCTAATCGCCATCTACGATCGAGAGGGTTTTAAAGTAGGGCTGCCCGTTGAGATAGACATAGGATAAGCTTTTTAAATACAAATTATTATGTAGCATGCCGCGTATCTCGAAGTGGCAGATCCCTTTCTGGCAACGAACGTGACTCTCACTATTGCGCGCCGGTAATTGATCTGTTTCACGGCTCTTGAGAAAGGCTTCGAACTCAGCCAGTGTTTTGAAACTTTTATGTTCATTTTCACTATTTCCCAATGAATGCGCAATCACAACCTTGAACTCTTTGAGATAAGCTGGCCTGGCATCGTGTTGGGCCAGGTCTTTTTTTGCAAAGTGGGTGCCGATATTCTGGGCCATTTTAACAGCGGCTTCTCGCTGATTAACAGTTTCCGCCGAAGCTGGAGTGAAGCAAAACAGACTGATCAAGAGGCTGAATAAGAATAATCTTATTTTTGTCATTATTTTTTCTTTATTCTGCATGTAATTCAAGCTGATAACCGGTATATTTCCTGAGATTAATCACCCCTTTGTCCAGGATCAAATACTGGCCTTTGATGCCCATCAATTGACCGCTGGCTTCGGGGTTTTTATCTAAATTAAACGAGGCGACCTTAGTGGGGTATTGTTCGACGGGGTAATCAATCGCCACGACTTTGGCGTCAGGCAGCTGTTTCACCGCACCCGCATCGTCTGCGTTCAGAGCGCTGAGCCCAGCTTCAACCAGGGCCAATAAGCGGTCGCGCTCTGCGATCATATCAATCTCGTCGACTTCGTTTTTGAGCATTTTGCGCCAATTGGTGCGATCTGAAGTGTGTTGCTTGAAGAGCACTTCAGCCAGGCCCGACAAATGACGGGTGGCCACCTGTAAGATTGGCAGAGCCTGAATCGCGCCCTGATCGATCCAACGGGTGGGCACTTGTGTGGCACGTGTAATACCGACTTTTAAACCCGACGCATTTGAGAGATAGACAATATGGTCCACCATACAATGGGTTTCGCCCCATTCGGGCTCGCGGCAGGTACCCGCAGCATAATGGCATTTTTCGGGGCTCATAATACAAGAGTCACACTGGGCCAGGCTGATCATACAGGGGTAACAATAACCCTGGCTAAAGCTTTTCTTGGTTTTACGACCACAATGAATACAGTGAATCTCGTTGCTGTATTTGAGGCTGATATTTTTGCCAATCAGAGCGTTCATATCGATCTTCTGATCGCCGATCGGCAATTGATAGGCCACGGGTGCTTGCAGGCTTGTTTTCATTTTGGATATTTGTCCCGCTGCTAATGCTGGCATGATTTGTCCTCACTCTGTCTCAGAAAATAGTTTGGATTCAGTATAGCTGGATTTAGTCTGATAGCGAGTGGAATGCCTGTGAGGGGTGTGTTTAACCTGGTTTTGCGATGAAAATAAAACCAAAAAATGATAAATCCCCTGGCAATGGGCTATCTTCCCAGGCAGTCACCCACCAAGTATTGTCGCTGCTAGCACGTTTCACTACCGTGTTCGGAATGGGAACGGGTGGGACCATGCTGCCTTATCACCAAGAGACAAATGTCATTTTATAGCAAACTTTATTCTGATGGCAAGTGGGTTGGCCTATTTTTGTTGGGTATGGGATTCAAATTGGCCGCACTTAGAGCTCTTGAATGAAATCCTGGATCCCCGCCAACAGTGCTTCAGTGGTGCCTGGTGAGACAATATCACCGGCAATCACATGTTGCGCTTGATCAGGAGATTGTGTGAACACCCATAATTTTTTGGGGCGTGATCCCAGGCGTTGAAAATAGGCTTCGGTGATCTTTGTATTGACGACTTTGTCATGGGGGCTATAAATAATTAGCACGGGGACTTTGATTTTTTCAAGGTCTAGCTTTTGTACGGTTTTGACCATGCCCATCATCGGCAAGAGGGCGCGCACAGAGTATTTCCAGGTCCAATAGCTTGCCTGCGCCTGATTCAGGGGTTTCCATTCTCGTTCTTTGCCCATGACCCATTCTGCCAATTGGCCGCCCCAGGGCCAGGCCAGCAGTGCTCCCATTTTATTGGCCAGACCATAATTGGGTGACAACAATACGCAAGCTGCCAGGGCTGGATCATTTTGAGCGATCAGCCAGGTGGCTGCACTGCCACCCGTTGAGAGTCCCAGTACAATCACTTTCTGGCCCAGACGTTTGCCGATCGCAAGTGCTTCCTGGGCATCGTTAAGCCAGTGATTGACACTGCCTTCGCGCATGGCCGGCCCCCCACGGCCATGCCCCCGGAAGCGGGTGTTAAATAGATTGGCACCCAGTGATTTGGCCAGAACTTCTGGTAAGGGAGCTATTTCTTGCCGGCTGGCTGAGAAACCATGTAAAAACAAGACTGCATATTCCGTTTGTTGACCTTTCGCATTGGCCCAAACTATCTGCTTCTCGGTACCGGGCACAATATCCGGATACCTGGCTTCAGAAGCTTTGAGGTAAGCCTCTAGATCATCGGGTAAGTCCAGCGGTTCGGGTGAGTAGCGCAGATCAATTCGGGGGCCTAATAAAACAACAAGAGGCAGCGTCAATGCGACTGTAGCCAGAGTTGCAAAACTTTTTTTAAGCGTGCTTTTTTTCAAACGGAATCCTCTTCGATACTGCAGTCTGAGACCTAGCTTAACAGTTTTTAAGCTGTTGTTTGGAATTCAGCCAGACAGTTGAAAACTGTTAAGCTGAAGGCATTATAGCTGTAAATAAAATGCCATGCTGCGTCTATTCTTGAGCCTTGCTTTGTTACTCTTTGCTGTTATCCGAGTAAATTAGAAAAGGAGATATAAATTAAAATGGCATTTTTTATTATTGGCACACTGATTGTTATTTTTTTCGTGGTTCCTTTCCTATTGTTTCGCAATCAGCGTATGCAGTCCCAAATAGGCCCCGCTGAATTATTTAAAGGGGCGCCTAATATAGTCGGAGGATTTTCGAAGAGCTGATTGCATTGACTGGCTATCATTTCTCAGTTCATTTTATTTGTTATTCAGACGTTGCTCTGTTTGGTGTCTGACATGAAATATCATTTCTTCTGATCCCTCTGGATCAAAGAGATTGCCTTGCCAATCTCCTAAGCAAGAGACCCTCTCTAAACCGCAGTCCAGCAGTCGTGCCTCAATTTGCTCTCGGTACCAAAATTGCAATTGGCTCATTGAGTGCAGGGTTTCGTCTGGGAATTGATAACGCAGTTCAAAAGTCATCTGCTTTCGATCGAAGTGCAGCAAGTGTCTGGACTCTTTGACACTAACGGATCCCAATTCCAGCAGGACTTCATAATCCCAAGACTGCGACCAATCAAAATCGGGGTTGCGCGATTCAAAGACAAATTGTCCGCCTGGTGCCAGATGTTTCTTGACCTTGCCAAAAGTACTCAATAGGTCAGCTGCTGTAGGTAAGACCTGAAAAGCGTGTCCAGTCATGATGATTAAATCAAAGTCTTGTTGAAGCTGGATTTGCTGGGCTGAGGCTTGTATCCACTCAATTTCGCTTGCTCCTGGTTTTGACTGAGCCTGTGCCAGCATCTGTAGCGACGGATCTGCACCTGTCACGCGATGACCTTGCCTGGCATAAGCGTGACAGAGTAAGCCCGTGCCACAACCCAGGTCCAGAATACGCTGGGGGGCTACTGTTGCCAGAGCCAAATAATAGTCGCGATCTCTTGACCAGCCTGAATCGGCGTCATAAAGCTGAACCAGTCTGGGGTCTGTGTAATGCTTATCGAGCATCTGTTAATTTTTCTTGAGGGCTATCGCTTTCAATCGGCAACTCCGGGTTGGCACCCCACTCTGCCCAGGAGCCATCATAGATTTTAATTTGCGAGTAGCCACTAAGAGCTGCAGCCAGATAACCGATGCAGGCAGTGATGCCTGATCCACAGCTGAAGATCAGTGTTTCTGAAGGCTTGCAGCCCAGTTCGCTGAAAATTTTTTGCAAGGCCTGAGGCGCTTTGAATCGATGTCCGTCCAGCAGGGCTGAAAAGGGTAGGTTCAGCGAGCCTGGAATATGGCCACTCCTTAATCCAGGGCGGGGCTCCGGAACCTGCCCTTGAAAGCGGGCTGTGCTTCTGAGATCAATAATCTGAACACTGGGGTCATCAATGGCGGCCAATAGATCGCTCTGGCTGGCCAGCATCTCAGGTTTGATCTGCGCCTGAAAGTCTCCGGCAGGCACTGCTACCAGGGCATCGTTGCTCACAGCATAGCCCTGCTCTTTCCATGCGGGCAGGCCACCATTCAAGACATAAACCTCACGGCAGCCCATCAGCTTCAGATTAAACCAGACCCGGGGAGCCGAGTAGATCCCAATTTTGTCATAGACAAAGAGTTTGGTGTCCTGGTTGATGCCGAGCAAGCGAGCCTGGGCTTCAAAGTCAGCCGGGCTGAGTAAGGTATGCGGACTGCTGGCTTCTGTTTGAGAGAATGTCTGCACGTCGAATTGACGAGAACCAGCAATAAACCCGGGGCAATCGCTTTCCGGGGGCAGATTGCCGACGGGCTGCAAGCGGCTGCAGAGCATCAGGCTGCCCCTTGAATCTAAGTCTGTTTGCAAGTCTGTGGCTTCGATTAACATGGTTTTTCCTTTCAGACAGAGATCTCTTCCCCTTGTTTGACTATCACCAGTTCAAGGCCTTCAACGGTGACTGGGGTTAAGTCTGCTTAGATTGGCGTTAATTGCTATCATAGCAAAAAAATTTAATTCATAATGTCAGACAGTTGAGATGCCGCTCGATTCTACCCGGCCATTGCTCAGAAACGTTTAGCTTTCAGCATCTTAGACGCTCCTGGGCTGACCGGAATGCCTTAAAGCCGCCAGCTGCGGTGAATGTCAAAGTTGTTCATCATTAATGCTGTGCTTTTTCGACGCGCCAAAATCAATCACGGTAAGCGGTGTTTTGTTGGCTTCCTTCAAATAAGTTGCTTTTCTGTGAAAATTCACACAAAAAACAATGGTAATGCATAGGCTTCCGGCCAGAAATACGACACCTAGAGCCACATTCCGGACATTTTGCTAAAATGAAGCGCTTTAAAGCTACGTTAATAAATGAAATTGAAAGCAATGAAAAAATAAATAATGCCATTACATATTCTTTGCTTAAATATGCGTTTGTATAAGATATTATTATAACTACGAATATCAGAATATACATAAATAGATTGCTTAGGAAAAGAAACCAAGAATGTTGTTTTGGATGCATGAGACTCTACTCTTTTTTAAGTATATATAATGTTTGTACTTGACCTGTAGGTTGGACACGCAGTAAACGAGAGCTACCTTGACATTCACCGACCTCGCTTAGATACTACTGATCGCCCCAACCAAGTTTGGAGCTGGGACATCGCTTTGCTGTCGGAATCCGTAAGCCTTTCAGGCAAGGGCTTACGCTCATATTTACCCATTCAAGTTCGCGGCTAATGTTACTATGTGTATACCCATGAAGGGCAGAGCTCTGCAGTCGTTATTCAGCAATGAGCTCTGCATTTTATGGCTACAATGCTTACGTTGGATCGCTATTTCGAACCTCATGAATGCGTGCTAAAATATCGTCTTTTTCTTGCCAGAGCGTATTGACCCAATCTTGAA
>JBBKWI010000013.1:0-2765 GCA_037968875.1 Candidatus Sericytochromatia bacterium | reverse complement strand
GCTGTATACTCGCCATTATCGTGGGCTAATGTTGCAAAGGTTTCCACGCCCCAATCAAGACCGATTGCGCCGGTTATTGTATTTTGTTCACGTTTAGGAGCGCATTCAAAAACCACTGAGGCATACCATTTACCTTGCCTGTACAGAATATCAAGTGTTTTGGGTGTACCCTGCGTTCTGGCTTTGCCTCGCATATGAATATGTCCAACGCCCGACAGCCTGAGATAGCCATGCTTTTCATCTGAGTGAAGACGCCATCCATCACCGTGAGTTTTGTAACCCCATCCGGGGTAACGTGAAAAAGATTTGAAACGAGGAAAGCCCGGAGTCTCACCAGCTTTAATCCGTCTGAAAAATGCTTGCATAGCTAAATGTACGCGCTTGAGTGTGACTTGACAAGATTGTGAGTTGAGCGCTGCGTACTCTTCAAGCTCTCGTACTTCTTTATGCTCTTTGCACTGGTCATAAAAATTAAGCGAAACACCCTGTTTGCGGTACGCTGTAATACGCTGCTCAAGAGCGGCATTGTAATACTGCTGATGCAAATAACGCATGGTCTGCATCAACTGGTGCTGCTCTTGATTTGGATAGAGTCGGCAAGACACTCTTCGATTAAGCATACAATCAGTATAACCTTGTTTCATAATTGCGTATAGCCCTCATTAGCAACGTCCCGTTGCTGCCTTCCTTCACCACCCACCAAGCTTCGCTATGGTCGGAGCACTAGAAGGCTCTATGGTAGTCACACACGAAAACGACGGCAGGGAGATATCAGCGCGCACTTATCCAATAGTACTCGAAACCAATTGAATTCTGATTTAAATAAGAATATAATCAGAATAGAAATCTGAAAATT
Organism: Candidatus Sericytochromatia bacterium; assembly: GCA_037968875.1. Lineage (GTDB taxonomy): Bacteria > Cyanobacteriota > Sericytochromatia > UBA7694 > UBA7694 > JBBKWI01. The sequence goes on along the minus strand of JBBKWI010000013.1, from coordinate 1,909 downwards.
TAGCGAGGCAACCGTTTATGGGCATGGTTAAGAAACTCTCCAAGACAGGAACAAGCTATTCGGTGATCCTGGACAAAGCACTGATGCAATTGCTATCAATAACACCTGAAACCTTACTAGACGTTAAGACCGACGGCACTTCCCTGATTCTAACACCTATTGTTCAGTCTGAGAGCGATGCATCTGCACAGGATCCTAAATTTCAGAATGCACTGAATAAGTCCAAGCACAAATTTGGGTCAGCCTATAAGCGCCTGGCTGAATAATGGAGTCACCGGTCTTTCTGACCAAATCACAGGTGCTGTTTATCCATCAAGATCTGGTCGAAGCGTTTGGCGGTTCGCACGGCCTTCGAGACGAAGGTCTGCTTGACTCAGCACTTGAGATGCCAAAATCAGGTTTTGGAGGAGTTTATTTTCATAAAACATATTATGAAATGGCTGCGGCCTACCTGTTTCATTTAGTGAAAAATCATCCCTTCATTGACGGAAATAAACGGATTGGGCTTGCCTGTGCAGACGTTTTTCTGGAAATGAATGACCTGGAGCTAACGATAACTGAAGATCAAGCCTATACCTTCACTATGCGTGTGGCGACTGAAGCGATTGAAAAATCAGAAATTGCTTTGTTTTTTCAGCAGAACTGCAGGGCCTCTGAGAGTACCTAACAACAAACCTTTTTGCACACATAACAGACAGAGAGCAGCTCCTGACTCTGAACACTAGTTAAACCTACATTCTCGAATAGTTTAACCTCAATCTGGGAATAAGAGTTTAGATCGCAGAACAGGTATCGCTATGACTTTAAATGGGCCTGAATTAACTCCAGAACTGCAGGAATCCACTGGGTTCAACAAATTCCTTTTTACTGGCTGGTATAGTCAAAGCTGGTGGAGTTTATACGCACTGGCGTACAGTGTGATTGTCTTTATCGAACGGTATTATTATTCGACAACTCGACATGGAGGGTGTGGAATCACTTTTCCAGATCCCTTTTTCTTGAACAATAGCTGGCGACTCCTTCTTTTGCTTATCCCGATTGCCTTCCTAACGATCTTTGATATCCGTCGCGATAAAGGGAGAGTCGTACTCGACCTCCCATTTCTGGTCCTACCACTTTTTATGTTGGCAACACACCAAGCACAGCCCGTTTTATTTTTGATATTTATTTTGGGATCTTGTTTTTTAAAACCACGGGTTTATGCTTTGATGGGATTCGTCATTTTGCTTTTTGTTTGCTTTCAGGCATTTTCACCGTTCATTGGGCCCAGCGGCTGCGCACCAATCAGCTCAGTGAAAGCCAATATGCACACCTTTGAAACCCTAGTGGAGATCTATGCGGTAGACCACCGAAAAAAGACTCCTGTAAATGTCAATCTACTTAAAAAGGCTGCGAGTCACCCCAACAAAAATGCCTACTGGAAAGAGTTCACCAATCCGATGACAAACCAGTCTGGATTCGGCAAAAGTTACTCAGATATTTCTAAATCTGAATTGCGTCTATTGGCAATTTCACCCGAGCAGGATATCGACTCCCCACCCTATCCCAAGTATTTGCCTCGGACCTGGCGTTGTGGAGTTTTCGGGATTAGCCTTTGCCAAGCAGAACTCAAGCACAAATATACAGGTCAAGTTTTGTACTACCGAATCAACGATTCCCATTATCTTCTCTATGGTGTTGATAAAAAAGGGACCTTAATCAAAGACAAGGGAGAGCTATTCACCCTTAGCAATAGTTAAAATTGCTCATTCAGAAAGCACGCCCAAAGAATGAAGTCTGCTGATTATTTGTTATGAGGGATATGAATCGAGCTCAATTTAGAGAGGGATTGAATGCGACGCTCAGCCAGGCGATTGGAAGCCAGATTGGTCGGCATATCCTGATCTTTGGCCAGCTTAAAGATCGCTCT
>JBBKWI010000012.1:0-38551 GCA_037968875.1 Candidatus Sericytochromatia bacterium | reverse complement strand
TCTCCTGTGGCCTGGCTCTTTGCAGCCGCCCTGATCACTGTCGTGATTTGGCAAATGCCCTTTGGCAGCTTAATGCTCTACCCCTTTACGATCTTAGCGACCTGGTTTCATGAAATGGGGCACGGCCTGACAGCTTTAGTGGTCGGCGCAGAGTTTAAACAATTATTGATCTTCCCCAATGGCTCTGGCGTGGCCTATCATACTGCCAGTGGTCGCTTAAGTGGCGCTCTGGTCGCTGCCGGCGGCTTACTGGGGCCACCTATTGCTGGCTCACTATTTATTCTCTCAGGTCGCTTTACCCAACGTAGCCGCTGGGTCTTAGGCCTATTGGGTGCTGTCCTATTGCTTTCAACTGTGATTTGGGTACGCACCCCTTTTGGCTGGGTGATTCTGCCAATCACCGGCTTGAGCTTATTATTGATTGCCAACAAAGGCCCAGACTGGTTGCAAACCGTCACGCTTCAGTTTTTAGGGGTGCAGGCCTGTATTAGCACTTACCATCAATTGGATTATTTATTTATGAAGCAAGCCAATATCGGCGGCAAGCAAATGCTTTCAGATACAGGCAGCATTGCCAAAGCCTTATTATTGCCCTATTGGTTTTGGGGAGCCAGTATCGCGCTAATCTCTTTTGCTTTATTAGCCAGCAGTCTCTATATTGTCTCTCGCCGCCCAGCAGCCGCCCTGAGCAAGCAAACACAGACTTAATACATCAGAATTGATAGCAGCTGGCTAACTGGTTTTCGAGTTCGCCCCAGGGCGACTAAAACACAGATTCTGTAAACTGAGCTTCACCCGAAAAAGTGGACAGACAGTTAAGCAACATTTTGTTGCTCAAACTGCTCAGGGCTGAGATAGCCCAGACTTGAATGAAGCCTTTGACGGTTGTAAAAGACCTCAATATATTCAAAGATAGTGCTAAAAGCCTCTTTGAGTATTGTAAATATTCTATCCACAGCATTCCAATTTTAACGTGCCGAAAAACGACTCAGAACACGCATTATAGCCATACGGGCAGAGATCGTAGCAATTTCCACGCCTGCTCGACTTCCTAAGTGGTCAGTCATTCAGCCAGGCTGAGGCCTTCTTTTTCAACTTGTTTCACATTGCCCAAACAGCAAGATCCTTGAGGGTTACGTAGTTCACAGGCGCACTTTTTAGTTTTAGTCCATGCGGAGATTTGCTGGGCAATTCCTGGCTCTCCCGTTACAGCGTCTTTAAGAATGTCTTCTCTTGTAAAACCAAAACAATAACAGACAAAACAATCTGAAGAAGGGTCTTTTTGGAATACCTTTTCTCTGACATCAGGGGTGCTGAATTGAGAACTGGAACTAAAATACACCGTTTCACAGTCAGGAGTTTTACAAAAGAAATAGGATTCATCTGCAATATTTCTCAAAGACCGGGGCTTTAAAAGACTTTTTACAGTATTGATTGAAACCCGTTTCCCTTTTTGATCACACTGTGGGCAATGCAAAACGTCTTGCTTTGGAGTGGCTTCACAACAATCATTCATTTTTTGTACCTGCTAACAAAGAGGAAGGATAACCCGCCTCTTGAGTCGCTTTCATTATTTTTTCAGGGCTTACTTTTTCTGCGTTATAGGTCACGATGGCCTGAGGAGGATCAAGGCTAACTTTGGCCTGAGAGATTCCATCCAGGTTCAGCAGACTTTTTTGGACGGTAACGGTACAGGCTGAACAGGTCATTCCTTCCAATTGAAAAACAGCCTGAGTATCTGAAGCTGAAGGCGTTTGATGAGCTTGTCCGTTTGCCAGTACAACGGGGGCCAAGTAAGGCCCTGCCAGAATAAGACCAACCAGCATGGCACTGAACCATAGCGCCGTTTTCGTCATTTTAGGTGTACGAGGATTGGCACAAACTGAGCCTTCCTGGCAGGCTTCCTTTTTTTTGAAATAAACCCGATAAAAACCAAGGCCAATCGAGAGAATCGCTGCCCCCATAAACAAGGGACTAAAACGCTCCAGGAGTGACAGCTGGCTAACCCAGGCACCTCCAATCCCCATCGAAACCAATAATAGAGGACCCAGACAGCAGGCAGTGGCCGCAAGGGCAGATCCAAAAGCGCCCACAATCGACCAGCGCGGCAAGCTATTTTCCTGTGTTGATTCGGCACGTTTATTGACCATCTTCTTGCTCCAAGCTTTTTAAAATAGGACATTCATCAGAGGCACTACGCGCTTTACAGGTCGAAATTAGATCTTTCATCACGGCTCCCATATTGGACAGAGTATTAATTTTCGATTCAATTTCTTTGAGTTTGATTTCGGCTTTGTGTCTGACTTCGTCACACTTCATCTGGTCAGAAGAAGACTTTAAACTCAAAAGCTCTTTGATTTCATGAAGTGAGAAGCCCAGCTCTTGTGCCCTTTTAATAAATTTCAGGCGATCGATACTGTCAGCAGCATATTGCCGATAGCCTGAGCTATTTCTTTCAGGATGAGGCAAAAGCCCTATTTTTTCGTAGTACCTAATGGTATCGATATTAACGTGAGCTTGTTTCGCGACCTGGCTTATTTTTAGTTTCATTTTCTTGACCCCGTTTAGTTTAAACCCTGGACTTAACTCCAGAGTCAAGCATCGAAGATACATTAACCATCCAAAACTAGAAATAGAAAACAAAAAATGGAGTACCTAAAAGAGCCCGTAGAGGCCCCTAAAAGCGATTTAAATTATTCTTTAAGAGCCAAAACTCTACTGAAAGCCCTCAGGCTCAATAATGGAAAATATGGGCCTCTGTGGGCTGCGCGTGAGCCTTGATTGTTGACGACGGAGGAGTCACTACAAGCACGGAGCTCTGCCTCTCGTGGGTACAGCATCGATGCGGTGGGCGGGAAGCGTAGCCCGGTGCCACAACAAAAATAGCTCACTCATCTGATCGCCACCCGTGTAGCGTAAGGGCCGGAGGCGGCGGCAGGGAACACCAGAACCGGCTACAGAATACCCAGCACTCCAGGCCGCCGGCGTTGCAGCGGTAGCTTTTCGCTTGCGCTAAAGCCTCCATCGCTACACCTCCCCCTTTTATTCAGGTTTTCTGATTCCCTAGATATTGACGCAAAAGCGCCGTCAACGCCTGAGGTTGATCAGCCTGTAGCCAATGACCTGCATCGGCAAGACAATCCAGGCTGGCGGCTGGAAAATAGCTCTGAATCAAAGGGAGATCTTGAGGGCGAATATACTCAGAGCGTTCCCCCCGTACAAAATGGACTGGACAATGCCTAAAAGGCTGCGTAGGCAGTTCTAGCTTGCCCGTAATCTCAGACAAATTGTCCGCCAGTACCGGCAGATTGATTTGCCATTCCCAGCCCGCTTCGGCAGCTTCCGTGCGCACTAAATTAGACAATAAAAACTGACGCAAGCCTGGCTCGGGAATCTCGTTAGCTATAGCCTGATCCGCATCTGCTCTCGATGCAAGCGTCGCTAAGTCCAGACTTTGCAGGGTACGCAATAAAGCCGCATGATCTTCTGAAGCATAGACTTTGGGAGTGATATCTAAAACCGTCAAGCTTAGCAATTTGTCAGGGTAGTCAAAAGCATAGCGCATCGCCACCTTGCCCCCCATCGAATGCCCAACCAGATGAAATTGTGGGATCTCTTGACTCAAGATAAGACGCTCTAAGTCTTCTGCCATCAAACGATAATTATGTTCAAGTGCCTGAAAAGAATCCCCATGATTACGCAAATCCGGCAAAATCACGCGGAAATCTTTACTTAAGTGGCGTGCCATGCTCCACCAGTTACGTCCATAACCAAAGAGTCCGTGTAAGATCACCAACACCGGTCCCTGACCGCGCTCACGAAAAGACAACAGTGACTCAGCCATCAATTTGCTTACCTCTAAAATAGCTATAGCTAGCGGTGCCCCGGTCAATCACATCATAACGGTAATACTGGGGAGCCACTTTCCAAAAATCATTTAAAATCTGCGCATGGTTTTTAGAAGGCACATCAATTTCAAAGCGTCCTTTTTCAGGAACCCAGGCGATCCAATAATCTCCCGCTTGCTCATAACCGACAGCATTCCAGAACAATTTTTTGATATTCTCTTGCTGCCAGCGAGACATAGGGTAACGCTGCACCCGTTTGAGCTTAAGCCCCAAAAAGCTCAGTCGCGAGCGCTCATATTCCGTGAGTACAGTCATGCGATTGCAGGCATTATAAGGCAGTGAAACCACTCGGCCCTCAGAGGTATAAACCCAATAAGGCAGCATGCTGCCAGTCTGCTTAGAAGTCTGGAAACGATATTTGGGGTTCATTAAATGGATCAGAGGGCTATACTCACCATAATCAAGTAACAAGAGCGAAAGCACCCGACGTTTTTTAGTTGCGCTCAGTTGATTGAATGCTGTCGTTAAATAAATTCGATCGCCTTTGAGTTGGCCAAAAGGTTTGACCCCTTCCCAGCTATTTTGTTTCAGTTTGCTCAGATAGGTTTTCATCGCTCTATCAAATAGAGTCCGATCCAATAGGGTTTCATCACAAGCTAAAACCGCACTCTGCAGGCCAAACCAGAGCAGGACGATCGACAATGCTAATTTGAGACGCATAGTCGCTCCTTCATGAGTCTGTTTTTCTCAGTCTAAGGGATAGCCTTAATCAAACACAATTGAGTTTGCCTTAAAAAGCAAGCCCAGCACCGATCTGAAAACCCGTCACATTAGATAAGGTAGTCGAAGTAATACTGCCTGATCCCAACTGTGCAGGAACCTGCCACCAATAAAAACCTGAGACCAGCTCAAAGTTATCTGAGAAGCGATAAGTCAGCTCCGTATTAATGCGGTTTAAACTTAAAGTAAAAGGAGACACATTGCTATCTGTATTCGCCAGGTGCAAGACCGGTACATTAAAACCATAATCTACAGATAAGCGAGCGACTTCAGGGTAAATCCAATACTCCAGGCGCAGACCCGGCTCAAAGCCAACCAGGTGATGGTTCACTTTAGCTCCGCCAAAAGCAAACATATCGCGCACATGAACTTGTGGAATCAAAGCAAAGTTTTCGTAAGTAAAACGATATCCAAAACCCACTCCAAGATCATTGAAGTTAGGGTAAATCCCTGCATTTTCAGCTTGTACAAAGCGATTCAAAAGAGCGGGGTTCGTACCAAACAGATGATTCAGATGGGCACTGAAGATATAGCCATCCCGATTTAAGCCATCTGTCGGGAACAATTGGCGATAAGCCAGACGTAACATCAAAGGTCGAGAGAGATCATTAATGCCCTGATCCAGCAACGAAAACTGAAAGCTTTGCGTTTTAGGCAGGGGCGCAGCAGGCGTTATTACAGGAAAATCACGCGCTGGCAGGTCCTGAGCCTGCACAGGCAATACGAGACTGAGAAACAAAGTCAAACTGAGTATATGTAGTGCTTTCATACCCATCATGATACCCGAGTTTTGTTTAAAGGCCAAGCAGCAAGAAACGATCTCGTGATTAAGCCTACTTTACCCCAGTCTTAACCTAAGCATAAGAAAGATCTGAGGTTGAAGCCCTACAATACAAATATCTAGCGTTGAGGTAAGAAAAAATGAAAAAAGTTAATATGCTTCTGGTTCTTCTGGTTCAAGCGTCACTTCTGACAGCCTGTGGCGGTCAACAACAACTCCCTATGCAAGTAAACATGCCTGGCAACTCCATGGGTGGCGATCCCTATGGTGCCGGTTCTGGCTATGCAACTACCCCTGGTTATAATACCGGTACTGGCGCTGGCTACGGCGCAACTGACCCTTATGGTACCGGTGGCGGCTACGGCGCAACTGACCCTTATGGCACCGGTGGCGGCTACGGTGCAACTGACCCTTATGGTACCGGTGGCGGCATCAACACAGGCTACGGCAATGGAGCCAACACAGGATACGGTAACGGTGTAAATACCGGTTACGGCAATGGCGGCTACGGTGCAGGTGGTATCGACCCGGTAACCGGCCAACCCATGATGAACAACAGTGCTGCTTCACAAGCGATCATCAACAAAATTCAAGAAGCCGGTGGCTACCGTTCAAGTAAAGCCGACAACGCAGTTCGTGAAGCTTTACAAGGAATGTCTATCCAACAAGCCCTGGGCACTGCTCCCCTTGAGCACCGCGCCATGATTATCAAAACCCTGCTTGATGGCTGGGCTGGAGATGACGACCGTACCTTTGCTCAACAGGTCTGGAGCACGATTATGCCTCAAGATCAGCAACAATTGCTGTCACAGGATAACGAACTCAGCAAACTGGTTAACGACAAACTGTTGAAAAACAAAAGCAACGGCATTGGCTCAATCTTCTCTGAAGTGGGCAAACTGGTTGGCCTGGGTAAATAAGCCCGGCCCTCCCTATTTTAAATTTTAAAAGCTCTAATCTCTACGCTAAATACAACCCGCTGCTTCCCGGCGGGTTTTTTGTTTTTAGATCCCCAAAATGGGATCAATCACTGCAAATGATATAATAAAGACAAACGCCCTGAAACTAATTCTCTGTCTACGACGTCTTCTAAACAAAAGCGATAAACGGAAACTCGATAATTATGTATAGACCTCTCGCTCTTAGTTCCCTATTAATACTTAGCAGCAGCCTCTTGAGTTGTGCCGGAACTGGCCCAAATGGTTCAGTTAAAGGTTTATCTAACCCTTTTTGTACCGCACAACCGTTTTACTCGATTCAGGTCAACCGCCAGAGCATTGGGGTCAACGAGCGGGTGCCAATTCAACTGGCCGTCAATAATAATTGCAATCATGATCTTGAATATCGCTTTGTCGCCAGCCGGGGTCAAATTGTTTCCCAAAACCCGCTTTCACCCGTGGCTGAGTATATCGCTCCCTTTACCGGTGGCGAAGACATTATCACCGTTTCCGTTTTTGATCGCACCGATAGCACCAACTGGCCCCAACAGCAACGCCCGGTCTTGATCCTCGGTGATGGTCTGGCTTATGTCGAAGCCCCGGCGATTGGCACCGACCTTGGCGACTACGAAAATGGCGTGATTAAAGTCGCTGGCATTCAGGGCCAGGGCACCGGCACCGCCGCGCGTCAAGTTGCGATTGGTCGCCAACCGGCACTTTCCCCTGATGGCCGCTATGTCGCTTATACCTATTACCCCGGTGATGGCACCTCACAAATTCGCATGCAGGACTCCGTTGGCAATGTCACGATCTTAACCGGCAGTGGCGGTTCATTTAATCGCGATCCCTCCTGGGCACCCATCGGTGGCGATTTAAACCTGCATTTGGTTTATTCTAGCGACCGTTTAAGCAATCGTACCGGTCAAGGTCTTGACGAGCGTGGCGATGCCTATAATATCTGGCGTGTTTCGGCCCTGGGTCAAAATCAACAGCAATTGTCTAGCACCCCGGGTAATGACCTGGAGCCTGTCTGGTCTCCTGACGGCACCACGATCATTTATCGCAGCAATTTTTCGCAAAACAAAATCCAAAACTTCAATAATCTCTGGCGTATGGATATTGCGACGGGTCGATTGCTGCAATTAACCTATGAAACAATTCCCGACAAAGGCGCTTACCAACCCGAGTTCTCTCCGGATGGTCAACGCATCGTTTATAGTCGCAAATATCTTTCACGCCAGCCCTCTCAACTCTTTGACTTCCAAAAAATCTGGTTGGTCGATCTCAATACGATTGAATTGCCAAGTCTTTTGCCGTTCACGCCCGGCCAGACTCAAGGTGGATTACCGACCAGCGGTAATGGTCCGGTTTCTGGCAACCCCCAGCCCTTGAATCCCAATCAGCCCACAACCACCGGCAACCGCGAAGGCAATTTTGGCAATATCGCTACCCAGGAATTTGATGAAGGCACCGTTGAGAAATCCCCCTCATTCTCGATTGATGGTCGCTGGATCACCTATGTGCGTCAGCAAGGCGACGAGTTGCGCACGGTTTCTATCCCCAGTAACCCGGGCAATCTGGGCAGTGTCGGCTTTCAACCGATCTCCGTATTGCCTTCAGGCTCTGATCGCGCCGTCGAAGTGAACTGGGCCAGAAGCCGTCCAGGCCGCTTTTAAGCTATTTTAAAAACCTGATGAGTCACTTTCCTGATCTTTTGATCATTGGCGCAGGCATTACGGGTTTGGCTTTGGCTTTCAAAGCCAAAACCCGCTGGCCTGATCTTAAGATTAGCCTGATTGAAAAAGAATCTGATGTTGCCCAGCATGCTTCCGGACGCAACTCAGGCGTATTGCATGCTGGATTTTATTATTCAAGCAATAGTCTCAAAGCTCGCCTTTGCCGTCAGGGTAATCTGGCCATGCAGGCCTTTTGCCTGGAGCATGGCCTAAAACTCAATCCTTGCGGCAAATTAGTGCTCACCAAAAATGAGGCTGAATTACCGGCACTACACCGACTCTATCAGCAAGGCCTTAAAAACGGGATCCCTTTGCAATTGCTGACAGAAGATCAAGTCAGAGAACTTGAGCCCGAAGCAGCGACTTGCCAGGCAGCCCTCTATTCCCCTAGCACAGCCAGCGTTGATCCACTTGAAATTTGTCAGTTCTTAAAGCAGCGCCTGCAAACTCTGGGTGTACACTTTTATTTTGAAACCCGTTATTTACGTCAACGGCGCAGTCAGGTCTTCAGCAACCGAGGTTGCTTTGAGGCCGGGCATGTAATCAATTGCGCCGGGCTCTATGCTGATAAAATCGCTCAGGACTATGGCTTTGGCAAGACTTATACTCTCCTGCCTTTTAAAGGGCTCTACCTCAGTTTTGAAGGCGACCCCCAACTCTTAAGTCATCACCTTTACCCCGTGCCCGATCCACGGCAGCCTTTTTTGGGCGTACATTACACCCGCACTGTGCATCAACAGCTCAAAATCGGCCCCACAGCAATCCCTGCCCTCTGGCGAGAAAACTATGGGGGGCTCAGTCGCTTCAAACTGGCAGAGCTCTTAGAAGTTCTTTGGTATGAAGGACAGCTCTTTGCCAGCAATCGCTTTGGCTTTAGAGAACTGGCTCTAAGTGAAATCCGTAAATACTGGCGTCCTGAGTTTGCACGCCAGGCTGCTCACCTGACTCAGACAGAGCATACAACTGAATTTGGAAAATTTCTGCGCCCTGGCATTCGTGCTCAACTACTGGATACCCGTCGCATGGAGCTGGTCAAAGACTTTGTGATTGAAGGGGATCAAAGCAGTACCCATGTCTTAAACGCGGTTTCCCCCGCATTTACCTGTGCTTTTGCCTTTGCTGATTATATTCTGGAGCAAACACCGCTACAACAACAGCCACATAGCCGGGGAATGAACTCGCCATTGCCCCTGAAGCCCCTCCTGTGAGCCACGCCGTCTGGGCCGAGTTTATGCCTTATCGCTGGGTGCAAGCCGATCTCAAGCGACTCTCACACGCTGGCCTACAGCTCAATCTGGCGATCTCACTGGCCGATGCTTTTTCGAGTGATCTCAAAAAATTATTGCAAACAGCAGAGGCCGAAGGGGTCCCCGTCGGGGCCTGGCTTTTGCTATCTGACCAACAGGGCTATTGGCCCAATGCCACGAATGCCAAGCTTTTTTGTAACGGCGTGGCCTATTTTATCGATTGGCTAAGTTCGCAAAAGCTCAGTGTGCACGAGATCATTGTCGACATGGAGACCCCATTAATGATGAGCCGGCTTTTAAAGACGCAGTTATTTAGGGGCCTCAAATGTGAATATCAACGTTGGCTAAGCCCTGAGAACCATCAGCAGTTCTGGGAAGGCGCAGCCCATTTTCAGCGATTGGTCAAAGACCTGCATCAACTGGGCTTACGTGCTCAGGTGGTGACATACCCGATGATCGTACACGATCTGGCTGCCGGTCATACGGCCTTCCAGGAGTTTTTACAAGTGCCTGTCACCCCGGTAGAATGGGATCAAGTCTCGCTAATGGTCTACCGTTCTTCTTTCCAGGATCTGCTACCGTTTGCAATATCAGCTGAACTGGTTTACCGCTATTTTGAGCTGGCCAAACAGGTCTTGCCTACAACCCCTATTTGTGCCGCATTGGGTGTGGTGGGCTCAATTGGCAAGGTCAGCGAGGGAGGATTCCAGAACCCGGATGCCTTGCGCCAGGATCTGGCCGCCGCCCGAGCTGCCGGGATTGAAAGTGCTCAGTTATTTTCTCTGGATGGTATGCATCAATTAGGCAACCCACAGGACTGGCTCTCGGTCTTCCAGGCCCAGCCGGCTCGCCCACAGCCTTTGGCAGGCGATCGCTTGCTCTGGCAGGGGCTATTGCAGAGTCATCGTTTGCTTAGTCAGCAATACACACGTTTTTGGACTGAGTCCAAAAACGCAGGGCTTCCCAGCCGCCTTCACGCCCCAGACCTGAGTCTTTAACTCCACCAAAAGGCGTGCGCAAATCACGCACCATCCAGCAGTTGACCCAGACAATACCTGCAGCCAGTGAGCGGCTAAAAGCCTGGACCCGACGCTGGTCATTCGTCCAGAGCGAAGCAGCCAGGCCATAATTGGTAGCATTGGCCAGGTCCAGAGCTTCGCTATCCAGATCAAAAGGCTGGATACTAACTACAGGCCCAAAGATCTCAGCTTGATTGGTTTGAGACTGTGGCCCAGGCCCGCTGACGACGGTAGGCCCCACAAAATAGCCTTGCTCACAACGCCCCGGAACCTGAATCGCCTGCCCACCACACAGAATTTCAGCCCCTTCCTGACGGGCGGTTTGTATACAGCTTAAGATTTTTTGCTGGTGCTGAGCAGAAACCACTGCCCCTTGTTGGGTCTCAGGCAAGTGCGGGTCGCCTACTTTTAGCTCGCGCACACGGGCCACAAAATCCTGACAAAAACGCTCATAGATTGAGCGTTCAACCAATAGGCGAGAGGTGCAGAGACAAATCTGCCCCTGATTGGCAAAGCTGGAACGCAATACAGTCTCAAGCATGTCTGAATAATCACAATCGGCAAAAATCAGGGCTGCATTTTTACCTCCCATTTCGAGAGACAGTTTTTTAAACTGGCCAGCGGTAACCCGCTGAATCTCGGCCCCTGTACGTGTACTACCGGTAAAAGAGACCGCTTTGACTAGCGGATGACGTGTCAGAGCATCTCCAGCCTGAGCGCCACTGCCATGCACAATATTGAGCACACCTGCTGGCAGACCGGCTTCGATCGCCAGTTCAGATAAGCGATATGCTGTCAGTGGCGTCACTTCAGAAGCTTTGGCAACAACCGTATTGCCGGCCGCCAAGGCCGGTGCAATTTTCCAGGTCAATAAGTATAAAGGCAAATTCCAGGGAGAAATACACGCGCCAACCCCCAAAGGCTCACGTAAAGTGTAATTGAGATATCCTGGACGGGCATGACTTTCAGAAGAAAAATGCTGAATAGCTGAGGCAAAAAAGCGAAAATTTAAAGCGGCTCGCGGAATATCTATCTCGCGCGCCAGGCTCAGAGGCTTGCCATTGTCTCGACTTTCGTCAGCCGCCAGGGCCTCAGCATCACGATCAATCAAGTCAGCCAGACGCTCTAAGCAGGCACTGCGAGTCTCTGGGTCTGTCTCTGCCCAGCCGACAAAAGCCGCCTGGGCAGCTAGCACTGCTTGATCAATATCACTGGCATCCGAGTCAGGGATTTGAGAGTAAACCAGGCCTGTGGCGGGTTCGATATTCTCAAGCCAGGCTCCCTTGTGAGCGGGTTGCAGCTTCCCATTAATCAGATTCAGAATTTGCATCAATCCACAAACTCCAGCTTGATATCCACATTCTGGGCCTGAGTGGTCAGAGCGCCGACAGAGATGCCATTGACGCCAGTCCAGGCATAATCATGTAAGCGCTCACGGGTAATCCCACCAGAGGCCTCTAAAAAGAGCTTCATACCGCCATTGGGATGGGCTCGAACCAGCGCAACAGCTTCTTTGATCGTGGCTGGCGACATATTATCTAATAAAAAGCCATGCATGCCTCCCAGATCAAGAGCGGCCTGTAATTGCTCCAGATTGTCTACTTCCAGCTCCACGAACAATCCTTTGGAATTGCTCTGCCGTACCTGGGCTAAGGCAGCCGCCACCCCACCAGCAGCCACCAGATGGTTGTCTTTGATCATGATTACACTCGAGAGATCGAGGCGATGATTATAGCCGCCACCGACAGCTACTGCGTATTTCTCAAATAGCCGCAGACCCGGTGTGGTTTTACGGGTGTCTAATAATTTAAAGCCCGGCGGCAGATCCAGGCTCAGATAAGAGCGTGTCAAACTAGCAATACCGCACAGGCGCTGAATTAAATTAAGCATGACCCGTTCACGGGCCAATAGCTCCTGAGCGGAACCGCTTAAGCGAGCCAGCACCGTTCCGGCGGGCACAACTTGCCCATCAGCAATCAGCATTTCAACGCTGACTTGATCTGACCAGATTGCTGGCAAGACTTGCTGACCCGCAAAAACAAGCTCTTGATTGGCAAGGACTTCAGCGGTCGTTTGAGTTTGATCAGAGACAGTACTCAAAGTGGTGGCATCCCCTTCGGGCATATCTTCGCGCAGAAAGCTCTCGATTCGCTCTTTGACCCAGTCTGAATCCAGTTGCAGGGTTTGTTGAATCCATAAATCAGGGGTTTGGGAAAGGTCTGGCAAGTCAGGCATAAAAGAAGTGCTCCTTATTGAATCTTGAGCAATTATACCTTTCTTAGCTGCAATAGCAGCAGGCCAGGCTTATGAAAACCCAGCTGAATAAGCCTTATAACAGCAGCAAATTCACTCTGAAAAAAGCATTAATTTAATGTTAACCAAAGCCTATCCTAACCTTCAGAAAGTTTAGCTCAATACTTCCCATAATTAAAATATACAGATTGCGTAGGAGAGTCCCATGAAAAAGATTATTAATTCCGCTTTGATTCTAGCTTCGGTTGCCAGCTTAACTGCTTGTGGCGGCCAAACTCAACTGGCTGGCTCTGCTTACCCCGCTGGTTATCAGCAACAGCCTGGCGCCTACTCTCAAAACCCTTATGCCCAAAGCGCTTATGCTTACCAAACCCCCCAACAAGCTTTCGCTCAACAACCTCAAGCCCTGAGCCCGGCTTACGGTCAACAACAAGCTGCTTATGGTCAACAACAACCCGTTTATAATCAACAACAAGCAATAAGCGCTCAGCGCACAGCTCAACCAACGGCTACACGCACCACGGCTCAAACAGCAACCCGCACAACCGCTCAACCGACGGCCCCTCGTGCCGCTGCAGCACCACAAACCGCGACATCAATTGCTCAACAACTCCTACAAAAAGCGCGCCAAACATTCAGCCAACTGCAAAATTTCTCAGCCGTTGCTGATATTTACGAAAAGAATGAAAAAGGAACCACCAGTTTAAAGCTGGCTATCAAATACCAAAACCCAGGCTCAAACAAGCTTGAAATCCTGAGCCATACGAATAGTCTCTTTAAAGGCGCCAAAATCGTCTATACCAATGGTTCTGATCAAGTCACTGGCCGGGCCGGTGGTGTTGCTAGTTTCTTAAAAGTATCATCAACTCTGGATGATGAGCGTATCAAATCACGCCGTGGCTATCGCCTGGACCAAGTTGATACTCGCGCTCTGGTTCAACGTTTGGTGATGTCAGCTCAACAACCCAAGGTTCTGGGTAAAACCACTATTGGTGGCCGCCCCATTGCCATTCTGGAATACAGCAGCGCCAACACATTGGACCAAAAAATCACTCGCGAATTACTGGGTATCGATATGGAAACAAACTTCATTCGGATGCACGAAATGTATGAAGGTCAGGAATTGGTTTACTCTTTAAAAATTGCTGAACTGACTGTGAACGGTAATTTAACAGCCAAAGATTTCGAAATCTAAAATTCACTTCTAAACTCTAACTCTACGCAATCACCGGAACAAATGTTCCGGTTTTTTTCTGGGAATTTTAAAGCTTTTGAATCAGAGAAGTACTTTGAATTAAAGAGAATCTATATCAAGAACACCCAACTCGATCTCAAATGTCGTTCCCTGAGGATTGGATTCAGACAAGCTCAACTTATAGCCCAATAATTGACAGAGAGAATGTGAAATAGCTAAACCCAGCCCAACTCCGTCATTCTGAGTATCCGAGCTGGTAAAGGCCTCAAAGACACTCCCTTGCATATCTGCTGAAATACCCGTTCCGGTGTCCTGAATTTGCAAGATCCATTGCTGATTAGCTTGACTGATGGCTCTCAGGTAAATGATTCCTCTGGGCGTATACTTGATCGCATTATGCAAAATATTTAAGAGAATCTGCTTAAAAGACTGGGCATCCGTATTCAAGTAAAGTGTATTTGCAATCTCTAGTTCAATCTCCAGGCTTTTATTTTGAACCAGCACTTCGGTTTGCTCAAGCACAGCTTGCACCAATGCTCTCAAGTTCAGTTTTTCGGGGACCAATGCCAGCTTTTGAGATTCAATCCTTGCAAGATCGAGCAATTGATTCACGACCTGTAACAAATGCGCACTATTGGACGCAATCCGTTCCAGATAAAGCTGCTGATCGTCAGAAAAATTTTCTTGTGCACGCTTCAAAACATGTGTAAATCCCAAAATAGCATTCAATGGGGTCCGCAGTTCGTGAGAGACAGTGGCTAGAAATTGGCTTTTAATCTGACTGGCTTTCAGTGCTTCCTGCTGAGCTTCAGAACGTTTCTCGATCTGGTACTGCAAATCATTGATCATTTGAAACTGATCAGTATGTAGCATTTCAACCAATTCAAAGATTTCATTCAGGGGGGAATTGTGCTCAGGCAATTGAATTTCCAAGGCCTGATCCCCTTCATGATTTAGTACTCGAAGCAAAACTTGCTTTAAGTTTTCCGTTTGCTCTAAATAACTGACCTGTTGCTCTTCAATTACTGCTTGCTGCTCTAGCAAAAGCGCGGCCAAATCAGGCGTTTTTTCTATTTCGGTAGCCGTAGTCTCGGCCACAAGTGGCGACAAATCAGAGCCAGGCAGAGCAGTTCGCTCATTGAAAAGCTTACGAAAAACTTCCTGTGGGCTAGAAAACACCAGAGCGTGTTTATAGCGTGACGGTCGAATAAAGCGCAATAGCCGAATCATACGAACTTGTGAATCGCTGGCAACAAAATGGCTCAAGACCTTATTAACTGCTTTTGTCTCTTGCCTGATCCCCGGTATAAATAACACTTTTGGGTCAAAGCCCTGAATCTGGCGAATATCCAATACCAGGGTCCCATTTTGCTGCTCAGCCAATTGATCCAAAATCACTTTGAAAGTCGGTAAAACAGCATCTAAAGCAGGTAAGCCTATATGTCCGACCAGACGCACATAGGTAAAATGCGCATAAGGCTGGTAGAAACGAATCTCACAGCGTGGACGATTTTGCATAAAACGATACGATTTTCGCTCATTCCAGACCTGCTGCAATTGCCCCAGAGCGTCTTCAGCCAATTCGGTTTTTTTCGCTTCCACAGCAGCCTGAGCCTGCTCTAGACTCTCAAAAATGTGAAACAAAGTTTGGGGGTTAAATTGAGCAATGAGTTTTAAAACACGCCGAACAAAAACCAATTGGCTAATACAATACACACCATAAATACGTCCCGTCGACTTCCAACGCAAATGTCGTAAAAGATAGGCGCGCGCTGGAATATTGTACTTAGCCGATATCTTAATTTGAATAATCAGAAAAGCCATCTGCTCTTGGGCAGCTATGATTTTCTGAAAATCCTGGAGATGCTCGACGATTGTTTGCGCAGACTTTAAATTCAATTGTCCTTTGATCTGAAAAAAGATTAAACCGGGCTCTTTCAGCTTAATTTCCAAATTAAAGGAATCACTCTGGTAAACCAGGGTCGGGAAACGTTGGATTAAATCCAGACTCATCTATATATGCAGCCACTCTTCACTGATTTATTTTTACGCTCAGGTACCGTTACCACTCACAAAGGCAGTTCAACTTGGCTCTCTTTTTTTTGAGCATGTGCTGTATTATACACAGTGTTTGAGATTATAAATTTCCAGTTTAAGAGCCCGCTCAAAGCTTTGCCGCCGTGTCATCGATCATGTTAGGGTTCTAATAAAAACGGGTACAATAAAATGCAAACCATTCAAGACAACAGTCGCCTGAGCTTTTTCCCTGAGATAGAACCTTTTAAAACAGGTTTCCTACAGGTCACCGAGTGCCATCGTCTCTATTATGAAGAAGCCGGCAACCCAGAAGGACAAGCTGTGATCGTCGTTCATGGTGGCCCTGGTGGCGGTATTAACCCCAAGCAGCGCCGCTATTTTGATCCGGATCATTATCGTATAATTTCATTGGATCAGCGCGGTGCAGGTCAAAGCCTACCTTATGCTGAGCTCAGCGAAAACACCACCTGGGATCTCGTTGATGACATGGAGTTCTTGCGAGAGCACTGCCAGGTTTCGCAATGGCAAGTTTTTGGTGGCAGCTGGGGAACCACTCTGGCTCTGGCTTATGCCATCTCACACTCTGAACGTGTGAGCTCACTGATTTTAAGAGGCATATTTTTGGGGCGCCCTCGCGATATTCACTGGTTATACCAGGAAGGGGCTTCCAATATATTTCCAGAAGCCCATCAGGTTTTCCGAGAGCATATCCCTCCTGCTGAACAACACAATCTAATTGAAGCTTATTATCAACGTCTGACCTCCGAACACGAAGGGATCAGAGTCCCGGCGGCACAAATATGGAGTATCTGGGAAGCCGCTATTTCTAAACTGATCCCCGACGCAGCCATTATTGAAGCCTTCGAGAACCCGGATTTCGCCGTGGCTTTTGCACGCATTGAGTGCCACTATTTTGTCCACAATTGCTTTTTCAAAACCCATAATTATTTGTTAGAGCAAGCCCATCACTTACACAAAATACCCGGTAAGATTGTGCACGGCCGCTACGATATTGTCTGCGCTGCCGAAAACGCCTGGTCTCTGCATCAGGCCTGGCCACAAGCCCAATTGGTCATGGTGCCTGATGCTGGCCACTCCGGCTCCGAACCAGGTACGCTCGCTGCCTTAATCGAAGCGACTGAAGCCTTCAAAATCAAATGACAGCCACCTGTTTTCAGTTTCAGCAGTTTTCGCTACAGCAAGATCGCTGCGCCATGAAACTGGGCACAGATGCCATGGTGCTAGGCGCCTGGGCCCGGCACCCGTCAGCACTTCATGTACTCGATATTGGAAGTGGTACCGGTGTGCTGAGTTTGATGTTTGCTCAAGAAAACAGCCCTTGTCAGATTGATGCACTTGAAATTGATCTAGCAGCCGTCCAGCAGGCCCGTGAAAACATCACCGCTTCTCCCTGGGCTGAACGCATAACAGTGCATCACCAATCCCTGCAAAACTGGCAGCCGAATTATCTCTACCAGCAGATCATTTGTAACCCTCCCTATTTTCAAAACGGACAGCAATCCAGTGACCTGAGTCGCCGTCAGGCTCGCCACGATAGCAAGTTAAGCTACGCGGATCTGATCAGCCATGCCCTGCGCTTATTAGCTCCAACCGGTCTTCTCACTTTGGTTTTACCAACAATAGAACCCTTTTTAGCGCTGGCAGTTCAGCAGGGCTTTGTGCTGCATCGTCACTGCCAAATTCGTCATTCATTGCAGCACCCGGTGCGACGCCATTTACTTGAATTCAACTTATCCGTCGACTCAGAAATCACTCAAACCTGCCAGAGCCAAACCCTGGTCTTAAAAACAGCAGCTGGAAACTGGAGCCCTGAGTATAAACAACTCACCCACAGGTTTCACCGTAAGCCATGCGAGGTCTGATTATTTCCAATGGCAGCGGCGAAGATCGGATTGGTGTTAGCCTGGCCCAAGCCTGGCAACAGCAAGACCCCGAACTGGAACTCGAAGCACTGGCGCTGGTGGGAGCAGGGCACTTTTACCAGGCCGCTCAGATCTCCTTGCGCCCAGTCCACTTTACGCCACCCTCTCAGGGCTTTGCTTATTTGCACCCCAAACTCTTGTGGCAAGACTTTCGGGGCGGCTTAGGCCGACACTTGCAAGCCATCTGGCAAGACCTTAGCCAAAACCGTCAGCGCTATGATCAGGTCATTGCCGTCGGCGACATTGTGTCTCTAATCGCAGCCAGTCGCTTGCAAGCGCAACAGGCTTTTGTAGCCTGTGCCCTGAGTGATTATTATATTGCTGAGCGCTCGCCTGGTAAAAGCTGCTTTGATCCGATCCAGATCGCCTGGCTCAGACACAAACAAACCTTGACCTTTTGCCGGGATGCCTTAACAGCAGCTAATTTACAAGCCCGTGGCGTTAGAGCTCGCTTTTGTGGCAATCCAATGGTCGATGCCTTTGATAATGATCAACTCAGCTCAGCTCACACCACAACAGCTAAAACACTCGTTCTCTTGCCCGGATCGCATCAGGATGCCCTGAGCAATTTTGAGCTGATGTTACATCAAATCAGCCCCCTGAATCGGGATACTTTGAATATTGAAGTGGTCTTAGCCCCCTCCTTAGAGCAAAAGCAGTTTGAATCCATTTTGCGAACAAGCAGGCTAGTTATAAATAGCAATCACACTCAGAGGCTGCAGTTTGTCTTTAGGACAGCCAGTGACTTTAGACAGATCCTAAGCAGGGCCGATGCGGTGCTGGGTCTGGCCGGCACAGCCAATGAGCAAGCCGTGGCAGCCGGTATCCCCGTGGTTTCTTTTCATAGCACAACGGGTCAGCAATACACGGCTGCTTTTGCCGAAGCTCAGCAGCGGCTGCTGGGACGCGGCTTAACTTATTTGGGTCCGCCCTGCCCAGAGCTTATCAGCTGGCAAATACAAGAAGTCTTGCATAATCCTCTCTACCGCCAGGTAGCCCAGCAAGTCGCAAAAGAGCGCTTTGGTCCGCCTGGGGCGAGTCAGCGTATTATTTCGCAAATCCGCCGCCGTCAAACCGGCTCAGTTTAGGGTCCATAATCGCCATCACAGCCTGCTCATGAGGGAAGTACCTCTTGATAGAAGCTTCAACAGAGCCCACGACCCCCTGTTTTGACTGCTGAGACAGTGCCTGAAGGCCGTCAAGACTGCCAAAAATCGAGTTAAAAACCGGTAAATGTACGATTTCAACCTCATCGGTGCGAATATCTGCTTTGGCACGGGCTGCATCAATGGCGTCTTGCAAATTGCCCAGTTTATCAACCAATTTGATCTCCAAAGCCTGCTCACCGGTATAAACACGGCCCTGCGCAACTTCTTCGACCTGACGGATATCTAGCTTGCGATTATTCGAGACCCGCTCCAAAAATATGCGGTAAAAATCTTTCAAATTATTTTGAATCACCTGAATTTCATCAGGCGTATAGCCCCGATGCATGCTATTTTGATCGGCTTTATCATTGGTTTTGATCACCGTATGCTTGACGCCCAGCATATCAAACAGGCGCGCAAATTCCACCTTACCGGCATAGATCCCGATGCTGCCAGTGATCGTACTTGGGTTGGCAATGATCTGATCACCAGCCAAAGCGATCCAATAGCCGCCCGAAGCGGCCACATCGGCCATCGAGACAATCACCGGATTTTTGGTGACTTCTTTATAACGTACCAGGGCACGATAAATCTCGTCAGAGGCCAAAGCCGAGCCGCCAGGACTGTTGACCCGCAAAACCAATGCTTTAATCTGGGGGTTGGCACGGGCTTTGTAAATTTGTTCGACAATGGTTTGGCTGCCAGAAGAACTGTCACCAAACAAAAAGTCGCGCCCGGAAGATCCTTCGGTAATACTGCCTGAGACATAGACCACGGCAATTTTATCACGGGCTTCCCAGGACTCTTTATGCATGCGCAAGCGCTCAAGTCCTTCTACGGACACACTCGGTTTGTGAATTAAATCCGCAGCAATATCTGCAACCTGATCGCGATAAGCGACCCGATCTATCAGTCCGAGTTCTTTAGCTTCGACAGCCGTAAACATAGTTTTATCAAAAATACGTTTGACGACATCCGCTTGTATCTGACGGCGCTGCATCAGTGTTTTTTTGAAACGCTCAAAATTGTTAGTTTGCAATGAGCGATACTCTTCTTCGGTTCCTTCAGAAGCTTCGCTACGGGTATAGGACTCCATACCCGTTTTATATTTGCCGACTTTAATAAAATCGACACCAACCCCAAGGGTATCTAACAGTTCACGATAATAAGGTAAGACATAAGAAAACCCAGTCAGACGCAAACCACCCAGAGGATGTAAGACCACTTGATCAGCTGCTGTTGCCAAATAATACTCAGCCATGCCTGCATCGTTCAAATAGACAATCACTTGTTTGCCTGACTCACGCACCTCTTGAATAGCTGAGCGAATCTCTTCGATCATGCCAAGGCCCAGCCCCAGGCCGCCAACATCCAAAACCACGCCTTTATAACGGGGAAGTTCACGGGCCAATTTGAGCTGTTGCAGCAATTGCCAATAGGTTAAAGGCGAGCCCTGAGATAGAATTCGGGGAGCCGGCTGGCCACTATCTGGCACCACGCCTCGGCTCATATCGATATATGCGAAATGATCCCCAATTTGGCTAATTGCATTTTCAAAAATCGCATTGGTGACCTGTAAGTGCGCACCATCTACATTTTTAGCCTGATTAAAAGAATGGTAATAGCCAGCATTTAAGCTTTCAAATTGGATGCCGGCACCGAGAGTAAACTGACCTTTGAGATCGACTCCTCCACGCAATAAAACCCCATCAATAGGCTCTGTTTCAAAACCAAACAAAGCGCTAATTCCTTGTACAGAATCGCCTTCGTCCCATTGGGCATCAGCAGTCAATGTCAGGCGCTCACCAAAAGGCCGCACTCCCACACCGGCAACATAGGCGCGGCGAATTTGTTGGCTGCCCACAAAAGGCGTATTCAGGTTACGGGCTACCAAACCAAATGACAAGAAGCGAGCGGGGCGAATTAAAAGCCCTGCATCAAGAGAATTGACACTGGAATTAGCAATATTCACCTGCTGAGTCAGGTGATAACTCACCCCAAAAGAGATAATTTCTGAGAAGGGATAAGTATAAGCAGCCGAAAATTTACGCAAGTCACCCAAAGTACCCGATTGAAACTGTTGAAAGCCCAATGATAAATTGGGAAAACCCACAAATCCAGAAAAATGGCCGCGCCCTGTGGGATCGATTGACTTAGATAAATAAACGTCAAAGAGATCACGCGCACCCGCAGCACCGGGGTTAAGTGGGAGTGCCGAGGAGTCGTCAACCAGGCCCACTGCAGGCAACGGTACAGAATTGATATCTGTAAAAGCCCGAGTCGCATCATCGGCCTGAGCCGGTGATGCAAGCAAAAGAGTTGCCAATACTGAAGCTGAGAGAAGCGACTGTTTAACCATGAATGGCGGCAGCAATAATAATTGCAATAGCGATAAAGAATCCCCCGATAACCGTACCCAGGGCCTGATTATTTTTTTCAAGCTCTTTGGTAAACTCCAGGGCATTGACAATATCAAATACCTTGTAAGCAATCATCAGAAAAACCATTCCCAATGCTGCATAAATAAACGAAACCAGTATTATTCCTGGTTGTAGTGATCTTAGTGCTTCCATAAATCCTCCATTGATGTCTAACTATTTTCCGGACCGAAAACCACCACCCTGAAAGCCACCGGAACTAAATCCGCGGCCTGTCGAGCGACCTCTCGAGCGACGATAACCGCCACCACCACCAAAATGCATAAACATAAAACTGGGCCCACGATTATAATACCCGCTCCGATACCCGCTACGATAGACGCCATCATCGCTGGTTGAGCCCGATGACAAACCACCAAAAAATAGAAACGGGATCGCGGCGACCACAATAAACAAGCCCAAATAAACGATTCTAGGCATAGTCACCTCCTGTCGATAGAATGCTGAGCTCGAAAGGTTCGATATAATGACCCAGACTGATTTCCAATTCGTTCCCCCAACGCTCAACGCCTAAAAACTGCTGATCTTCATCATCAGAATAGTCCCAGAATTCAACCTCAGCATAATGGGGTTCAGAATCTTCGCTTTCAATCAGAACCTTAGCATAGCCATGCTCATCCTGATAAAAGGAACTGCCATTATGAAACAGCTTGGTTTGCATCGGCAGCGAGAGATCTATCTTGACCGGCTGGGATAAAGAAATTTCTAATTCATCATCATCTTCGGCATCGATCCACAGTTTTTGACCTGAGATGGTATCAACTAAATGAAAAGAATACCATTCAAAACCATGGTTTTCATAGACATAGCGATTGCGCACCACAAAGTCAGTGGCGTTATAAGTGATCACGCCCCCTACCTGAACATTCAAGATAGAAGCTTCGGGACGGCGAGTTGATGTGGTGCTTAAACCCCGGTTGCCTGAACCCAGAGCCGTCTGTTGATAGGTTTTGGGTTTGCCAAACAGAAAATCAAAAAATCCCATCGTGTCCTACTTTATGCGTTTTCACTATTTTAACATGCACTCAAGCTTGCCTTCGCAGCCAGAGCTGATGATCATCGATTTTGACTTCAAATGTGGTCACGGCAACCTGAGCATGCAGACATTTGCCCGTTTGTAGATCAAAGCGCCAATGATGAAAAGGGCAAGTCAAAACTTGATTGACTGGATCCAGGCTGCCGCGTTCAAGCGGAAAGCCCTGATGAGGGCAGTTATTGTCAATCGCCAGCACGGCTTCATTGCTCCACAATAACAGCACTTCCTCACCCGCCAGACTAACGACCAGTCGTTTCTCTCGCTTGAGTTTATTCAGATTAGGCCCCGCTTGCCAGTCATTGTCCATAATTTCAGTGTAACCAGAAGCTGTGCAAAAAAACAATCTTTGCCTTTCGATAATTAATTAACACATCTTAATAAAAATTCATAATTTATGTTTAAGAATTGTAAAGCAAGGGAATAATCAAAATATCAAGCAAGCGAAGAGGTCTGGCATATGTCTAAAAAAAAACAACACGGTTTTACCTTGATTGAACTGATGGTCGTGATAATCGTGATCGGAATTCTGGTTGCGATCGCGGTGCCAAACTTTGTACAAGCGGCAGAACGCTCACGTATGGCTTCACTTAAATCCAATGCACATACCTTGCAAACCACTATTGAAATGTATTATGTCGACAATCAGGTTTACCCCAATAATGCCAATGAAATAGAAAACCTGGATGCCTATAAACTTTTTGCAAACCCCTTTAGAGAAAACCTCAAAGGCAAAGCCGGCTCAACAGGAAATGGCGCCTGGTGGACCAATGATGAGGGCGATGCCAATGATGCTCCCAATAGCCTGATGGGAGCCTGCCCTGAGAGTGCTAAAGCCAAAGGCCTGGTACTCTATGTCGGCCTGGATAATTCAGGCTTAGCAACCACTCGCTTCAACTCAGCCGATGGCTCCAACGGCAGTCCCAATAAGACCGTCGACTATTTTCTCTATGCTTGCGATCGCAATGGCAATACCCTGCGCAAATTTGCCATTGCCCCAGGAGAATATACCCCTGCAGTCAAACAATTGCTGGCTGGTTAAAGCGTCTCACAAACCTGGGAGTGAGACCTCGTCTGTTTCTAGCATCTGCTGACTAAGCACAAGCGTAAAGACCGAGCCCTCACCGGGCTTGCTTTGCAAGCTAATGCGATAGCCCAAATTTTCGCTTAGAGCCTTTGAGATAGGCAAGCCTAAGCCTGTTCCGCTCACCATTTTTTGCTGAGGATGCTCCAATTGGGTAAAGCGCTCGAAAATGGCGGCTTGTTTTTCTGGAGGAATCCCAATCCCTGTATCCTGAACTTGAATCGCTACCGGTAAATGATCTTTAATCTCAAGTCGCAAATAGACATTCCCATTTGCAGATGTAAATTTGAGCGCATTGCCGAGCAAATTGGTCAGAATTTGCCTCAGTTTCTGAATGTCCGTAGTCAATGATACGTCTACCTTAGGAAGCTCAAGTATTAAACTCAGTTGCTTCTCTCTGGCCTGAGCTTCAAATTGACCCATAACTTGCTCTAAGAAGGGCCGAAGCGCGAGTAATTCTAAATTCAATTGCAGTTGATTGCTTTCAATCCGAGAGAGATCCAGCACATCATTAATGATCCCCAACAGACCCAAAACATTTTCGTGCACCCGCTCGACATAGTGCAATACGGTTTCAGACAGATCTTGTGAATGACGAGCCAAAATGAGCTTGGTAAACCCCAAAATCGCATTCATAGGTGTACGAATCTCGTGACTCATATTGGCTAAAAACTGACTCTTGATCTGATTGGCAGCTTGCGCTTCCTGCTCAGCCTGTTCGCGAACCGAAATCTGGGCTTTGAGATCATTTAAAATTTGCTGCATATCTAATTGAACATAATTTATCAGGTCAAGCGCTTCTTGATGAGAAAGCGTGGGAGATGAGGAAGAAGCATCTAGTTCGTAGAGCTTTTCTGGTTCAAGAAGCAAACGGGTCAGTCCCTGCGAGAAAATATTTTGTAGTTCGTCTTTCTCTTGCCGAAGTGCTTTGATTTCCTGGTTCTGGACTTCAATCTGTTGGCGTAAGCCACGACGCGTTCTGCTGGATTTCTGGGGCTTGTTTGGCTGCGCGTAAGAATCAATCGCCTGGATTGCTGCAGTGATTGAGCTTGCCGCTTGAACCCGGTGTTTTAAGACCGGTGTTATGTACTTGATCATATTTGCTATACCACGTAAGCTCGCAGGAACTATCAGGTAAGAAACTTGATAAGGAGTCGAGTGCACTTTAAAAAAGGTCTTGATAACCCCCAGTGAAAGACGAGATCGATAATCAATGCTTGTAATGCGGCTAATGTCAACGATAATAAAGCGTTCTTGCTCTCCTTTGGCTTCCATCAGGTCGGCAATTTTTTGCTGTGACTGCAAGATCTTCAGCATATTAGCTGGGTAAGTCATTCCTTCCACTTGTAATAAGACAATCTTTGCATTTAGCAGATAAAAAGCATGGCTATTGCCTTCCTGGTCGAGGTCATCAAACTCGCTCAATGCCTGATATAAATAGCCCTGTGGCAATAGAGTCAGGTTTCCCGTTTGATGAATAGAATAGCTAAGTAAATACTGCTCAGAAGCTGCTAAAGCCGCCTCAAAATTGGCATGAAATTGAACAACGATCGTCGATTGGCGCATACGAAATAAGAGTCTTAAAAGCTGAGTTACAGGCTGAGATCGACTAATCACTTGAATCGACAGACACTTATCTGCAAGCGGCACCCATAATGAGCTTAATAATTGGCGCGATGCTTTGAAGCCGATCCCACTGACCTGGCTCAAATCGTACAAGAGCACAAAAACATCTTCTTCAGGCTCAATAGAGCGAGACAAGTCTTCTAAAAATTGAGTGATCCCAGCTAGCGCCTGGGCCTGGATAGAGCCCTGGACTTCAATACAAATCAGACCCGGTTTCAGCAGCTTCGCCTGTAACTCAAAACTGGGCTCTTTGAGGCTATTTTCTTTAAATGTGCTGAGCAAATGAGAAGGCTTTCGTATAGTCATTTAAGCTTAGACTCTACCTTCCATCTGGGCTTTGGATATTATAGCAAGTTTAAAAAATTAAAACCCAACTATTTTCTAGACTTGCTTTTGACTCTTTTAAAAGCGCTCGTTTTTTGAAAAAATCAAGCAAGCTCCCAGGCATTTAAAGCTATAAGATTAATAACAAGTTAACTTACGTGAAAAAAGAAATTAAATTATGCTGCAAGCGATTCGTTCTCTCTCCCCCCTGATCCGCCCTTCAAGCCCGATTAGACAACAATATCGGCCTCAACAAGCGGCGGTGCTACCTGTCTTTGGTCGAGATCAACTGCAACGCACAAGCGTGCCTCTCTCTTTTTTTAATACGGATCCCGTTAATACTTTCACAAGTATCGAAAAAGCCAAAGTAGAACATATCTCCCCCAGTCTGGCAGAGTTACCTAACTTTGCTGTCACGCCTCTACGCATCGGTTTAGATACCCAGCAGCAACAAGCCCAGTTTCAGGTCACACAGGCTCAACTGTGGGTAGAAGGCCCCAATGGCAAGCAATCGATTCAAGCCAATGCCAGCGGTTCTTATCAAGTTGAAGCTCTGGAGAATGGCTTCATACTGAAGCAAGGCTCCCAAAGTCTGGGACGCTTTCAGGGCCGGCTGATCGTCGAAAACGAAGCCAACACCTTGAGTGTTAACGGCAAAATTTATCGGGGCCAACTTGAATTTTTACCCGATGCTGCCAATAGCCAAAGCCTCAATATCGTCAACTCTGTGTTACTAGAAGATTATCTACGCGCTGTGGTGCCTTCAGAAAGCCCCGCTTCCTGGCCTATAGAAAGCCTCAAGGCTCAGGCTCTGGCCGCGCGTACTTATGCCGTCTCAAATTGGGGCAAACATGCCGGCAGTGGCTTTGATATGAAAGACGATACTTCTGATCAGGTTTATAATGGCGTTGCTGCCGAGCACCCGGCGACCAATACAGCCGTCGAAAGCACAGCCGGTCAGATCATCACCTATGGTCAGCGACCCATCACAGCATTGTTTTTCTCGACCTCTGGTGGCTATACAGACTCATCCAACGAAGTCTGGGGAACTGAATTACCTTATATTCAGCCCGTCCCTGACTTTGATCAGGCTTCCCCCAAATACCGCTGGACGCTAGAGCGCAGCCAAAATGATCTGCAAGAAGCCGTCAGCAAACTCGGTCTCAATCTGGGCACGATCTCAGATATAACCCCTCTGGAACGCACACCTCAGGGCCGGGTTAAAAAATTAGAGATCAAAGGGTCTCAGGGCTCAGCCGTAGTCGACGCCAATAAGTTTCGCTTTGCGGCTCGCCTCTATAGCACGCTCTGGGAAGTCGAAACCGAAGGACGGGGTCCACGCCGCAGCTTTAATTTCAAAGGCGGCGGTTGGGGACATGCCCTGGGCATGTCACAGTATGGTGCGCGCCAAATGGCTGCTGACGGCAAAAATGCTACCGAGATTATTCACCATTATTACCAGGGTGTCGATATTCAGAACTTAAGCGATAAATCTGCTAAGTAGTGTCTAAGTAACAAACCGACATGAACCCACCGACACTTCTGATTTCGAAAAAACTAATCGATCGCAAATTTGATACTGGCACCCAACAACGCGGACAGGCTTACTATAAAGCCGGCCGGGTTGAGATCTTGACCGAATATTATGATCATTTTGAAGACGCTTTTATCAAAGGCTTTGAAGCCCAGGTTGCCGGTAATTATGCTGACTATTACACCACAAAGATCGAAATAAGCAGCAATAATAAAGACCAGATTGTTTTAATCGAGAGCGACTGTGATTGTTATGTCGGCTCAGACTGCAAACATGCAGCCGCTGTGATCTATACTTTGCTCGCCAGGTCTGAGCAACAACCCAGCCAAACGGACTCCGTTAATCAATGGTTGGCAGCCTTTCAAAGCGATGCGCCTCAAGCGCCTATCGCAGAGACTGGCCAGAATAGCTTGCTCTACCTGCTTGATTTTCAACGCCCGTCTGAATTGACTATCAATGTTGTTAAAGCCCGTCGTCTCAAAAAAGGGGGCTTTGGCAAAACACGGCACGCAGATCTCAGCCAAAGCCTCTATGCTTTTTCAGACTTTGATCAAGAATGTATCCGTTTAATCAAAGCCAGTCACGGCAATCACTGGACCCTCTCAAATTTCATATTGAAAGGCAAAGCGGGCCAGGCAACCCTAAGCAATCTATTACAAAGCCAACGCTGTTTCTGGAAAACCCCTGATCAGCCAGCACTGGAATCAGGCCCTGAACGTCACTTAGAATTTGAATGGCGAGAGACAAAAGAAAGCTTCCAATTAGAAGCCAAATTAACACCTGCAGCGCTCTTGTTTGAGCTAAACACTTATTATTATCTGGATCCAGTCCAGCATCAGATCGGTCAAATCACCAGCCCTTTTAAGCCTCGACAAATCCAATTTTTACTCAAAGCGCCTGCCGTTCCTAAAGATCGCATTCAAGCTATTTTTGTGGCGATTAACCAGCAATTGGGAGCAGCGAGTCTGCCCCTGCCCGAGAGTTTGACACAAAATTTAGTACACGTTCGGGATCCTGCTCCTGAGATCCATCTGACGTTATTGGCAACGCAAGCTCTCAAACCCGGTAAGTTGATTTACCTGGCGCATTTGGCTTTTGACTATCAAGGGCTGCATCTGAGTCTAAAAACAAAAGAAGCCAAGCCTTTGATTCATCAAAATCAGCAATGGTACCAGGTCGAACGCAGCTTACCGTATGAAGCACAAGTCCAGAACTTTTTACTCGAAAGCCTGGAAGGGGTCACAGCAAGCGGAACAAGCCTCAATAACAACGAACTCTATTTCAGTTTGCCGCTGGGAATCAGTTTGCGTGAACATGTGCAAAATTGGGACCGCTGGTTTCAACAACACCTGGAGTCCCTTGAAGCAGCGGGTTGGCATGTGCATATTGATTCCAGCTTTGATCTGAATATTATTGAAGCCCCGGAATGGGACTCCGAGGTTCAAGCCAGCAGTGAAAGCCATTGGTTTGATTTAAGTCTGGGTATAGAAGTAGAAGGTCAGCGCGTAAATTTTCTACCGATATTGGTAGACTTACTCAAACAAGCAGATAATCCCTATCAAATCCTGGCTGAACTCCAGCAACAAGAACAGCTTCTGTTACCCCTGGGACAGGGACAATGGATACGCATAGCAGTTGAGCGCGTGGTCGCCATCTTAAGCATTCTGATTGAACTCTATAATCAAGATGCTCTGAACCCAGATGGCAGCCTGCTTTTTAACGAATGGCAGAGCCTGCAAATGGCGCCTTTGCTCACGGGCCAGGTCAATTGGCAGGGCGCCGAGGCCCTTAAAGAACGTCTAGAAAAACTGCAGAGATTTACAGGGGTTGAAACTTGCTTACCGCCGACAGGTTTACAAACAGAATTGCGCAGCTATCAACAGTCCGGCCTGGAGTGGCTACAGTTTTTACGCGAGTTTCACTTTCACGGTATTTTGGCGGACGATATGGGTCTGGGAAAAACCGTCCAAACTCTGGCCCATCTTTTGCTCGAAAAAGAGCAAGGGCGCTTACTACAGCCCGCTCTGATTGTGATGCCGACCAGTCTGATCTCCAATTGGCAACACGAAATTGAGCGTTTTACGCCAGACTTAAAGGTATTGACTCTACATGGACCGAATCGGCATTCCCTTTTCAAGCAGATTCCAGGCCATGATCTCATTTTAAGCACCTACCCCCTGATCCGCCGTGATCAGGGGCCATTAGAAGAATATGTATATTCCTTTCTGATTTTAGACGAAGCCCAGGCCATCAAGAATCCGCAGGCCAAAACCAGTCAGGCCATTTGCAGCTTAAAAGCCGAACACCGGCTCTGCTTGAGCGGTACCCCTCTCGAGAATCATCTGGGAGAACTCTGGTCCCTGTTTCATTTTTTGATGCCCGGATTTTTGGGGAGTCCAGCACAATTCCAGCTATTTTATCGTCTCCCGATCGAACAAGAAAACAATCCGATCCTGTTAGAAAGCTTGCGCCAACGGGTCAAGCCTTTTTTACTGCGGCGCAATAAAATAGAAGTCGAAAAAGACTTGCCCGCCAAGACAGAAATAACGCGCTATATTCGTTTGAACGCTGCCCAACAGGATCTCTACGAAACGATTCGCCTGGCCATGGATCAACGAGTGCGCCAGGAAATCAAACAAAAAGGCCTCAAGCGTAGCCAAATTATGCTTTTAGATGCCTTGCTCAAATTACGCCAGATCTGCTGTCACCCCCAATTACTTAAACTGCAGCAAGCACAACAAATCAAACAATCGGCCAAACTAGAGACCCTGCTTGAGATGCTCAGTGAAATGTTACCAGAAGGCCGAAAAATTTTGATCTTTTCTCAGTTTGTGCAAATGTTAGATCTGATCGAAAACGCAATTCAACCGCTCAAGGTAAAATATAGTCGTTTGACCGGTCAAACCCGTAAGCGTAAAGAAGCTATCGACGCTTTCCAAGCAGGGGATGCTCAGATTTTTTTGATTAGCATCAAGGCCGGCGGGGTGGGTCTCAATCTAACAGCAGCAGACACAGTAATCCATTATGATCCCTGGTGGAATCCAGCGGTTGAAAATCAAGCCACAGATCGGGCCTGGCGAATCGGTCAGGACAAGCCCGTTTTTGTTTATAAGCTGATTGTCGAAAAAACCGTTGAAGAAAAGATCTTGGCCTTACAAGCCCGCAAACAAGCCCTAAGTGATGGGATTTTAAGCCAGGTTGATCTTGGACAAATGAAAATCAGCTCCGAAGAACTATTGTCTTTGCTTGAAGCGAGCTAAAATTAAAAGATCAATCCCAAAGGAGTCCCATATGCAGCTTGGCAATATGCGAGAAGATTATCGACGGGGCGAACTGCTCGAATCGGAAATCAGCCCCAACCCTTTTCAGCAGTTTGAAACCTGGTTTACGACCGCTTTAGCATCTGACTTACCCGAACCCAACGCCATGATCGTGGCGACGGTCAACCCTGAGGGACAGCCCTCGGCACGTACGGTTTTGATGAAAGATTTCTCTGAAGCTGGCTTTGTTTTTTATAGCAATTATAATAGCCGCAAAGGGCAAGAGATCGAGGCAAATGATAGCGTCGCGCTCTTATTTTATTGGGCCCAACTCGAACGCCAGGTGCGGATTGAAGGACGCGCAAAACACGTCCCTAGCGAGGTCGCCGATCTCTATTTTCAGTCTCGGCCGCGCGCCTCTCAAATCGGCGCCCATGTTTCTCCTCAGAGTCAGGTGATCGCCAATCGCCACCAATTACAAGATAAGCAAGCTGAACTCAAAGCTCAATTTACTGACCAGGAGATTCCGCGTCCGCAAAACTGGGGAGGCTATTGCATTGAGCCAGCTTACTTTGAGTTCTGGCAAGGGCGCAGCAGCCGTTTGCACGATCGCATTTGCTATCGTCAAGCTCAGCCAATAGGAAAGCCGCCCCACTGGCTAGTGGAACGGCTTGCACCTTAATATTTAAACTATTGTAGCCAGACGGGAGCCGTCCAGGCTTTATCTGTCGTGCCACTGGTATTAAACTGGGTCACTTTAGCAAAGAAATAAGTCCCCGGGGGTTGAGCTGGCAAGTCTAGCTTCAGCACCGTTTGACCCGTGGCCAGATTTTGTTGGGCTACAGGTTGAGGCAAGGCCCCTCCAGGCACGTCAGCAAACAACTGAACCATATGAGCCGCCTGGGCCTCATCGGCATCGGTCACTGTGATTTCAATTGCTAATGCAGCCGGTGCAGCGATGGTCTCACCCATCCAATGCCCATTGACCTGCAAGGTGAGTGAGAGATTATTGTCTTCACTGGCAAAAACACGTTGGCGACGAATCGCATCATAGACTGAATCTTTGGTTAGTTCAGTCGCCAGGATACCGGTACGTGCCGGAGACAGGCTGCCCCAATGAGCATAGTGATTGTCCTGATCAGCTGTCGGAGCTAATTTAAAACCTTCATTTAGATAGAAGAAATAGTCTTTCTCATGACGCGCTTCCACCTTGGGGATCGGCTTGGGATTAGTGCCTGGCCCATTGATAATCTCAATCGTTTTCACGTATGGATTCGCAGCCTGAGCCAGGGCTTTAAAATTACGGCCATAATCATCATAACCATAATCATTGAAGAGCTTTGAGCCAGCCGACGTGGGAGGCTCTTCCTGAGCGTGTGCGGCTTCTTCCAGAGCTTCAAAGGCATCAAAAGACGAAAAATCATCTTTGACCAATCCCAGATCACGCTCGACTCCTGGGTGGTTCATTTGTACAAAAGGAACTTCTTTGTGAGCAGGCAACCATTTTTCAAATAATTGCTTATAGTCACCATGGGGAACCCGAATGATTTCGTTAGCTTCAAACACATTCATATGATTGCCACTAGAGATGGTAGAGAACTCCTGACCATAAAGTGCTGCAAATTTGCCTGTTTTTGTAGCTTCCGCAGCTGCTTTTTTCAAGTCCTCATAGAGCTTAGGAGTTAGAGAAATCCCATCACTCCCACCTGCCCCCGAGTGATTGTGCTCAGTAACGGCCATAAAATCCAGACCGTTCCCTTCAGCCATTCGATAGGCTTCACGTGGAGTCAAAATTCCGTCCGAATAACTGGTATGGGAATGTAAATTACCAAGATATACCTGCATGTTACGAGAACTTGCCTGGAATATGTTGACAGGGCCCTGACGCAAAGCATCAGGGAAGCGCTGAATCTGAGATTGGCAAGCACTGAGGCTAGCACCGAGACAGATCATGAGAAATATATGTTTTGTTGAACTCTTCATAGTAAGAACTTAACATTTTTGAAGGCTTTTGAACACCCGCCGGACCCAAAGCCCCCAAGTTTTTTGCTTTTGTCTCAAAAATAGTCTCAATATTCAGCAAGCTCAGGCAAAAATGGATGATTTGATCCAATTCATAAGCTATACTAAGAGTTAGACCTCAGGGAAAGCCTTGTAAAAGTGCTTAAGAGGTTAAAAAAGAATAAACTAATATCGATTTTTTGGTTAACCCCGCTTCTTTTTTAGCAAGAATGATCGGGATCAGGGCCATAAGTATATTAAGAACACTTGCGGAGGCCTTATCATTATGGCAGGAATACCAAATCAGAACCCCTACCAACCCCCTATGCCGACAGGTAGTCAACGCCCCAACTACCCTCAGCCTGTCGTCTATCGTCCGGGACAACCCGGTGTGATGCCTACCGGCGCAATGCCTCCTGACGCCTATCGTCCAGGCATGCCTCCAACAGGTCCCCAGCAACCGGGTATGCCTGGAGCTCCCACATCTCAACCCCAAGACAATTATGAGTACGTCGCCAAAAAAGACGTCGCCTTTGGCATCCTGGGTGCAGGTGCTGGCTTTTTTCTTGGCCCCATGATTGGTCTAACCGGCCCCATTGGCGCTATCATTCTGGGAATCGCATTATTAGCAATTAGTTCAATTGGACGAGCGGTTAAGAACAATAAAGCCAAAAAAGATGCCCAACAGCAATTGCCACCTAACCAGATGCCTCAAGCGCCCCAATACCCGGATCCACGCATGCAGCAACAACCTGGGCAGCAATTCCAGAATCAATATAATTATCAAATGAATCCCAACCAAATGCAGCAGCAGGATCCACGTTACCGCTACCCGCAACAATAATCGAAACAAATCAAAAGCCTGGAGGTAAATACCTTCAGGCTTTTTTTATGAGCAGGAGAAATGATGATGGATATAATTACTGAACCACTGGTTGGCAAGGCATTGCTCGAGCTAGCCATCCATATTTTATTTGGACCCTATCAATTGCTAGGGCTTTCGTGGTTTTTATTGATCTAAATTACCATAGAGATAAACGCTTAGCACGCTGTTCTTTGCGAATGCGCAACCCCATCAGAAGTAAAAGTAGACTCACCAAAGTCAGGCTTAAGACCCACCAGACTTTTTGGCGATCATGGGCGCGAATATAACGCGTTTTATTTCGACTGATTTCCAAGAAACCCAGTGGGTTTTTGGCTGTACTCAAGCGCTTGAAAACGCCTTTTAAACACGGGTTTCCTGCGAGTTTGGAAACTGGAATCAAGGTTTTACCATGCGCTTCAAGAGGCTCTCCAAAAACAGTCTGTTGAGAGGGAGCTGTATCCAGCTGAGAAACCGATATCTCGCTAAACATATTTAGATTCTTCCTTATGACGAGCTTGTGCTATGCATTATAACCCAAAACACACCTCTGACCTGAGCCCGGCAAAATGAAAAGCGACAGCTTGTGCTAGTATCAAGGAGCCAAAAAATCACTCCCGACACTCACCAGGTCCTGAAAACAGACCAGGGATTGTTGATCGCTTAAGCGAGATAATCCCAGTTTTTGATACCAATCGATACTGTGACTCAAACGCCGCTCGACGACATGAATCGCTCTTGCCACTTGCTCAGAGTTCAAGCGCCCCCGCCCTTGATCCGCCAGATAAAAAGCATAAACCTCAACACAGACCGTAAGTATTGCAACTATAACAGCATGCTGAAACAAGCTCAAATGTAAATGGAAGGGCTCACTGTAAACTTGTGTGACCCATTTTTGGCGCAAATAAGTCTTTAAATGCTGATTAATTAAAGCCCGATCTGAGGGTAAGATCTCGACCTGCACATTTTCGAACCAGGGCAGCAATTGAGGAAACTCTCGCTCAAAGAGGGTAACCAATAGACTCAGACCCTGCAGTGAAACGGTTTTTGAGCGCGCTGGGCTCAAAGCTAATTTATACAGCTGCTCCCAGGATGAGCGCCGCTGCCAGAGCTTATCTAAGACCGGAGCCAAATGCCCCAGGCGCAATAAAATATTATCTTGTTCCAGTTCCAGGGCATCCAGAAGCAGTCCTAACCATAAATACTGTTGGGTTCGCGGAAGTTCACTGACACGACTCTCTTCCTGAGGAGGCAAACCCTGAGGCGGCCCCTCAAAAATATGATAGTAAATCGCCTGATCCTGCAAAGCCAGGGCAGGAACCGACTGACAGCTTTTGAGGGCGTAAGTCGTCATATAGCCATTGCTTTGGGCCCGAATCATACGCGGATAACTTTGACAGGCTTCGGGCTTCGCTTCGGGGCCCAGGCGCTGGTGGACCAAACAGCTATTGTCTTTCTGTAAAAAAATACAGCTCACGCCATCTTTCTGCTTAGCCAGAACAGCAGAGGCATTTGGGTCCTGGCTGTTTTGCTGGACAAATGGCTGCTGATAACGCACTTCTGCTTGCTGAGACCAAAAATCTTGCCATTGTTTAACATAGCCCTGAGTCACCTGAATCGTCCAGGATTTACAGCAAGCCGCACACATCGAACATGAAAAACGCTCATAGTCTGACAGCGCCAGCATCAAGAGCTGCCCTGGGTTTTGTTCTAATGTTTCACTCAAGTTCTGTAAATGGCGAAAATAAGGAGCTCTTAAGGGTTTCAGCTCAATCTCGTTCGTCATGCGCTAATTTGTAGCGCCAGGCGCAAAGCCCCCAGTGCCGCCTCCACTTGATCTCCCACGACAAGAGGGCCCACTCCCGCAGGGGTTCCGGTAAAAATCAGATCTCCACGTCGCAATTGAAAGTATTGACTCAAATGCATCACCAATTCAGCAGCAGAAAACAACATATCAGAACTATGCCCCTGCTGTCGCAGCTCGCCATTGATCGTCAGTGAAAAGTGCAGGTCTTGCAAATCAAGTGTCTCCGCTGGCAAAAAATGAGAGACCGGAGCCGAACCGGCAAAGCCCTTGGCTATAGCCCAGGGACGCCCCTTTTGCTTGGCTTCTTGCTGGCGATCTCTGAGCGTTAGGTCCAGGCCGATCCCCACACCTAAGATCAGTTTCTCAGCAGCAGCAAGCTCGAGTTGAAACCCATCTTGACCCAATAATAAAACGATCTCGACTTCGTGGTGTAAGTCCGAAGTCTGGCGCGGATAAGCTAAGCTCCCTCCGCCGGGCATCAGAGCAGAGACAGGTTTAATAAATACCACCGGTTCACTCGGACCTTGGCTGCCCATTTCCTGGGCATGATCCGCGTAATTCAGGCCAATCCCATAAATACATGAGACTTGAATCTCTTGGGTGACAGCTTCTGTATGCCTTAAGGTCGCCCAGCTCATACAATCCCTTCGATGCGTCGCAAAGAACGGGCCGGATATTTGGGGGGTAACAACATCGATTGACGGCTCTCGAGATCAGGCACCACCCGGCAAGACAGTTGCTCTACTTTGTAGTTGCCATTGCTTTCGACCTTGTGCTTGAGCTGATCAAGACGCGGATCCACCAATAGCTTAACCCGTCGGGTGAGCACTTTTAAATCCAGATTCATATCGTCTTTTAAGGCGCTCAGGTTAACAGAAACACGCCCTAAATTCTGGGTTTCCAGCGTCAGGGTAACTTTTAAAGGACGCTCATCACTGGGGCGTGACTCAGGGTCACGGGGATCATAATTTTGCTGCACAAAGACTTCCGCAGGATAGCTTTCGCCATTGGCATGGACCATCAGCGGAATCACATGGATCGGCATATTCTGGCTCAGCATCTCTCTGGCGACCAGATGGGACTGAATTTTCTCAACCTGAAAACCCACTTGCTCCATTAATTGCCGCAAGGTATTTAAAATCTGAGCTTTTTCATCGGCCTGGCCAGGCAGTTTGAGCTGCTCTTGAATGCGGGACTGGTTTTCGTCAAGGAGCTGCGCCAGTTTAGAAAACATGTCCATACCGTCTTGCTGTAAGAGGCGCTGAATATCGTCAGCCAGTTCAGGGAAAGCCTGAGAAATCGTTAGATTAAACTCACGCAGACGGGTCTCAAGAAGGCCAGTAATTTGTATAATTTGCTGGTGCTGCAATGAAAGCTGACTATAGTCTTTAAGCTGCATATTTTCGCCCAAATGGGCCGCCATTTGTGAAATATCCTGCAATAATTGCATCATTTTC
Source organism: Candidatus Sericytochromatia bacterium (assembly GCA_037968875.1). Lineage (GTDB taxonomy): Bacteria > Cyanobacteriota > Sericytochromatia > UBA7694 > UBA7694 > JBBKWI01. The sequence continues at coordinate 2,200 of JBBKWI010000012.1, read as the reverse complement.
AAGACCGCTGCTTCCGGACTTTGGGGCAAACCCTGTTGGCCCTTTTGGAGACGGTCTAAAAACTCAGGCTCCTGCCCCTGCAGATAGAGGTAGAGCTGCTGCATGGCCTCTTGATCAGCAGGACGAGCGTTGGGTAAGTGTTGATTTACCAGTTGAGATTGAGAGCCTTGTGAGTCACTGACTTGTTGAACCACTTTATTTTCAACACCGGGCAACTTGACTTGAGATTCCATTTTTTGGGCTGTGGTCTGCTCAGAAACTTTGGAGCTCTGATCTGCCCGGTTTTCGGTCGCCTGGCTTTGACCGGCAGCCTGTTGTACCACTGCGGAGCCGACTGCGGTTTGGATCGCCGCCTGCCCCGACTGAATATTTTGTGCAATTTGTTGGGTGACAGCCTGGTTACTGCCGGGATTGAGAGCCTGGGCAGCTTGATTTTGGATTGCGGCTTGTTGAATGTTTTGAGCAGGGGTCGGCTGAGCTTGTGTCGAAGCCTGCGTCTGGGCCGTTTGCTGCATTTGCTGCAAGAGGCCGCCAAGATCTTTGGGTAGGTTTTGCAATTGCTGGGGCAAGGGCTGACCATTCAGAAACTGCTTCATTGCTGCTACGGTTTTGTCGTTAACAGGCAAGTCCTGGGTGAGCAAGATCGCTACAGCTTCCATACTGGCAGAAGACTTATCAGATAAACCAGCCATGGCTTGCTGAAATACAGCCATCGTATGAGAGTTGACGGCGTGGCCATAATTGGCAAGTAGCTGTGCCATTTGTTGGTTTTGGGACGTCGGGGGGATATTCATCTCCATCAAGGCGGTGGTGATGCTTTGGGTACTGTGCTGTATCTGAGCAGTCTCAGGGGCCTGAAAGGGCGCCGTCGTTTGAGCTTGAGTCTGAGCTTCGGCCGGCACCCGATTTTTGGGCCCCTCCAGGATCAAATCAGGAGTGCCCGTTTGCCCACCCTGTCCAGGAATAATTGGGCGGTTATTTAAGGGATTCAGGCCAGGTATATCCATCGTTAGTCCCTTTCTGACTTCGTTTTTAGTTTACGTCACCGGGTTCACTCGACTGATTCAGAAAGTCACTGGGTTTAATGGTTTGAATAAAATCCCGAAAATCTTTGGCATCTTGCTCTTCCTGAGCCGGATTGATCGGAATCGAACTCGAAGCCATCACTTCTTCAGCTACATAAATTGGGCTTTCTGTACGGAGCGCAATCGCGATCGCATCGCTCGGGCGTGAATCGATTTCAATGGCTTTATTTTTGCCATTGGTGATTTTTAAGGCTGCAAAGAAGGTATTATCTTCCATGCGGTTGACCATCACTGAATTGACTTTATTGCCCAGTTGCGTCAAAGCACTAACAAAGAGGTCATGGGTTGCTGGACGTGCCAAAGGGACGTTTTCGATTGCGAGCATAATGGCATTGGCTTCTGGCGGGCCAATCCAGATCATCAAAGCACGACGTTCCGGCAGATCCCGCAAAACCACGATCGGGCTGCGAGACTGAGGATCCAGGACAATGCCGGAAACTTTCATTTCTATCATGAGCCAACTCCTTGCGAATTGTTTCCTATTTTAGCATGCGCTCAGGCCTTTTGTTGTAAAACAAGAGCCTGATGGCTACTTTCTTTTACGACTTTATGAACCCATCAAACGCTTGGATTGTCCAATAGGAGATGCTATATTTTGAGTATGCGATTAGAACCTGATCCACAAATAACCTACATGAGCCTCAAAGAGATTTTTACGCTAATCTACCAGCAAAATCTCTGGCAAAGTGATGAAACAGCCTCTGGCATAGAGTCCGGCCTTGAACACACAGAAGTGCTGATGCATGTCTTGCCAAAAGTCTTTGAAATCTTGCAGGTGCAATCGATCTTAGATCTTCCCTGTGGAGATTTTTATTGGATGCAATACATGCCTTTAGATAAAATCCATTACCACGGCGCTGATATTGTTCCTGAATTGATTCAAAAAAATCAGGCCATTTTCGGCTCAGAACGCTGCCAGTTTTCTGAACTGGATTTGACCCACGACGATCTACCTGCGGCCGATCTGCTATTGGTCCGCGACTGCTTCACCTTTTTGTCTAATTCTCAAATCTATCGCTGTCTTAAAAATATTAGCCGTCATTCCTTTAAATATATTTTAATGACCACCTATGATGACAATAAAAACGAAGACAAAGAAAACGGACTCTGGCGCT
>JBBKWI010000011.1:0-6919 GCA_037968875.1 Candidatus Sericytochromatia bacterium | reverse complement strand
TGCCAATCCCTTTGGTAATCTCGAGGAAATGCAAAAGCCTCCCGATCAAAAAGGTCAAGCCATTTCACCTCCCCCCGTCGTCCCTCCATCGGCGCAAACAGAGCAAGTCCCGGCTCCCGATCAACCATAAGACAAAAAGCTGCTTTAGCAAAACAAAATGATTAAGCTGCAATAAAATAGCTCATTAGCAAACAAGAAGTAAGGGGTTCTCATGAATCAATGTCAAGACTGCCACGGTTTCGTTCCTGCTGCTTTACAGACCTGTCCCCATTGTGAGCCCGGTCGCCCTGGATTGAGCAAAGGCTTAAAGCGTGCTAGTCAATTGGTGCTGGGTGCCAGCATTACCCTGACCCTCTCCGCCTGTTATGGAGTACCTCCCTCTTCTCTAGAGCCCTGTGACGACAGCATCCCCGATCAAGGAAGTTGCCAAATTGTACCCAGCCCCACACCCACGCCCAGTGAGAGTCCAGCTGCTGACAGTACAACCAGCGACAGCTAATTTATGTCACGCACCGAGCAGCGCAAAAAAGAACTGGCCCAACGCCGGGTCGATATCGGGCAAACGCCATACCACCCGGCTTATGTCGTCTGGGAACTGACCCTGCGTTGTGATCATGCCTGCTTGCATTGTGGCTCACGGGCTGTGGTCGCCCGCCCCAATGAGCTCAGTACTGCCGAGGCTCTCCAGGTCGTGGGACAATTGGCAGAGATGGGCAGCAAAGAAGTCGTCTTAATTGGCGGTGAAGCCTATTTACATGACGGATTTTTGGAGATTGTGGCAGCTCTGAGCGACCACGGGATTACCCCGGTGATGACCAGTGGCGGTGTCGGCATTACCCCGGAGCTAGCGCTGGCCATGGCTCAGGCCGGTATGAAACGGATCTCGATCTCAATCGATGGCCTCGAAGCAGCTCACACAGCGATTCGCCAGCGCAAAGATAGCTTCCAACAAACGATTGCGGCTATCAAGGCTATTCGAGCAGCAGGCATGGACACGTCCGCCAATACCCATTTTAATCGTCTGAACCAGGGCGATCTGGAAGGGCTTTATGCTCATCTATTGGCGCTAGGTGTGCGCAGTTGGCAAGTCCAGATTACAGCAGCACTGGGGCGAGCGGCCGATCATCCACACCTGCTTTTTCAGCCCTGGGACCTGGTGCACTTTGCTCCGCGTCTGGCCGAAGTCAAAAAACAGGGACTGCGCGAAGGGCTCTTGATCATGCCCGGCAATAATCTGGGCTATTTTGGCCCCGAAGAAGCTGTCTTGCGCTCGCCATTTGCCGGTGGATCTGAGCATTTCCAGGGCTGTCAGGCAGGCAAATATGTCTTAGGGATTGAGTCAGATGGTGCTGTCAAAGGCTGTCCGTCTTTGCAAACGGCCAGCTATGTCGGCGGTAATCTGCGTCAGCAAAGCCTGGAAAGCATCTGGCAAGAGAGCCCTGAACTTGCCTTCAGGCGTCAGCCAATCGAACTCTGGGGCTTTTGCAAAACATGTGTCTTTGCAGAGACCTGTCAGGGCGGCTGTAATTTCACAGCCCATGCTCTCTTTGGCAAACCAGGCAATAACCCCTATTGTCATTATCGGGCGCGTAGCCTGGCCAAACAAGGACGCCGCGAAAGACTGGTACTCACAAGCAAAGCCAGCGGCAAGCCTTTTGATCATGGCCATTTTGAATTGATCGAAGAAGCCTTTGATGCCCCCGATCCAGGCGCCCATGAGCGCTTGCTCAGAATGGTATAATGCTGGCCTGAGCGAGATCTTCTTTCTGCTGCCAATCAAACCCCAACGGAGTCACTTATGCCAAACTGGACACCCACGAATATACAATCTCAAGCCGACAAAACCTATTTCATCACTGGAGCCAATTCAGGCCTGGGCTACTGGAGTAGCCTGCATTTAGCAGCGCACGGCGCCAATGTAATCATGGCTTGCCGAAATCCTGCCAAAGCAGAGTCTGCCCGCCAACAAATCCTGAAAGCTCAGCCCGGTATCAAAGACGAGCAATTGCGCTTAGAAGCCCTCGATTTGGCAGATCTTGACAGCGTCAAAGCCCTGGCTAAACGTCTGACTACCGAAGGTATTGCCTTAGATGGGCTGCTCAATAATGCCGGTGTGATGGCCCTGCCCTATCAAGAAACTGTCCAGGGATTTGAAAAGCAATTGGGCACCAATCATCTGGGACATTTTGCCCTGACGGCTCAGCTACTCCCTCTGTTAGAGAAAACATCTGCCGCAAGAATTGTCACGGTCAGCAGTATTTATCATCGCCAGGGGCAGATCAACTTTGAAGATCTAATGAGCAAGCAAAAATACAATAAATGGACAGCCTATGCCCAGAGCAAACTGGCTAATATCCTGTTTATGCGCGAGCTACAGCATCGACTGCAAGCACAAGGGAGTGCAATCTCTAGTTTGGCGGCTCATCCCGGCTATGCTTCAACTAACCTGCAAGCTGCCGGCCCCAAAGCCGAAAACTCAGCCCTCAAGCAAAAATTGATGGAGCTAGCCAATCGCTTTCTGGCCCAGTCAGCTGAACAAGGGGCTTACCCGCAGCTCTTTGCAATGAGCGAAACCAACCTGCCTGGTGGCAGCTATTGGGGGCCTGATGGATTCAAAGCAATGCGCGGCTATCCTGTCAAAGAAACCCCGATTGAAGCAGGCCTGGATGATGCGGCAGCAGCCAGACTCTGGCAAGTCTCTGAAGAACTGACTGGCCTGACTTTTCTCTAGACGCAGAGGTATTTATTGCGCCAGCTCATGCTGAGCTTCCAAGCAGTTAAAAATAGCTGTGTATTTTTCAATTTCCTGGAAGCTGGGCGAGACGCCCAGATGAACTTGTTTTTCGAATCGCAAGGCCCAGTCAATATCTGACATAGATACCACGTGAGTCTCCGGGGCCTGCAAATATGGAGTTCGCTCAGATCCAGACGCATTCAGATGAACCAGGGGCTGACTTGATATAAATTGTCCCATAACGAACTCCTTCTATTGTGTTCTATATATAATATATTACATTTCTGCAAATATAGCAACACAAAAAGAAAACGTAATCAAAATTTAATTTGTCATTGAGAAATGCCAAGCCCTGCTCTCAATTTAGCTGAGAACCTGAAGTCTGGGCCATTGACTCAACCAGCCTTTGCTCTCGATTCTGTTCCTAAAGAAGACCAGAGAACGGCGAGGATTATAAGTGATTTGACCGGCCAACAAAGAGCTCAGGCCAAAAGGAGCCAGAATCTCCAGCTTTTCTTCAGCCGTCAGTCTGACAGCCACAGCAGTTTCTTGCTCAGGCCAATAAGTCATGGCGTCTTCACAATTGAGATAAGGTCGATCTTGATTACGAAAATGCATCAGCGCCTGGTTTTTGACCTGCCAGCGCCAGGACGAGGCCTGAGCACATAAGTAGGCCTGAGCCTCCTGGCCCAATATGCCGTTAGAATCGGAAGCATCATAATAAATCACATCGATATCATTCAGAGGCGTGGGGGCATATCCATGCAAAGCATCCCAGACACAATTGCGTACAAAGCCCGCTGCAATCCAGGCATCAGGCAAATTAAGTCTGGCCAAACAGGACAGTGCTTGCAAGCGCTGTGAATCCTTTTGAATATAAGTGATTAGCTGATCTTGCTCTAACGGATCCACTTGCTTAAGCGCCCTCTCTAACTTGACTCCATCAACCATTGACTAAAATACATATTCCATTTAGCTTACAGGCTCAGACTTTGATTTTGAAGCATTCATACCAGAAAGTATAATCCTTGACAGTCAGTTTAAGTTTCCTTACAATAGAATTAGCACTCTAAATTAACGAGTGCCAAAAGACCTTTGATGCGAAAGCCAAAAATGTTTAACCAGGGAATCATCGAACAGTTCTGAGATACTAGAAAAATCAGGATTGTTGCTGGCTCCCAGCCCATCAATCAATGAAATGAAACAAAGGAAGACTCTATTATGAGAATGGATAAATTAACCGCTAATTTTCAAATCACCCTCGCAGAAGCCCAGAGTCTGGCGCTGGGTCAAGACCACCAGTTTATCGAGCCTGTGCATGTCCTCAAGATCCTCCTGAGTGAAGAAAACAGCACCGTCAAAGATTTGCTGAACCGGGTCGGCGCCAATCAGAAACAATTGCAAGCCCAGACTGAAACCGCGATCCAGCGTTTGCCCCAGGTCAAAGGTGTGGGGGGAGACGTGCATGTCTCTCAAACCCTCGGCCGGGTGTTAAATTTAATGGATAAACTGGCCCAAAAACGTCAGGACCAGTATATTTCCAGTGAGCTCTTTATACTGGCAGCCCTGGAAGCGGATCCACAACTGGCCGAAATACTTAAACACAATGGCGTCGGTGCCGATGCCGTCGCCCAGACTATCGAAGACATTCGCGGTGGCCAGGCAGTAAATGATCCCAATGCCGAAGGCCAGCGTCAGGCCCTGGATAAATACACAATCGATCTGACCGCTCGGGCTTTACAAGGCAAACTGGATCCGGTGATCGGACGTGATGAAGAAATTCGACGCACAATTCAAGTGCTGCAACGGCGTACCAAAAACAATCCCGTCTTGATTGGCGAAGCGGGTGTCGGTAAAACGGCGATTGCCGAAGGTCTGGCTCAGCGAATCGTCAATAACGAAGTCCCCGAAGGTCTCAAAAACAAACGCCTACTGGCCCTGGATATGGGTTCGCTGATTGCAGGCGCTAAATTTCGGGGCGAATTCGAAGAGCGCCTCAAAGGCGTGCTGAACGAACTCAGCAAACAAGAAGGCCAGATTATTCTCTTTATTGACGAATTACATACCATGGTCGGCGCTGGCAAAGCGGAAGGCGCCATGGATGCCGGCAATATGCTCAAGCCAGCTCTGGCCCGTGGCGAATTACACTGTATCGGAGCCACCACCCTCGATGAATACCGTAAGTATTTAGAAAAAGACGCCGCCCTTGAGCGACGATTCCAAAAAATTCTGGTCGAAGAGCCCAGTGTTGAGAGCACGATTGCGATTTTGCGGGGGCTCAAAGAAAAGTATGAATTGCATCACGGGGTTGAGATTACCGATCCGGCCCTGGTCGCAGCAGCCGTGCTTTCACACCGCTATATTGCCGATCGCCAATTGCCTGACAAGGCGATTGACCTGATTGACGAGGCTGGCTCCCGGCTGCGGATGGCGATTGACTCCATGCCAGAATCCCTCGACCGTCTTGACCGCCGTCTGATTCAACTCAAGATGGAACGCGAGGCCGTCAAAAAAGAAAGCGATGATATTTCCAAAAAGCGCCTGGCGGATCTAGAAAGTCAGATCGCCGAGATGGAAAGCGAATTCAATGCGCTAAAAACCGTCTGGGAAGCTGAAAAGCTGAGTTTGCAAGGAGCAACACTGGTCAAAGAAGATCTGGAAAAAGCCCGACTAGAGCTCGAAAGTGCTCGCCGGGTCGGAGATTTGGAGCGCATGTCTGAGCTGACCTATGGTCGTATCCCAGAATTGGAGCGACAGCTGAAGCAAGTCGCAGAGTCTGAGGGGCCGGAACTGACGCTCTTGAAAACCCATGTGGGCGAGGATGAGATCGCCGAAGTGGTCTCACGCTGGACGGGAATACCCGTCTCTAAAATGCTGACCGGTGAGCGAGAAAAACTCTTGCGGATGGATTCCTTTCTGCATCGCCGAGTCGTCGGCCAGGAAGAAGCCGTCCGTGTCGTGGTAGACGCGATACAGCACAGTCGGGCAGGCTTTAGCGATCCCAATCGCCCCAATGGTTCGTTCTTGTTCCTGGGGCCAACCGGGGTAGGTAAGACAGAGCTCTGTAAAGCCCTGGCGGAGTTTTTATTCGACAGCGAAGATGCGATCGTACGCATCGATATGTCAGAGTTTATGGAAAAACACACCGTCGCACGCTTGATCGGTGCCCCACCAGGCTATGTAGGCTACGAAGAAGGGGGTTATCTGACCGAAGCAGTGCGCCGTCGTCCCTATTCAGTATTGTTACTAGATGAAGTCGAAAAAGCGCATCCGGATGTCTTTAATATCCTCTTGCAGGTCTTAGATGACGGGCGCTTGACCGATGGCCAGGGCCGTACGGTTGATTTCCGCAATACAGTGATCGTGATGACCTCCAATCTGGGTTCGGATCTGATCCAGCAATTATCTGATGAGGCTGAATACGAAGAAATGAAAGGTCAGGTGATGGGCGTGGTCAATGGATTCTTCCGACCAGAGTTTATCAACCGCCTGGACGAAATCGTGGTCTTCCACTCGCTCAATCAGGCCCAAATCCGGGAAATTGCCAGCATTCAGCTCAATCGTTTCCGGGCACGTCTGGCGAGTCAGCACTTGCAATTGCGGGTTTCTGATGCGGTCCTGGATCAAGTATCTAAAGCCGGCTTTGATCCCGTCTATGGCGCACGTCCGCTCAAGCGGGCCATTCGTCAGCTTCTGGAACAACCCCTGGCCAAAGCCGTCTTGGCAGGACGCTTCCAGCCAGGAGACACGATCCTGGCAGATCTACAAAACGACTCGATGGTGTTTGAACCCCTGGTCGAACATGAATCTGAGCAGAGTTCAGAACACTAAAGGTAGACAAAAGACTAGCCCCCGCCTACTACTGCGGGGGCTATCTTTTAATGAAGAACCGTTTGCTAATATGTCAGCTTAGAGCGGGTCGCAATCAAAACGGTCCAGGTTCATCACTTTATGCCAAACCGCTACAAAATCGTTCACAAATTTCGGCTGAGCGTCGGCGCAGCCATAGACTTCCGCCAGGGCACGCAATTGGGAATTGGAGCCAAAAACCAGATCGACCTGCGTGGCGGTCCATTTCAGGGCTCCAGTTTTTCGATCTCGGCCTTCAAAAACTGCTTCATTATCAGCACTGGCTTTCCAGACCGTGTCCATATCCAGTAAATTAACAAAGAAATCATTGGTCAG
>JBBKWI010000010.1:0-10048 GCA_037968875.1 Candidatus Sericytochromatia bacterium | reverse complement strand
TTTTAACCCTTGCATTGCGAAAAGAGCGATTAATACCGTCTTCAGCCTTGGTCCCAGGCCATTGAGGATCATTAATTTGCCGTAACCACTCAGCAAACGGGTTATCAATTTTTTTATAGTAAGGATCCTCATTGGGAACAGAAGGGTGTGCTTGTGTTTCTCTAACAAAATTGTTATTCAAGACAGTAGGGTAATTTCCATCCCAATCAACCGCATATGTTTCTAGCATGGTTTGAAACTGATGCATATTGGTCTTGACCTGAGATAACTCAGCGCGGTCACGAGAGCCTATAAAATTGGGAACCGCAATTCCAGCCAGTACTCCCAATACGACAACAACAACCAATAGCTCAGCTAAAGTAAAGCCGTTTTGCTTCAGCCGCTTTAATTTTTTCATTTTAATTTCTCCAACTAACGATACCTTTAACTATACAAAAAAGCAGCAATTTTTTCAAACCCTTGAAATATGAGAGTCAGCCGTGTTAGCATAAATATTGCTCGGGGATGTAAAGGCTTCGACACAGTGCGTTATGGCAAGAGCTGCGAGTCGGGAACGTTGATGTGCCCGTAAAACTTTTGACAACAATTATAAACGCAAACAACAAGAAAAAAATGTTTGCACTTCCGACTCTAAAAACTGCAATGCCTATGGTGGTTGCAGCCTAAGAGACAGAAGTCGCCTATCAGGTTTCGGGCCACGGAAATTTGGTGGGTTAACTAGGTAGTGGTTGCCCGAGAGGTGGATGTTGATAAGCCGCTCGGAAAGATTCATCGACTGGTCTGCTAGAACCCTGTCTACGGGGTCGCTAACGGATGAGAAAATAAACCGTAGACTACACTTCGTAGATGCTTTTGTAGTAGGTATTGTGGACGCGAGTTCGATTCTCGCCATCTCCATCCCCCGACCCCCGGTAGGCTTAGGCCCACCGGGGGATTTTTCGTTTTTGGCCCGGCCTATTCGGCACTGGCCTCAGACTCACAACGTCCACCCAAATATTTTTGCAAAAACAGCTCAACAGCCGCATAAAACTTCATGCGATTTTGGGGTTTGGCCAGGCCATGTCCTTCATCTTCGTAGAGTTGGTACTCATAATCGAGTCCCTTTTCTTTGAGCACGCTCACAATTTGATCGGCTTCGCGCTGAGTCACCCGCGGATCATTGGCCCCCTGGGCAATAAACAAGGGAATTTGAATCTGATCGACTTTAAACAAAGGCGAACGCGACTTCAAAAACTCAGTCTCAGTCTCCGGGTCACCGACCCGACGTTTAAAATTATCCAGCATGGTTGACCAATACGCTGGAAACGACTCGATCAAAGTGAGCAGACTACTCGGACCGACCATATCAATCGCACAACGAAAGACATCTGGTGTAAAAGTGGCCCCTACCAGGGCAGCATAGCCCCCATAAGATCCACCGTAAATAGCGACACGTTCACGGTCGACACCGGCATGTTCAACAGCCCAGTTGACAGCATCAATCAGATCGTCATGCATTTTACCACCCCACTCACGATCACCGGCATTCAAAAATGCTTTTCCATAACCGGTAGAGCCGCGATAATTGACTTGTAAACAGACATAACCACGGTTAGCTAGCCACTGGGCTTCGGGGTGATAGCCCCAGGTATCTCGATGCCAGGGGCCGCCATGCACATTGAGTACCAGCGGCAAGTTTTTTCGTTCGGCACCGAGCTCGACTTGTGGCGGATAAGAAATATAGCCATGTACAGTGAGGCCATCTCGGGTGGTATAGCTGATCGGCTCCATTTGCGCCAGCGGGTAATCCTTCAGGCGAGGCTGGTGTTCAAACAAAAATGTCATCTCTTGGCTCTCGCGCAGATAGGTATAAAAACGACCCGGCCCATTGTCAAACTCAAATAAAATCAACCAGGTTTTGTTGGCCTGATCCCGATTAATGATCGCGAAATCACCTTCACAAAAATTTCCGAGGAAATCAAAATCGGATTGAATGTCATCATCCAAGACCAACCATTCTTCTCTGGCACGGGTAAAGCTAGCCGCCTGTACCGCATAGGTATCAGGGTGTACAAACAGATTACTGACATCATACTGTGGATCTTCGACCAACACATCGCTCTCACCGCTGGCTAAGTTGAAACGCACCAGACGGGCCGCATTAACACCCTTTGAATCAAGCAAAAACAAGCTTTTTCCATCATTACTAAAATGGGAAGGTCCACTATTGAGACTGTCTTCCATGGGCCAGGTCATCAGCTCTCGCCAATCCGTCTCCGGGGTTTCACGGTAAATCAATTGCATACTGCCATCTGGTTGGGCGGCAACTGCAGCGCGCACCTGAAACTGAAAATCGGCTACCCAACCCATAATGTCCCCCGGATTTTCAGCGACCTTTTTGATCTCTCCGCTGCGCAAATCCAGATGATAAACATCATGCACCTGGGGATTGTCTTGATTCATAGCAATCAAGAGCTCATGGGGGAAATGTTTATCTCGTTGTAAGACCTGAGCTTGCACATCATCAAAAGGCGTATAGTCTTTGACTTTGCCTGTTTCCAATTCGACGCCATAAATACGCCAATTCTCATTGCCACCCTTGTCTTGCAGATACAACAAGTGCTGGTTGTCCCAGGCCCAGAAATAATTGCGCACACCCCGATCATGATCTTGGGTCACAACACGGTCATCGGTTTCACCGACCGTCCGCAGCCAGACATTTAAGACGCCCTGATGGGGGGCGATATAAGCCAAGCGCTTACCATCAGGCGATAGTTGGGGAGACATTTTTTCGGGGTTACCAAACAAAATTTCGCGGGGGATCACAGGCCATTCACTCATTAAATTGCTCCTTTAAAATTGAGTCAGCCCAGAGCCTAAAGCCAAAGACTGAGTTTCAGGCATCATTGTACCCAATATCACAAGTCAGATGAGTTTTTAATTAGACTCAATCACTTAGTACTGGTGCGTCGTGAAATCAGAAACCAACCTTGTGGGCTACCTTGTAATTGATCTTCGATCATCAATAAACGGGCAGGGTCTTTGGCGAAAGGTAGGCTATAGAGCAGCCGCGCAGAAGTAATATCTCTTTCGGCCCACAAAAATACGATCGGCTCCGTCAGCAAAGTCGCTGGAGGAGGGGCTGCTATCTGCACCTGCGGATGCAGCATATCAAACTGATGCTGTGGATCTTGATAATGCCGAGGAACTTCTTCCCAATAAGCGAGTACAGCCGCTACAGGGTTTCGATAACCAGTTTGATAATAGAGATCTATGCCACCTGCACGAATGATCTCCTGAGCCTGATCTTCGATATTTTTAGCTTGTGCTTCTTGATTCATTTGCCGATAGACTTCAGCCAGTTTTTGATACAGATTAAATAGCTCAAAGCGATCTCCGGGCACATAGTGCTCATATTGAGAAATATGCGCCAGAGGGAAAGCGCTTTGGCCCGCCAGATACCATGATAAAGCCTGCTGAGATTCCTTTTTCTGCAAATAAAAGTCGCCCAGTTCAGAGTAAATATGGGGATGGCGAAAAGGATTGTTTTGTGCTCTTTGCAAGAGCATCGCTTCGGCTTCAGCCAGACGCCCTTCTTGCTCCAGAATTTTACTGGCATCGCCATAATAACGTGCGTTATAAGGATCCAACTGAATCGCTTTTAATACAGCGCGCAGAGCAAGCCCCTGTTCAGCCTGGGTTAAATAGTACTGAGCCTGCGTATAAGCATGGCGACCTGAAGGCCAGGGTGCCAGCAGCATGGCCCGCTGCAAAGCACTCAAGGCCACAGCTTCTTTTTTGGCATCAAGTGCTTCTACGGCTTGCATGTAAGCTTTGGCTGAATAAAAATTCATCAATGGAATCAAAATTAAACCCAGAGACAAAAAGACCAACAGACCCGTTGCAGGACGCGCTGAAAAAGGCGTCAACGCTTCTGAAGAGCGGCTCATACGCGGGGTTTCTGGAACCAGTCCCAGACCCAATAGCACCCCAAATAGGAGGGGAATCGCAGAAACGCTCCAGTCGATATCAAAACCAATATGTACCAAAGAAGCAATCAAACCGGCCAAAATACCCAGACTATAGCGATTGGGTATCCAGCGGAAGGAACGAAACAGGCTTATCAACCAATACCCAAAAGCAGCTAATCCCACCAGACCCGTTTCAGCCAAAGTTTGCACATAATAATTATGTGGATTAATCGAAAAATAACCAGCCCGCAACATATAGGCAGGCAAAATACTACCAAAAGTGTTTGGCCCGGACCCAAACAAAAGATGATCTTTCCAAATCGCAAAGCTCGTAAATAAAAGGTCAAGACGCCAGGAAGTCGCGCTTTCATTGATGATACTCAGATTCAACAATGAATTTAAACGGGGCGCAAAAGAGGTCCAATTAAGGATTAAGACACCGACTCCGAGCAATAAACTTAGCCCCAGGCTCAGGCGATAAAAAGACAAAGCCAGCGCAGATCGGTTCCAAAATAAAGTCAAAGCCAGGGCAATAATCAAAGCAACCCAGGAGCTACGAGACCCCGTTAATACCAGAGAGGAACTCAGAAAAACGAAAACAAGGCCCCAGACTAAGCGCATTGCTTTGTGTCGTGCGCTCAAAAACAAATGCAGAGTAAGAGGCGTCACCAGCAGTAAATAACCAGCCAGATCATTGGTTCGATTAAATGTCGATTGCAAGCTAGTTCCCGGCATACGTGTCAGCCAACCAATAGCAGCAATCCCACAGGCGATTCCCAGTGTGGCAAAAACAATAGGTTTCAGCAAGGAGACAGGTTCTGGGCTTGAACGTAGCCAGGTGTAGACACAATAGGCGCTCAACAAATACAAAACCACCCGCCAAATTTCTTCCAATGAAGCTAAACGATTCACCGAAAAAATAAAACTCAGCCCCAAAGCCAGCAGCCACAACAAAGAAGCCTGAAGCAAAGGGTATTCTAAAACCAATTCCCGCGAACGTGTCCAGAGTCGAAAAGAGAGAAAAAGCCCCAGACCACCCGCTAACACCTGAGAAAAGGCCTGCACATGTAGATAGCGCCCCCCATAATCCCAGGCTGACCACAGCAGCAAGAGACAGACGCCCAACAAAAATAGCCAGTCACGTGATGAACGTGCAGAGGGTTTAATTTCAGCCTGAGTTTTTGACATAGTCCACATATATCACAGATGATTTATAAATGCTCGCGCTAAACTAAATATATTGCAGAGTCTGCACTCTGCCCACCGTTTGAGAAACCAGAAAAATTCAGTAGGCATCATGAACCAGGCTATTTTTGCGCTCCTCAGCCTGCCAGTGGCAGCAGCCCTTTCATTGGCATTAGGCCCTTTTGCGATTCAATATTTAAAGCGCTTAAAAATGGGCCAATTCATTCGTGAAGAAGGTCCAGAATCTCACCAAAAAAAGGGCGGCACCCCCACCATGGGTGGCCTGATTTTTTTAATACCCGCATTATTGGTAGGCCTGTTATTTAGTCATAGCTTAGGCCATAGCCTGATTTGGATCGGCATTATCCTCTTGATTACCAGCCTCGGTGCGATCGACGATTGCAAAAAATCCTCTTGCGCAATAACAAAGGCATTACTGCCAAACAAAAATTGGCGGGTCAAATCGGAATCGGCGGCTTGTTTGGGCTCTACCTGATTTTAACCCCGGCCTTTTCGCCCATACTTCAAGTCCCCTTTACTTCTTTGACTTTGTCTCTGGGCTGGGGCTATTTGCCTTTTATGATGTTTTTCTTTACGGCGACCACCAATGCAGTCAACCTGACCGACGGACTCGATGGCCTCCCCACTACCATTGCCTTTCTTCGCCTGAGCGCCTTGATCCTGATGCTGTTTATCCAGGGCGGGCTGACAAATCCACTGAGCTATAGTGCGATTGTCTTAGGGCTGAGCACCATGGGCGGCTGTCTCGGATTTTTGTGGTTCAATAGCCACCCAGCCCAGGTCTTTATGGGTGATACCGGCTCGCTGGCTCTGGGCGGGATTTTATCTGTGATTGCAGCTCTGGGACATTTAGAACTCTGGTTTGCGATCATTGGCTTCATTTTTGTCGCTGAAGCTCTCTCGGTAATGATTCAGGTGGCCTGGTTCAAGCGCACGCGCAAGCGGATATTCCGGATGAGTCCGCTGCACCATCATTTTGAACTCGGCGGTTGGAAAGAAACCCAAGTCGTCAATCGCTTTTCTCTGGTGGCCTTTTTCCTGGCTTTTGTTTCTGTACTCGGCTACTACAGTCAAGCGGGCTTATGACCTCTCACACATCTCCAACTCTCGACTATAGCCAGCCCACTCAGGTGGTCGTGCTGGGGGCCGCCCGTAGCGGATTGGCTGCAGCTCATTTTTTAAAGCGACGTCAATTTACAGTCTCTGTCAGTGACTCCGGGCCGATCGCAATCGAAACCCAGCAGAGCCTCAGCGCCGCAGGCATTCCCTTTGAAGCCAACGGCCATCAAGAAAGTACGCTGGCACAAGCTACTTATTTGATCGCCAGCCCAGGTATCCCGACCCGAGCCAGGCCTTTTCAAATTGCCCAACAATACCAGATCCCCATCATTTCAGAAATTGAACTGGCCTGCGCTTTTGACACTCCCCGCCTGATTGCCGTCACTGGTTCTAATGGCAAAAGCACCACTGTGGCCCTGCTAGAGTATTTGCTGCAGGCCGCTGGTTATCGCGCCAAAGCCGGAGGCAATTATGGGGTTCCGATCATGAGTTTATTGGAGCAAAATCTCGATTTCATTGTGCTAGAGCTCTCTTCGTTTCAATTAGAAACCACTTATAGCCTGGCGCCTGAAATTGCTGTGTTGCTCAACCTTTACGAAAACCACCTCGATCGCCATGGCGATATGGCCAGCTATTTTGCTGCCAAAATGCGTATTTTTGTCCAGCAAAAGTCAGCGCAAGATGCCGTACTCAATGCATTAAGCCCCTGGTGTCAGCAAGCCGCCCAGCAGATTCCCGCTCAGGTTCACTGGTTCGGCGAGGCGGACACTAGCGATATCAAAGTCACAGGCTCAGGTGTTCAGATTGACGCCAGTACCGAGGTCGCTTTTGCAGAGATCGCTTTACCTGGCAAGCACAATCTCGAAAATATCCTGGCTGTCTTAACTGTGGCGCGCATTCTCAAATTGCCGGCAGCGATTCAAGCAGACAGCCTGAAGCAATTCAAAGGCATAGCCCATCGTCTCGAAAGTGTCTGCGATTGGCAAGAGCGCCGCTTTATTAACGATTCAAAGTCTACCAATTACCTGGCTGCCCAAAAAGCGATTGAGAGCCTCAGTCGCCCGATTGTTTTAATTACCGGAGGCCAGGACAAAGGAGGAGACTTTGGTCCGCTGACACAACGGATTCAAGAAGGCGTTAAAAATGTGGTCTTAATGGGCGCATCTGCCTCAGATTTTCAACACCGCTTGATCAAGAGCGGGTATAATCAAATAAGGCTAGCTGAGAATATGTCTGCTGCCGTGCGTCAGGCCTTTGAAATTTCAGAGCCCGGGGATGTGATTTTACTCTCACCCGCTACTGCCAGTTACGACGCCTACCATAACTTCGAAGAACGCGGAGAGGATTTCAAAGCCCATGTTGCTGCGCTCATTTCAGAAAGCTAAAGATCAAAGTGCAAACCAGCGCTCAGCCCGTTCCGAACGTGCGGCACAGCTCAACCAGCGAATCTCCGCTCAACCCACGCCGGCTCTTTCTGAGAGTCAACCGCGCTACCGCATAGATTATTTATTGCTCTATCTTGTCGGCACCCTGACCCTGATCGGTTTGATCTCGATTCTAAGTGCCAGCGCGCACGTTGCTCAATCCCAAATTGGCGACGCCAGTCATTATTTCAAAAGACAAATGATCGGTGTCATTCTGGGCTCTGCAGCCCTGGTTTTCACAATGCGGATCAATCTTTATCGCTTACCCCGCTGGATCAAGCCTCTGATGGGCGCTGCAATTATATTGCTGATCTGCACCCATTTGCCTGGAATAGGCGTAACGGCCAAAGGATCGTCACGCTGGATACATATTCCTGGTCTGACTTTACAGCCTTCTGAGTTGGCCAAACCGCTTTTGGTGCTTTATCTTTCAGCTGTATTAGGTCATCCTCTGTTTCAAAAGCTTAGCGCACAGGCCAAAGCGGTCACGCTCTTCCCGATCGGCGCTATTTTATTTTTGGTCTTGCGTCAGCCTGATCTGGGTACCACGATCGTGATTGGAACCACCGCGCTAATCATGTATTTCGTGGCCGGTACTTCTTATTGGAAAATCGGCTCTGTGCTGGGAAGCGGCTTTGTCGGTGCTGCTTTACTCAGCTGGAGCACCCCTTATCAGCAAGCGCGTATCACCTCCTGGATAGACCCCTGGTCTGATGCGCAGGGCAAAGGATTCCATTTGATTCAGTCCATGATAGCGATCGGTTCAGGTGGGCTCTTTGGCACGGGATTTGGGCAAAGTGTACAAAAATTATTCTACTTACCTGAGCAACATACTGACTTTATTTTTGCTGTGATTGCCGAAGAGTTTGGCTTTCTGGGTATTTGCTTGCTGCTGCTGGTCTTTATTTTAATGACCCAACGGGGCGTGAGTATCGCTTGTAAAAGCCCAACCCCCTACCTGAAACTATTGGCGATTGGCCTGACAAGTATGATCTCGATGCAAGCCCTGGTCAACATGGCTGTTGTCAGTGGAACCATTCCCACCACCGGTCTAACTTTGCCTTTTATTAGTTTTGGCTCCTCATCATTGATTGTCAATCTGGCCTCTATGGGACTCCTGCTGAATATTTCACGTTATATCCCCGACAATCATCCCCAGCCCATTAAAAAACAAGCAGCCCAGTCATGAGCACAATAGCCATCGCGTGTGGTGGTACCGGCGGACATATTTATCCAGGTCTGACTTTAGGCGCTGCTTTAGAACAAGCTGGCTTCAGCACCTTTTTTATCGGCTCTAGCACGCGTATGGAGAAAGACAAAATTCCAGCAGCAGGCTTTTCATTTGCCGGCGTGCCCGTCCGTCAACTCAACAAAAAGCGCCCGATTTCCTCTTTGCTCAATTGGTGGCGCTGCACACAACAAGCCAAGCAAATCTTAAAACAGCAAGCACCGATTGCCCTGATCGGTATGGGCTCTTATATTACAGTGCCTGCTTTATTGGCAGCCCGGCAATTGGGCATTCCTATTTTTTTGGTTGAGGCCAATGTGGTACCCGGCAAAGCCAATCAGTGGTTGGCTCGGCTGGCTGAGTGGGTAGCCATCGCCCACCCGCTGACAGCCAAAGCCTTCCCAAAAACCGCCACCCACCTGACCGGTTACCCCGTACGTTCTGAATTTGGCCAGGTCGAGCGTAAGCAAGGTGCTCAGTTATTCGGCCTCGACCCCGATTTAAAAACCCTGACCGTGATGGGAGGATCTCAGGGAGCACAAAAAATAAACCAGGCTTTGGCTGAAGCACTTAAAGATTTATTGGCTGACGAAAAGCTACAGATCGTGCATGTATGCGGCGCATCAAACATAGAGCAGGTCAGGGGTTTAACAGATCTATATGCTTCTCATCCTCGCTACCGTCTGTTAGAATATGTAGAAAATATGCCTGCATTATTGGCAGCTACGGACCTGGCCCTTTCGCGTGCCGGAGCTTCCACACTGGCAGAATTAATGGTGTGTGAGGTGCCCGTGATTTTAGTTCCCGGTCAGTTTGGCGGTGGTCACCAAAAAAACAATGCGGTTTCAATTGTTGAAGCAGGTGCAGGTCTACTCCTCGAAGAAACCCAACTCTCTGCTCAAACCCTGACTCAGCAGGTTCAAAATGTAATCAGCAATACAGAAAAATTACAGCAGATGAAACAAAATACGAAACAGCTAAATCCCGGTTCAGCAAGCCAACACATTGTTTCCTTGCTCCTAAATTCCCTACAGCTTTCACAGAAAGAGACAGTGACTCATGCTTGATCCGTTTAATAAAGTCCATTTTATTGGCATCGGGGGTATTGGGATGAGCGGCCTGGCGCACATCCTGATTTCACAAGGCAAAACCATTAGTGGTTCTGACATTAAAGCCAATAC
>JBBKWI010000009.1:0-36618 GCA_037968875.1 Candidatus Sericytochromatia bacterium | reverse complement strand
CTAATGCCTCAGAGCCTGTTTGTTTCAGCTAAAATGCAGGCTTCTTCTCGGTCAGAACCAGATAGAATCTGATCCACATTTGGTTTTTTTAAAAAAACAAGTTAAAATGGGCTTATTGTTTACTTTACCCGTGAAGGATTGGTTGGAAAAATCGCACATGCAAAATACCAAGATGCAGACACTCTGGAATCTCTGTCAAGAACTTAAGTCAAAGCGTGAAACCCTGGTTGAAAAAATGAGCTTTACCCAGAATTATCTGGATGAGCAGCAATCTTTAATAAGCGTTGAACTCTCTAGTTTGCGCCAAAACAATGACTCACTTTCACTTAATGTAAACCAGATGGCAAGCCAGCTTCACGTCTTACATCAGCATTGGGGATCTTACCAAAACCGGGAACACGAGCACTTGCATGCGCTCCAAAACCGCGATCAGAGCTTTCAGGATTTAATCCTAAACTTTGAAGCCTTAAGTGCCGAAGCTGAAATTCTAAGGGTGCTACACCAGCACTGTGACGCTGACTTACACGAACAGACTGCTCCTTTGTTTCAAGAGCTAGATAAATGGCATCAACATATAGAGTCGGCTTATCAGCAGCATCTCGAAGTTCGGGTACAGCAATTGGATCACCCAGGTGCTGTCGTGCCTGAAAGCGAAGCCGCTTTGGTTAAGTGCACAGAATTCCTGGCTGAGTTCGAACCCTCCTGGAACGACCTTAAAACATTATTATTGGAGCAGAGTGTGGGTCAGTCTTCTGACTCAGCCCCCAGTAGCGATCAGGTGGCCAGCTTAACGGCTCGTTATCAAGATCTCAATGCTGAACTCAATCAAATGGAGGCCGCCGCTCACGAGCGTGAAAAGGCCTTGCAAGAGACCTTTCGCACGGTGCAAACGATTGTGAGTGATTTCCATCGCTTACGCGATAGCAATCAAGAATTATCTGAAGAACTGGCCAATATCAACGATCAGACTTCTCGCTTGATTGAAATGGTTGAAGCCTATCGTCAAGCTGCTATCGAATCTGCTGAAGATTCTGAAAGCCGGATTGCAGCCATTGAAGCCGAGCGCGATCAGGCGCTGGCTCAATCAGGTGCAAGTGCTGACACGAGTAGCGATGATTCCAGCGATAGTGAGGCCAGCAATGAAGATGCCAATAGCAAAGCCGAAGCTTGCCGAGATGCCGTACGCAAAAAAATTGCTGTCGTCATTCGCCACCGCTTTGGCAAACTGCCACGCAAACTGAGTTCAGCAATGAAAAATGTGACCCAAAGCAAAAAAATAGACGCATTGTTTGATTCTGCACTGGCTTGTGAGACCCTGGAAGCCTTTGAAACAGAAGTCGATGCACTGACCTAAACTTAGATTTATTTAAACTAACAGGCTGTTCTTTAGCTAAAGAACAGCCTGTTTTCTGATGTTTGAACACTTCTCTCAGGGAGTGTGTCTGATTTGAAGAAAGGCCAAAGGGCATTTGCTTTGTATCATAAAGTAGTTTATACTCTCTTAAGTTACTTTATATCACAAAGCTCTTTGCGAGGTTGAATTATGTCCGACTCTCCTGAATCAGAATCTAAAAAAACAGCACCACCGCGATCTACGGATCCGCTCGATCTGGGGCAGCTCTCCAAAAATGCAGCCCAAAAATGGCAACGTACCCGTAAATCAGTGACCTTCAAATTGTTTTCGATGATTTTCTTATTATTGTTCTCGATGATTCCTGTTGCCTTTGTGCAGGATCTGGTGCAAAGTCGTCAACGTTTGCAAAACCAGGTCAGCGAAGAAACGTCCCAAAAATGGGCTAATCCCCAAACTTTAACTGGACCTGTTCTCAGCCTGCCGTACCAAAAAACGGTCATTACCGAGGTCGATGACCCCAACAAAAACAATCAGAAAATCAAAAAAGTTTATACCACGATTGAGTATTTACACTTGCTGCCATCAGCTCTTAAAATCAATGGCAATATGGCGACAGAATCGTTGAAACGTGGCATTTATGAGATGATGGTCTACACTTCAGACCTGAAGATTGAAGGGCGTTTTGAAGCCGATCAATTTAAAAACCTACCGGCTCCGGCCCAGGATATTCTCTGGGATCAGGCTTTTGTTTCGATGGGCATCAGTGATTTACGTGGTATCGATGAAAAAGTTCAACTGAAGTGGGGCGGCCAATCGGGATTATTTGATCCCGGTACTGTGACGGAGCATTTGTTTAAGTCCGGTGTACATCGGCAAGTCAAATTACAAAAAAACCAGGGCGCGGTTCCTTTTGGGCTGGATCTCAAGCTTAAAGGCAATCAGCGGCTCTATTTTGTACCTGTGGGCAAAGAAACAGAAATTCATCTAACTGCAAATTGGGGCAGTCCCAGCTTTGACGGTGCTTTTTTGCCAGACCACCGGGAGGTCAAAGAAAAGTCGTTTATTGCCGATTGGAAAGTATTGCACCTGAACCGCAATTACCCCCAAATCTGGCAAGGGGCTCAGTATGATTTTGGTGACTCAGCCTTTGGTGTCTTTTTAATTCAGCCGGTCGATCATTATCTAAAAGTCGAACGGGTCGTGAAATATGCACTCTTCTTTATTGGTCTGACCTTTATGACCTTTTTCTTTGTTGAAGTCTTAACTCAGCGCATGGTTCATCCCTTGCAATACTTACTGATTGGATTTGCTCTCTGTGTTTTTTATACGCTCCTGCTCTCGATCTCAGAACATCTTGGCTTTGAAACTGCTTATGCAATTGCTGCCAGCATGACGATCATCTTAATCACGGCTTATGCAGCGGGCTTTTTAAAATCCCTGCCATTGACCGCTGTTACGGGCGGGGTTCTGGTAGCGCTTTACAGCTTTATCTATGTGATCATTTACCAGGAAGACTACGCCCTGCTGATGGGCAGCTTCGGCTTGTTTGCTGTCCTGGCGCTGGTGATGTTCTTTTCTCGCAAACTGGACTTTAATACACAGGAGTAAACATTGCTATAAGAGTTTCCTAATTTAAGAGTCGAATTAATCTAAAGATTGATTCGACTCTTTTAATCATATTATCAATAACTTGATAAACTATAAATAATTGAATTTTACGTGTTGACTTAATAAGCTATTTTCTGGTAACTCGTAATCAATCAAGTTCCCTACTGAAAGTCGATAACTTATGTCTGATTTGAATCTGATTGCTCCTGGCGTGCCTTATTTTGATGTGGCTGATAAAGATTTTATTCAGTTATATTTCGATGAGTCAGGGTGCTTGCTTGAAATTAATCGTGATAAAAAATATTTCATGAATCGAGATGAGCTTAGAGGCATGGTGTTTAGGGGCCAAAGCGAGCAAATTGTATATCCGCCTGCCCATAGTGCCGATGAGATTAATCGCCTGATTGATAATCTCTACATTAAGGAAGGGCACTTTGTCGATATTGGTGCTTATGACGGCATTTCAAACTCTAACACCTTCCCTTTACTCACTCAGGGTTGGTCAGGACTTGCTTTTGAGGCTGATCGACATCGATTTGTAAAAATGGCAGATTTATACCGCTTATTGCCGGTAGATATAGCAGCCACCTTTGTGACTCCAGATAATGTTGTCAACTTACTTAAAGGTTTTAATACTCCAATTGAATTTGATTTCTTAAGCATCGATATTGATTCTTATGATTATCATGTGTTAGAAGCGCTTTTGACTGAGTTTCACCCCACAGTGATTATCGCTGAAGTCAATGAAATGATTCCACCCCCACTGAAGTTCTCCATGAATTTTGGCGAGGGCTGTGAAATGAATCTCGAAAAACGCTTTTATGGGCAGAGCTTAGCTCAATTACAGATGCTCTGCGAACGCTTTGGCTATCATATTATCCATATGCATTATATGGATGTGATTTTGGTGGATAAGTCTTATACAGAAGGTGAGCCCGAAAGCCTGGAGAGTCTTTATCAAAGCGGCTTTAAAGATTTGCCTCAGCCCGCTTACTATAAAAACTATCCTTTTGATATTGAGCGTGTGCAGTCGGCTGAGCCAGAAGAAGCATTAGAGCTGATTAAAAATGGCTTTGCTGATTTTGAAGGCCAGTTTACGCTCACTCTCTAAGATAGACAGGGGGGCGGCGCGTTTTCACAATCTAGACAAAGCCCACTGCTTAAGCGTATGATGAAAAAACTTGGCAAAAGCCTTAAGTTTTTGCTTATTAAGCCGATACAATAAGAAGAGACTTCCGCTGAAACGAGAGATTATGTTTGATCAGATCCGGCCAGACAATGACCTATTACATCAAGCCCTGACCGGCTTAAATGCCCGCCAGCGTGCGATTAACCACAATTTGGCTAATGCGGACACCCCTGGCTATCAGGCCTTAGAAGTCAGTTTTGAAGACCAAATGCAGGCCCGTCGCCGTGAACTTAAAGGTCAGGCTGATGCTGGTTTTAAAGCACAAGGCGCCTATACCAACCCCGAGCATATGTCTCTGGATCTGCCACAAGATCAGGCCTTTACGCTTTCCGAAAAAGCAGGCGTGATGCGCAACGATAATAATGGGGTCGATTTAGAACAAGAAGTCGCTAAAATGTCCCAGGCTCAGGTTGCTTATCAAGCAGTCTCTCAAATGATCGGTGGCCGCTTCTCCCAACTTAAATACGTGATTGCAGAAGGAGGCCGCTAATGTCTTACCAGGAAGGTCTACGCATCGCAGGCTCAGCTTTATCTGCTCAGCGTTTGCGCATGGATACGATTTCGAATAACCTGGCCAATGCCCAGACCACGCGCACGTCTAATGGCAAACCCTTCGAACGCCAACAAGTCCAGTTTCGCCCGCAATTCCAGCGCTCTTTTTTAGAGCGTTTGCGTCTCTCGCAAACAGACAAAGGCCATCTGCCGCAAGAAATGCCGATCGGTGGCGGGGGTGTGATGGTTGAAACCGTTCAAAATGATCCCAGACCCGGACGTGAAGTCTATGAGCCTTCTCATCCGGATGCCAATGCCGAAGGCTATGTGGTCTACCCCAATGTGAATGTGATTGAAGAAATGACCGACATGATGTCAGCCAGCCGTTCTTATGAAGCTAATATCACTGCCTTTCAGGCCACCAAAGCAATGGCCCTGAAAGCACTGGAAATCGGGAGAGCCTAATGGAAATTCAACGCTTTGATCTCAACCCCGAAGTCTTAGTTAGTGGCAAAGCCAGCAAAACCGAAGACCAGGGCTTTGGCGACATGATCAAAAACGGCATTCAGGAACTCAACCACAAAATGCTGGAATCTAAAGAATTGGCTGAATCCTTTGCTGCTGGCGAAGATGTCGAGCTCCATGATGTGATGATCGCTGGCCAGGAAGCTGATATTGCCCTGCGTCTGGCAACGCAATTGCGTTCTCAGGCCATGCAGGCTTATCAAGAAATTATTCGGATGCCGATTTAAGCTGATTCTGAAAACATTCGCTCGCGCCTTCCAGCAAAGTCAGCATTTCTCAGACGAAGCCAGGCCACTCCCTACACGAGACACTTTGTATCAGCCAGAACGTGTCGCCAGTCTATTTAATCGCATGAGTGCGACATACGGCTGGATCAACTTAATAACTTCTTTTGGGTTTTCGTGGTGGTGGCGTCGACAATGTGTACAAGCGATCCCCCTTCAGCCTGAGATGCAAGTTTATGATCTGATGTCAGGCATGGGTGAAGTTTGGGGAGCCTTAGCTCGGGTCTTGGATCAGCGTGGCAGCGTGATTGCTGTTGATTTTTCGGCGGGTATGATGCAAGGGGCTCGCAAACATCAACATGATTTTCAACATAACACTCACTTGATTGAGGCCGATTTACTTGATACATCTCAAACCTGGCAAGCAGCAGATGCTGTGGTCTCATGCTTTGGGCTAAAAACATTTTCCAAATCACAGCAAGCTCAATTTGCTAAGCAAGTCAATCTCTTTATCAAACCTGGTGGTTGTTTTGCGATGCTTGAAATTTCTGTACCAGATTTCCCACCTTTACGTCTGCTGTATATGTTTTATCTCAAGCGGGTGATCCCGCTGGCTGGAAGACTCTTACTCGGCGATCCCGATCATTACCGCTTATTGGGACTTTATACAGAACGCTTTGGCAATGCCCGTCATTTCTATGAATGCTTAGCAGCCCAGGGCTTTGAGATCAAATACACCCGTTATTTCTGGGGCTGCGCCAGTGGTGTTGTTGGCTCTAAACCGCTGAACTAAAATATAAAAAAGTGCCCCTTCTACAATAGAAGGGGCATTGGTGCTGAATGGAGAAGCTTAGCTTGCGGTTCCAGCTACTTCTAATTCAGAGCTATTCATTGAATTACCGGCCGGATCCTGAACCGTTGAGTCCAGTTTGATGGTGACCACGTCACCGGGCTCATAAATATTGGTGACCGGGTTAGACGGCAGCAGCAAAACAGATTTGTGGCTGGGGTCCATGGTATCAAAGACTGCTTTGCCACCGAGACCGGCAGAGCCCCAGCTTTGATTGTTGACAATAATCACGCCAGCGCGTTTGACAGTGACCTTGTAATTATTGGCGATACTGCTGGCAGACAGGGCGCCATGAGCGGCTGCAGCTTCACTGACTTGAGCGCTAAAGCCACCGGCCAGAGTTTGGCTGAGGGTATAGTAAATCATCGGCTCTGAATAGCGAACCTGGATCGCATCCCCGTTGCTGCCCCCATTTTCAGCGGTTTGAGCGGTCAAACCAGTGAGTTCAGGCTTCTGACTATCCGCTTGCAAAGTAAAGCGACTGCTGTTTTCGGCAGCACCGGCATTCACCTTAAAGTAATTGCTGCTCCGGCTGATACCGGATTTATCTTTGATCTGGCCACCAGCTAAATCCAGAGCAATCTGGTATTCAGGAATCTTGGCCGTGTCTTGATCTGTCGGCAATTGCTTTTGATCTCGAAAGCTCAGCTCAAGCTCAGTATCGTCAGCATTCCAGCTCAGATTAAAGGCTGACTTACTCCAAATCGTATCCCCGGTATTTAAGGTTGCTCCAATGCTGAGGGTTTCTGGAGCCTGAACCCGCAGAACAAAGTTGTCTTCAACGGTCTGGCGATCGACGGGTTCCGAAAAGACCAATTTAAAGCCTGTATTAGCTGCAATATTAGTGGCCTGACGAGCTGGCGTGACTGCAATGACTTCAGGCTTGTCACTCAGGGCATAAAGGGCGCTCTTAAAATCATATTTATTGGCATTGGGATCGCCTTGCTTATTGGATTTCAGAACAACTACCCGTTTGCGTGTGGCATAGCCGGCTTTGATGGCGCTGACTTCAAGTAAAATACCTGCGGGTGCATGATTGAAAACATAGGTCCCGCCCATGCTGGTGGTGCTGAGCAGATAGGGGGTTTCAGCGCTTAAAGACTTGACCTGAACCGTGACCCCATCGAGAGGCATGCCCGTATCATCTTCAATGTCTCCGTTGAAAGTGGTTTCTTCAATCACTGAAACATCTTTGGGTGTTTCAGAAGGTGAAGGCGAGGTGCCGGGGCTCCCGCTTGGCGAAGTGCTGGGATTAGTAGAAGGCTCCCCAGAAGGCTGATTGCTGGGCTGCGATGTTGGCTGGCTTGAAGGCTCTCCTGAAGGATTCGTACTGGGTTGCTGACTGGGTGTGGTGCTCGGTTGAAGCGGTCCACCCACGGGACCTGCCTGACCACAGGCACTCATTAAACTCAGGCTGGCGATTCCGAATAAGACTTGTTTTCTGATTTTCATAATTCTGGGTCTCCTCAATATTTTGTTCTTATAGTAATACAGACCATTACTTATTGGTAAAAGTTCCAATTTGATTTATATAATCTCTACTATTTTTTGTTGAGGAAGCTAATTTTGTTTATATGACTTGTTTTAAAGGCTATAAATTGTTTTGAAATTATTTGTAGACAAATTCAAAACATTCGCTTAGAGCTGAATCTGAAATTGCTGCAATATGTACGCAGTCAGTAAATAGGCTGCAATCGTCAACAAGCACACTAGCCCCAGCGCCACAAAAAAGGGCACTTCCCAGCGCAGCAAGACTGGCAAGACCAGAAACATCGGTAAGCTGGGGATCACAAACCAGAATGTGGAGAATGAATGTTCAGCCAAAAGCTCTGTATCGTGGGTGTCTAGCCAGATCCAAATCATGCCCAGCACTGAGAGTAATGGCAGTGAAGCGATTAATCCCCCCAGACCTGGATACTTTTTGGAGACTTCACTGATCAGCACGATCATGAGTGCTGAGAGCACGACTTTTATAAAATAAAACATCAAGACTTCTTCCTTAAATTATTAAACACGAAGCAAATGCAGAAAGCCTCAAGCCGGAAGTATACTTCGGCTGAAGGCTAGTCTGCTAAAGCAGTTCAAAAATTGGAGACAGAGAAAACATTAGTTGAAATCCTTCAATTCTAGCCCTTGAGACTCTGGCATTAAATCATCGGTATAGAACAAAAGATCGACTCTGGCAAGCAAACTCTGCCTCTGGGCTTCAGCCAATTGTTGACTCAAAAGATACAGGTTTTGGGCGCTATATAGCAATTCAAGTGAGCCTATTTTACCGGCCTGGAAAGCTTTCAGAGCAAGTTGATATTGGTTTTGAGCCAAGTCCTGTTGTTGCTTCACAAGAACAGTCCACTGACTCAGACCTTGCGCCTGGGTATAGGCTTGTTTAAACAAACCTTGTACTCTGTTTTCTTCTAACTGACGCTCTTTTAGCCACATCTGCTGACGCAATCGGGCTTCTTGAATCTTGCCCTGATTGCTATTAAAAGCGGGAATCGGTAGGCCAATAGAAAAGACAGCACCCCAGCTCAAAGGCGGATGATATCTGAAGCCAGCAGATAAATTCAAATCAGGGATTGCTTGTGACTCGGCTTCTTTGAGCAGACTCTGACGGTATTCAGAATCAAGCTCCCAGCGGGCCAGGCGGGGATGCTTCAACACAGCTTGTTCTAAGTCACTCAGGCTTCTCCCACCACTTAAATTTAAGCTTTGATTTAGCTGGCTGAAATCAGGCTCTGTTGCACCCCACAGTGCAGCCAGGCTGTGGCGCTCGCTTTGGGACTGAATCTGTAAGCGAAGAGCCTCAGAATCCAGTTTTTTTAAGGCCAGTTCACTCTGAATTAAAACGGCAGGTGCCAGTTTGCCTACAGCCACAGCACGGGCCAGCAAACGCTGGACTTCTTGTGCATTGGCTTGCATCTCACTGACCACTTGCTGTTCAGCTTGTAAGGCCAATAAGCGAATATAGGTCTGATGAACTTCTAAGCCCAGATTCTGAAGCTGCAGCTTATAATCCCAATAGGCGAGTTGCTTTTGCAGCTGAATCAGACGGACCCGTGCATTCTGCTTATCCCCCAGTATCAGGGTTTGTGCCAGGGACAGGGTGAATTGCGTAAACAAATCACTCGTGAAAGCGGCTGAACCGAGCAGATCTTCTGCCACCAGACTCAATTCAGGGTTCAGGCCCAAACCCGCTTGCAGCTCACGGGAGTTCCATAAGGTTTGCTCCTGACGCCATTGCCAGAGCCGGGGGTTATCACGATACGTGCGCTGCAAAGCTTGTTCAAGACTGAGTCTAGGCTCTGGTTTTGCGTCTGCGCTGAAGACTTCAGCGTTTTGGCTCCAGGCAGGTAAATCCGGATTTACAAGCAAAATACAGCTCATCAACACCAAAAATTTAAACATAGTTGAGCTCCTCTCCATCAGGGCCATTTAATAGAACCGGGGGCGGGGTCGATTTTGCATCGCGACCATGAAAGAGGCGGTACAGAATCGGTAAAACAAACAGGGTTAACAGGGTCGAAGAGATAATCCCGCCAATCACGACCGTTGCCAGCGGACGCTGAACTTCTGAGCCAGTGCCGGTGGCAATGGCCATCGGCACAAAACCCAGTGAAGCGACCAGAGCCGTCATCAGCACCGGTCGCAAGCGGGTCAAAGCGCCTTCGCGAATAGCAAGATCCAGGGGCTGACCTTCTTGCCGCAATTTGGTAATAAACGAAATCATCACCAGTCCATTGAGTACCGCCACGCCTGACAAGGCAACAAAGCCAACGGCAGCCGTAATTGAGAGGGGAATCCCGCGCAGCCACAATAAAAAGATGCCTCCCGTCAGTGCCAGGGGCACGCCAGAGAAAACCACAATCACGTCTTTAATATCTTTGAGCGTGGTGTAAAGCAAAGCCAAAATCAGTAGCAAAGCCATTGGAATTACCAATTGCAAGCGCTGTGTCGCAGAAGTCAATTGTTGAAACTGTCCTCCCCACTCGATCCAGTAGCCCGCAGGTAAGCTCACCTCACGACCGACCTTCTCACGTGCTTCTGAGACAAAGCTCATCAAATCACGCCCGCGAATATTAGCCGTAACGACCATGCGCCGTTTGCCGTTTTCACGGTTGATCATATTGGGGCCCGTTAAGAGCTCAAACTCAGCCAACGTCGAGAGTGGAACATAACGCCCCCGTTGGCCAGGCAAAGGAACTGGCAGTTCACTCAGTTCACTTTGATTGCTGCGTAGTTCTTCAGGCAAACGCACGACCAATTCAAAACGGCGATCCCCTTCAAAGATATAGCCAGCGCTCTTGCCTCCCGTAGCCACTTCTAAAACCTCCTGTACATCTTGTACATCTAAGCCATAACGGGCAATCGCTTCCCGTTTAAGTTGGAGTGTCATCACCGGCAAACCTGTGGCTTGCTCAGCTTTGACATCAGCCGCACCGGGTATGGTTGCTAAGACTGCTGAGATTGCTTCTGCTTGCGCGACCAAAGTTTCAAAATCGTCGCCAAATATTTTGACCCCTAAATCACTGCGCACACCGGCAATTAGCTCATTAAAACGCATTTCAATTGGCTGTGTAAACTCGTATTTATTGCCCATCACCTGATGCGCTTTGGCCTCCAGTTTTTTGACCAAATCAGCCTTGCTTAAACCAGGGTCAGGCCACTGCTCACGGGGCTTAATCATCACCATCGTATCTGCCACGCTAGGCGGCATCGGATCGGTGGCAATTTCAGCCGTGCCAATTTTGGTGAAGATCGTTTGGACTTCGGGTAAGTCTTTAATTTCGCGCTCTAAAGCATGCTGCATCTTCACAGCCTGGGTTAAGCTCGTGCCAGGAATACGCAAGGCATGCATCGCCACATCGCCTTCATCGAGGCTGGGGATGAACTCAGCCCCCATTTTGCTAGCCAATAAACCACTCAAGCTAATCAAAACCAGCGATGCAGTCAGAACTGGCATACGATAAGCCATTGCAATATCCAAAGCAGGGCCATAAAAGCTTTTAACCGCTGAAACCAGTCTGTTTTCTTTTTCAGAAACACGACCCGTTACCAGAATTGCTACAGCGGCAGGCACAATTGTCATACTGATCAGCATGGCTGCGGCCAGGGCAATCACGACCGTAATCGCCATCGGGCGAAACATTTTACCTTCGACACCCATTAAAGTTAAGATCGGCAGGTAAACAATCATGATGATCAATTCGCCAAAAAGCAAAGCCTGACGGGCTTCTTTGGCTGCCGCAAAGACCACTTCGCGCCGTTCAATCCCGCTTAAGCTACGGCCTAAGCGCTGCTGAGCTTGTGACAGATGGCGCAAACAATTCTCGACGATCACAACTGAGCCGTCGACAATAATGCCAAAGTCCAGGGCCCCTAAACTCATTAAGTTGGCGCTCAATTTGGTGGCGACCATACCACTTAAAGTCAGACACATGGCTAACGGAATGACCATTGCGGTAATTAAGGCCGCGCGAATATTACCCAGAAACAAGAACAAAATCACGATGACCAGTAAAGCACCTTCTAAGAGATTCTTCTTAACGGTCTCAATCGTGCGATCGACCAGGGTCGTGCGGTTATAGACTGGATTGGCCTGTACGCCTTTAGGCAGACTCTGATTGACTTCTTTGAGTCTTTCGCTGACGGCTTCTGAAACCTCGCGACTGTTTTCACCAATTAGCATAAAGACGGTACCCAGTACGACTTCGCGACCGTCAGCCGTTGCGGCTCCATTCCGAAGCTCAGTGCCTTCTTTGACCTGGGCAATATCACCCAATAGCACCGGTGTGCCATTGGCGCTGGTGACCCGAATTGACTTGATTTCGGCTAAACTTTGAACTTGTCCAGGTGAGCGCAACAGGTATTGCTCGCCGTTGCGCTCAATATAGCCCGCACCGGCATTGCGGTTATTGCGTTCCAATGCCATCAGCACATCTCGAAAACCTAAGCCATAAGCCATTAATTTGGCGGGCTCAGGCAAGACTTGAAACTGCCGCAAGGCGCCGCCAATGGTGTTGACATCAGTCACGCCAGGCACACGTCTCATCTGTGGCTTAATCACCCAATCTTGTAAGGTTCTTAGCTCAGACAAGCTATAGGGCTTTCCTTCTTCGTTACGTGCTTGGGGGTCAGCATCGACTGTCCAGAGAAAAATTTCACCCAGTCCTGTTGCAATCGGTCCCATTTCAGGGTTGATTTCCGGGGGTAATGCCCCCCGAATTTGTTGCAGTCGTTCGCTGACTAATTGGCGGGCAAAGTAAATCGAGGTGCCATCATGAAAAATAACAGTGACCTGTGACAAGCCATAGCGAGAGACAGAGCGTGCAAGCTCTAAACCGGGCAAGCCTGCCATCACGTTTTCAATCGGGAAGGTCACGCGCTGCTCGACTTCTAAAGGCGAGTAGCCTGGAGCCGCTGTATTAATTTGCACCTGCACATTGGTAATGTCTGGGACGGCATCAATCGAAATATGCTGATAAGAAAAGACTCCCAGAGCCAGAATAAAAAAGACGGTAGATAACATTGCCCAGCGAAAACGCAAGGAAAATGTAAGCAATAATTCAAACATGTTTTGGTTTTCCTTTAGTGATCGTGGGTTGCGGATTTTTTACCAATTTCCGCTTTAAGAATGAAGCTATTGGTAGCTGCATAAGCCTGACCTGCTGTCAGTCCCTCTTTGACTTCGACCCAGTCTTGATCTTCTTGCCCCAGTTCAAGCGGGCGGATTTCATAGGTGTCACCAAATTTGGCATAGACCACGGTCCAGTCGTTATACGATTGCAAGGCACTTTTGGCGACGGCAATCGCTACGGTTCTCTCTGCGGTTGTTACCGCTACATTGACAAACATACCCGGCTTCCAAAACCCATCTGGATTGCTAATATGCACTTCTGCTTCTGCGCGACGACTTGAAGCGTCAATGCCAGGGCTCATATGGGCAATCACGCCCACAGCATCACGCTTGCCGTCCTGGGAATTAATATGTACGCGCTGACCTGCTCGCACGTGTTGTAATTGGATGTCAGGCACCTGGATTTCAACCCAAACCACCGCCAGATTAGCGATCACAAAGCTGGGCGTATCGGTCTTGACGGCTTCACCAATGGCCAGGTTTTTTTCAGAGATCACACCACTGATTGGCGCACGCATTTCATAACGTGCACTGGCAGCGCCTGTTGCGCCAGCTGAAACCTGGAGCACTTGCAATTTTTGCTTCAAAGCATTTTGCTCCGCCTGAGCCGCTTCCATTGTTTGCTGTTTTGCTAGCAATTCGCTGTCCCGCTGCCAGACCACCTCTTCGACAGCAGCAATATAATGCGACAGGGATTTCTCGTAGGCAGTCTGCGCCGTTTGCAGCGATTCTTGACTGCTAATCTGGTCGGCTTGGAGCTGTTCTTCTCGCTTGTATTTTTGGCGCTCCAAACGTAGGTCAGCAAAGGCCGATAGCAATAATGCTTTGCTTTCACCCACGGGGGTTTGCATCATTTGACGGTGAATGCTCTCGGGGTCTTTGCCTTGTTGCAAAAGTTTTAAGAGCTTTTTGGTATTGCTTGAGAGTTTACTTTCCCTTTGATAAAGACGACTCGCACGCTCCGTTTTTTTGCTGGTTAACTGCTGTTCGAGGCGCAGGTCTGACAATTCTCGACTGCTTAAAACAGCTAAGAGTTCGCCTCGCTTGACGCTTTCACCGACATGTTTGTATACATTTAAAGCACGGCCCTGAACCGGTGAAACGACGTGCACATATTTGTCCTGGTCTAAGGTGATTTGGGCGGGAAACTGCATACGTTTGCCTAAAGAACGTGGACCTGCTTTTAGGATTTTGATTTCTGAGCGCTTGAGTAAGTCTGGCGCCACATTGAGGCGACCTTCTTCCTGGGTGAAGCTCCACTGGTATTTTTGGTCCTGATAAACCCCGTCAAAAACCACTTTAAATGAATGCGGTTCGTAAATAACCTGCTCGCTGAGCCAATAGTCTTTTTCTTGTTTGAAGCTGATCGGATCGGTTTGCCCCAGACGGATCACATTCGCCGTCAGCTTGACTTCTGAAACGGGGACGGGCTGATCGTTGCGGTAAAAGTAAATGTGAAATTCAGGCGGAACTCCCGTTTCGTGAATCTGGATCTCAATCGTCAGGTCTTTGTCTGTAAATAAGCGGCCATTATGTGGGCCTCGGGGAGTCGGGGGAGCTGCGGCCACTTCGCTTGCATGGCCATCTGGAGCGGCTTGCGTGGATTTGGTGACCATAATTTGAAAACCGACACCTAAACCAACAAACAAAATCATCAGGGAAATAAGTATGTTTTTTTTCAGCACAAAATGCGTTCCTTTTTAGTTTAAAAAATGAAAACTAGCGCGTCTTAAACACGCATCAGGAAACGCTTCAAATCAATAGAATGGTGCTGCTAAGCATATCCTCGCGCTCTTGCGGAGGGGGATATCGCTCAAAATAGCGGGCCTCTACAGGCCGGGGCTGGCTAAAACTCTCAAAAATAGTGAAAGCCGCTAAACGAATGGGAACACTGGCTAAATGACCCTTTAAGCTATCTGTAATCAGATTGCTTGCTTGAAAGGTATACCATTCGGGGTGCTCTAGATTGAGGCCCTGGTGTTCATGTTCTGAGCGGTGATGGTGCCCCGTAAGCTGAGAATCTTCAGGCGCTGAATGATGCGCTATCGCATGGCTTAAGCCACTCTCTAAAACGATATCTTGATTCCCATGCTGAATTAATGTCAGTGTTAGACTGCCATCATGGTGAGCGATAAAGAAGTGAGTCATCAGACTAAAGAGCAGCACCCACCTCAAAGAGGGG
The DNA here is from genome assembly GCA_037968875.1 of Candidatus Sericytochromatia bacterium. Lineage (GTDB taxonomy): Bacteria > Cyanobacteriota > Sericytochromatia > UBA7694 > UBA7694 > JBBKWI01. The sequence goes on along the minus strand of JBBKWI010000009.1, from coordinate 21,560 downwards.
CGCTGAAGCGAGAAAAATTTCATAAAAATAGCTTAGCATGATTCAAGTCAAAATAATTAGAAAACAAAAAAACGCTAGCAGTGATTTGCTCTTTTGTCAGGCCACCCAATCTATCAATATATGTGTAGACGCAAATATTTTTGGACATTTTGTGATGATTTGATTCATTCGGCGCTTGGCTCTACCGCGATCGGAAGGTGTAGCATCAAGACCAGAAATGTTAATTTGAAAAATGTGAAACAGAAGCTCATCACAAAAAAGTGTGTAAATCAATAACAAGTTTCTGGATATTCATCATAGATCATATTGGCTAGAGCGCAATTCAGAACGCTCGATGGTTTTAAGTCAACACCAGGATTCAATCAGAAAGGGTCAATAAAGTGAATATTTCAAACTCGCTTCCGTCTCCAATCCAGCCCGTTACAGGAGATTCTGTTAATTTTGGTGTGTCAGCTGATTATCATTAATACTCAATGGATTCAACAAGAAGTTTCTCATGTTCAATCTCATAGCAGTGCCCGCATGGATCCCAATGCTGTTGCTTTCGGTCAACCGTCATAGGCGACAGGATCTTTTAGGGGCGAATCTTCAGGAGATGTGTTCATGGTTTGGATTCTCGCTTTGGCTATTATTTTGCTGACAAGCAGGGGGCAGATCAGCTTGAATGGTAACTATAGTTTGCTGAAACTGTTGCAGTATGGGCATCTAAGTGACTCTTTTGTTATGATCAAGTTCGATTTTTTGTCTTGAGGCTGCCAAGGGCTTCTCATTAATAATGCTTTACTTTGTCTGACTGGAAGCCTTTTTTAGGCCCTGATTTTTGAGAAATACGACTTCGACGATCGCTATGATGACCATGACGACGATCGCCACTCCTAAAACCATCGGGTCGGACATCAGCTTGATCCACAGAAATCCACCGAGGACCAAGAGGTCAAGCAAAATAGCTGTCACCAGAATCAGTGCGTTGGCCTGAATATCTTGACGCAAATAGCGCAGTATCCCCCAATGGAGTGATATGTCCATGATCAGGTAGAAAATAATCCCCAGCGCAGCAATTCGCGTTAGATCAAAAAACGCGGTTAATACCATAGCGAGCAGCACGGTATAGACAAGGGTGTGTTTCTGGATGCTGCCCGGCATTCCGAAGTGACGGTGAGGCACCAGTTTCATCTCGGTCAGCATGGCGAGCATTCTCGATACTGCGAAAGTACTAGAAATGATCCCCCCGCTCGTGGCCAGCATTGCCAGGATCACTGTAAACCAGAGCCCATAATCACCAAGCAGCGGTTTCGCGGCGGCGGCCAGGGAATGATTTTTGGTTGCGATAATCTCACTCAGTGGCAAATTGCTGGCGACAGCAAATCCGACCAGGGTATAGATCACAATACAAGTAGCAATCGAAATCATAATCGCCCGGCCTACATTGTGATGAGGGTCTTTGAGTTCTGAACCACTATTGGTGATGGTCGTAAATCCTTTAAAGGCAAGAATACCCAGGGCTGTAGCGCCAAGAAAGCCACTTAAGCTCATGTCAGGTGTGGTCTGAGTAAAATCCACAGCAATCTTGTCGGCAATCCAGATGCCGACCACGCCAAAAATTAAGATGCCACCTATTTTTACAAAACCAAGAACAGTGGCCACACCTTGGATGAATGAATTCGCAGATAAATTTATCAGGAAGCCGACCCCTAAGATACCCACACCTAAAGCTGGAACCCATATTCCCTGAGCGCTGGCATCAAAAATCTGCATGGCGTATGAACCAAAGGTTCGAGCCAGAAAGCTTTGCGCAACCACCATCGAGAAATACATCAGCAGTGCATTAAACGCTGTCGCTAGCGAGTTGCCGTAAGCTTTGTGGAGGTACATTGCAATACCACCTGAAGAGGGGGATGCATTGGACATCTTCACATAGGAATAGGAGCTGAATGAAACAATAATTGCGGCCGAGAGAAACGCAAAGGGGAACAGTCCCCCGGTCATTTCAGCCATTTGACCGGTCAATGCAAAAATACCGGCTCCAATCATCACGCCGGTACCCAGGGCGACTGCACCCATCAGTGTCAGACTGTTTTCTTTGTATTTCGATGTTCTATCGGTTGAAGGTTCTGTAGAGTGCTCCATAAAATGCTCCTGTGTAATACTTCGAGAGGCTAGCGTTCAGCAAACGCGCTAATCAGGGCTATTCAAACTAGCGTTTCGGGCAAATTCTCGCCATGTTTTGGGTGCCAGGTATCGGTAAAGAAACCACGAAATGATGACGATCATAATAAGGGCTAGCGGCCAGGCACCTGAGTGTGCAAAATCTTGTTCCAAAATGAACCTTTAACCCTCCAAGATCTTTTTTTGGGCTTGCAAGCGTACTGCGCCATAGAACCAATCAAACCCCAAAAAGGAATCAAAGCCCAGAGTCAATTATTTTTGTCCTGGGCTTTGATTCTTATTTGTGATTCGGCATCATCTTCTTGTTCATCATCTTCTTGTCCATCATAAGCATCATGCCTTCGTGCATTTTTTGCATATTGGCATGCATTTTCTCTTGATGCATGAGCATCTTGCTTAATATTTCAGTCAATTTATTGATTTTCGTATCACCCTTAAGGCCCCTTAGGCTTTTCAATTCTGCTTTCATCTCAGTATCATAATTTGTCATCATTTTCATCATCTCAGTATGATTTTGATGCATTTTCATGTCTTGTGCAGGGGCTTCATTAGCCTGTACGGGCAAAATGGCCAAAGCAAGAACACTCAGGGACAGTACTATTTTATTGATATTTTTCATTGTTAATTTTCCTATTTAATTTATTTACTCAAAATTCAAAGTCGACTAAAAGGGGCTTTTTAGCTTGCCAGTCTCAGCCGCAACAACCCGATTTTTTATCGGGTTTAGATGGATTAGCCACAGGCGCACAGCAAGCTCCCTTTTCACTTGCGCTAGAAGGTGCTGGCTCCTTTTTTAAATTCAGCTCTTTCCTTTGTTTAATGGGTGTGCTTCAAGGCCTATTTTTGTTGCTCTAGGCAAGACTGCATCTCTTGCATCCGGGAGGAGTCCATCATTTGGCCCTGCATATTTTGTAAGCAGCTTTGCATTCCTGTGTGGCCCATCATAGTGCGATTCATTTTATGCATGCCTTGCTCAGTTCCCATATGCTGATAAGATGCCTGGTGGTAAGCTCCCTGCGCAAAATATTTGACCGAGTAATAGCCCGTGCAGGCCATGCCCAGGAGTGAGCTTACTAAAACAAAGTACCCACCGCTTTTGAGCAGACGACAGGGCTTACCCTGATCATGGTGATTGGCGTGATGAAGCATGTATATACCGACTGCAAAAACCAGGACTTCCAAGAAAAAAGCGATATCTGCCAGAAATAGAATCATTTTGAATAACCTTTCTTATTTGGATTGATTTAAGGCCTCTTGTAAGAGAGGGGACTCCTGCTGTAAACAGGTCATTTTTAGCAGAATTTCTTCTGTTTCTAAAACCGTAGGATAGGCAATTGCCAAGAGTGATTTCATTGATTAAGTCTCCATTCGTTTGCTTAAGTTTTTTTTAAACGGGGATATAAAGGCGGGTACGTGGCGCATATAGTTACGGTAGGTCTCACCAAAGGCCTCCAATATATGCCGCACTTTTTTGGCCAGGCCTTTTACATATAAAGCAAGATCGGGAACATGGCCAGGGTCAAGAACGTGGGCCACATGAATAAAAATACGCATCAGTGGGCACAGCGCCAGAATGGCAATCAACACCAGCTGATGCTTCCATATTTGCTGACCCTGAGAGGGTAGAGTCGAATGTTTTTTCATAAGTCTCTCCAAATGCTTTACTTACTGTATTATAAGCGGTATATATGTTTTATAAAAGTTGAATATAATCATAATAAAAGTTGATACTAATCAATTTTTGATTATATACAACAATCTTTCAAGCAAATTCATTTTACTACAAAATTAAACTTCACTTTTTCGCTTTGTTTGCAGTCTTGTGTGAACTGCATGAGGCTGTATCGCATGCTGCTTAAGGTTGTTGTTTTTTGATCGATGCGTCTCTAATTTCAAATCGAGAGGATCTAAGAGATTATTTGACGTTTTTTTATGATCTCAACTTATTTTGTTTTTAATAGCTTTGAAATTATTTTTTGGGCGGGTTCGGGTCGGCTAAAAGGATCCGTCAGTAAGTGTTGCCAGGCCACTTTGCCTTGCTTATCCAAAAGATAGAGTTGCGTGTATTTGGGGTGAGCGCCCAGTTTTTGACTGACCTGGTTATCCCAATCTATCAAGATATAGGGCAGATGCAGTGATTTTTGGGCATTCTGGAGCGAGCTAGTTACAAAAGCACGCGGGATATAGGCGGGCAAGCAGGTTTTACTAAAAACAAAAGCAAAGCGAAAATCAGAATCCTGGCGAAACTGGTAATAAAAAGGAATCCCCCAGACACCCGCCAGTTCAACGGAGCAGTAATTGCTCAGCACCACGAGCGTTACCTTGCCCTTAAAATGCTTTTGATAAGAAACTGAGTATCCTTTCGACGTTTCTAGCTCAAATTCAGGCACCTGTGAACCCACAGGTATAGCAGCCCAGGCCGAAAAGCTTAAGCTTAGCCAGATCCATGCTGCTAAGATATAGCTGGTTTGGTTATATTTCAAATTAAGTTTCATTATATCTATTCTTTTGATGTTATTTTGTCAGTGAGAGAAGTGACTTCAGCGCAGAGAAAAAGCAAGTGCTTTAGCCATGCGCGATCCAGCCGCCATAAAAGCCAGTGACGCTGACCAGTGAGATCAGTATCAAGGCATAGAGCCACATCCAGGCCTGGATCTTTTCAAACCAGACCCCAATTGCACCGAGGCCCAGAAAGACAATGCTGGCAATGCCCAATTGGCGGTGGCGCACAACCAAAGGCAAATAAGGACTGCTATCAGAGAAATCCGCAAGCATACTCTGACCTGAAAAATAAGCGGCAACTCCAAAAACAAAAGCGATTCCCAGAGCCACGCCCGCGACCGGATAACAAAAATCCCATTTTAAGCCCCCGAAGATTAGCAAAGCGGCGAAAACACCCAGGGCAATCGGGAAGTGAATCACTTTATGATGCCAATGTCCCCACAAGGATTTTGACCATGAACTCGGGCCAGCAACCGCTTCATGATCATGCCCCGGATGTGGTGAGGTGGTCTCCGTCTGATGGGCTTCAGCGATTGGCTCCTGAGATGCTGTTGTGGAGCTCAGAATAGGCACAGACGCCGTTGGCATGGGCGTTGCTATTTTGCTGGGGCTGGCTTTAACTGACGGCAAGACCTTGGCCTTGTTTTGATGTGCCGAATGCGCCGAAGCTGAGAGCGGGCTGGCCCAAGCCATGGCCAGTATCAATAGTGAAAACAACAGGAAACGAAAGGAAACGTGCATAAGGTAATACTCCTAAAAATGAATTTGCAAAAATGAGCTTAATGGGGGTCCTTTTCAGCATTCATTTTCATCATTTGGGAGTGCATTTTAAGTATTTGCTGATGTAGGCTCTGATGATGCGCCAATACTTTTTTTAAAAGTGCAAAAGTTTGTTTTTGGGTGTCGTCCAGGCTTTTTTTTTCTAAAGTCTGAATTTCAGACTTGATTTGCTGCTCATAGTCGCTGATCTGTTTCAGCATTTCGCGATGCTGCTGGTGCATCGATTCATTTTTCATTTTGGCTTCGTGGGCCTGCAAGGGAAGACTCAGGCTTGCCAGTACGGCGAACCAGAGACCCAATTTAATGATCATTTTCATTGTTTTAATGCTCCTGTGTGTTTTAGTTAGACGAGAGATTGACTTTTTCTTGCCAGGTTTTGTAAACCTCATCGGACCAGAGGCTTTGCACATAAGCTAAAACCTGCTCTATCTCTACTTCGGACAATTTCTGCTCAAAAGCAGGCATGCGTCCGCCCTGGCTCTGAGATCCTTGTTTCACGGTTTGCGTTAAGGCCGGCAAAGGATGGTGCCAGGCGTGGCCCGTTCCGTTTAAGGGGGGCGCCGGAAAATTACCGTCAGCCAAAGGCGTTTGCCAATTGGGTTCTCCCCGCGCCTCAGCGCCATGGCATTCGAGGCAATTTTGTGTGTAAATTTTTTTGCCGAGGCTGGCTTGCTCTGTGCTATAAGTACGCTGACCCGTTGCTGTGCTCTTCTCTTCGCTTGGCTTGCACGAAATCAGAGTCAGACAAAGACTAAAATAGATAAGTGGCTTCATTTGAGATATGAGTGCTCCAGATTTAGTAAAGAATTGCGATTGTCAAATTGATCGAAAAAAGTCATGTCAAAGCTATAGACCAATGCCAGCTGGATTCGGTGCTCATCAGCCCCACGAATTTGCTTGAGATCTCCCTGGGTGTTCAAAAATCGGTATTGCAAGCCCAGATCTAAGTTTTCACCCAGTCGATAAAAAGCATTGGCAATGGCTGTCCATTCCGAGCTTTGGTTGGCATTGCCGGGAAACAAACGAAAGCCTGCCCCCAGACTGGCCTGAAACAATGGGCGCTCTAAAGGACGGTATAAATACCGCACGCTCGCAAAACTGGCCAGAGCATTGGCACGGGTATAGTCGGCGTAGCTCTCAATCGTTTTAATATCAGCAAATCCCAAATTGTAAATCGCCTGAGCACGCAAATCGACAAAATGAACGGGATCGGGCAAAACATTCAGGCGTACCCCGGCAGCCAAATTTTTGAGAGACGTTGTAAAGGGGTTGAGCTGGCCGTCTTTTTCGGTCAAGAAATTATAGAAACTGATCCCGGCATACTGGAGGATATCGCGGTTCCAGATCTGAGACTCAGGCACTTTGTATTCGAAGGCAGCGCCAATCGCATTGAGAGAAAATTGATTGGGATTTTGAAAATCAATGAAGTTTTCGCCATGGGCTGTTAGCCACCAACGCTGATCAAAGACCCGACTATATTCCAGTACATTGGCATATTGATGATCCTGGGTGTTTTTACCCCCTGAAAAGGGGTTCAAAACATAATTGAAGCTCAGGGCATCATCATCACGCAAAGTTGGAAACCCTATCAAAGCGGTACGGGCATTGCTACGCCCAATTTTGACCATTTGAAATTGATCTTCCAATTGTAAAAAAGTCTGACTTAGAAATATATCTCCCAGGCCTGAGTCGGCATCGGGGAGTTGAACACCCATCACCATCAGACTGCGCCAATCCGAATACAATTTTTGTCGCAAGCCAAACAAGACCGTTGAGTCGGAAAAATCAGCGACGACGGAAGAGGGCTGGCCTGAGCCTAAATTGAAATTTGCTGAAGTGACACCTTTGCCAGAAATTTCAATTTCCGGTGGACCCTCAGCGAAAGCTGCGCTCTGAAAACCAAGGGCTGCTATTAAAAATGGAAATAATATATGTTTGATCATGGTTTTTCTCTATTCATCCAATGCTACTTTTGGTAATTGGGTCATGTGTTTCATACTACCCATCATCATCATAGTTTCTAGTTCTTCTGGGGGTAAGTCGTCGTAGACCATTAGCATTAAAGTCCCACCGGGGTAGAGCCCGTTATTGGTGGCACGGCGCGTATCATGATCATGGAAAGTCCAGAGCCCTCTGTTTTTGCCCTCAATGATAATGTCATAGGTTTTGCCCGGACTGAGCGGAATCGTATTGCGCTGCCAAAACTGGGGCAAGACCAACCCGTCATCAGCAACCATCCAAAAATCATGGCCATGCAAATGCAAGTGGTGATTCTCAGTTCCCGCATTGATCAAGCGCACGCGGATATTTTCATTTTCGGTGATGTTTATGGTGGGCGTCGAAGGGTAGGATTTGCCATTCACGGTAAACCAATTGGGCACAGGTAAATCGGCTTCTGTACGTCGGTTGACCAGATAAGGCGGTTGATAGCCTTGCTCCATGTGGCTCTCTAAATCCTCTTTTGAATCAAATTGATTAAAGCGCTGTTTATCGAAGCGGCCATTCATCATCAGATAACGCCGTTCTTTCATGCGCTTGAGCATGATATTCAGTTCTTTGCGTACAAAATTAACGTCCATGGCGCCATAGATCAAAGTGTATTCCCGCTCATAGGGGAATTTCTTTTTTATCGGGTCGTCTTTTTGTTCGACAATCAAACTGCCATACATCCCCGACTGCATATGCAAAAGAGTGCCCCAGTGGCAATGGTAAAAATGCGTACCATAGGGCTTGGCTTCAAACTCATAGACAAATTCTTGATTTGGCATCACGGGCATTTGGGTTACATAAGGGACCCCATCCATGCGCCAGGGCACATGCATCCCATGCCAATGGATTGTATGATTCAGCTCGGTCTTGTTTTTGAATTTGACGCGTACATAATCCCCTTCCTGGACCCGAATCTCAGGGCCAGGCACCTGATCATTAAAGGCCAGAGTATGTACTTTCATGCCCGGTGCCAATTCATGTACGGCAATATCGATATAGAGTTCAAACTCTTTCCATTTACCGTCTTTTTTAAAGGGGAGCGGTCGGGGTTCACTTGGAGGAGGTGCTATGGCGGCTTCTGGTGCCATTTCATGGTTGGCATGCTCTTGCATCGCCAGTAACTGAGCCGGGTTCAGCATCATACCTGCTGATAAGACGCCCCCATATTTCAAAAAGTTTTTGCGATTCATTGTTTTATTCCTTTGTTATTCTAGTTAGCATTGATTATTTATTCGATAGAGGCGTATCAGGGGTATCAAAAACCTGAAACATCAGCCGCTGATAATTGTCAGCAGCAACAGGTAAAACCGAGCGAACGGATTTGTTTTCCCACATCTGCTTAAACCGTGGGATGGACATTTCTAAATAAGGTGCTTCAACACTGTCATGTACGATCAGGCTATTTCGCTCCAGGTTATAGCCCACCACTACGACATAGTGCGCGCTTTGTAAACTACCAAAATCCAGCAAGACTGGGGTGGGTCTGCCCTTATTCACTTCTGCGATCAGATTTTCAAGGGTGCCTTGTTTAAAGTCCTGAGCTGCAAGCCCTTTTTGACGCAGAGAATCTCTCAGGGCCACTGCTGAAGTCGCCAAATTAAAGGGGTTTTCCTGGTTCACCAATTGTTGATAATCCTGAGGATGCCCCCAATACTGAGTCAGCATCGCTACCACGGCCTGACCACAGGTATTATCTGCCCCTTGCTTAAAGAAGGGCACATTCTCTAAAATTTTGCTGCCATTGCGATAGATTCTAACTTTACCACCTGATGAAAGCTGCATGGTTTTAAATTCGCCACTTAGGGTCTGCATAGAAATGGGCCGGGTGGCCGCGATCCGCATGTCAGCAAATAGAGAACTCTGTAGTGGAACCGTGGGAGGCTTACAGCTAATTAAGGCTGTAAGACCTATTAGCGCCACTATAGAACGTCGGGCAAAACGCTTTTGTAAGCGCAGACTTTGCTTCAATAGATCATGCTTGACCCATTTTCGCTCAAGCAAGACCTGCCCTAGTTTTTGCTGTGATTTTTTTTGGTGTTTTAGGGCAGCCTGTAGCTGATCAGCGCGTAGGCCAGCCGTCTCAATTAAAACTCTGCCAAGTGGCAAACGTTGTCGGTGATGATATCTTTGCCGAAGCTGGCTGCACAACGCCGTTTCAAGTGACCAAACATTGACGGCTTTATTTTCTAGTAAAATCTTACCCAGGGGCTCGTTTTGATGGACTTGTTGGGCTAAGGCTTGCTCCAGTTCAGAGGTCTGTAATTCGCCTGAGGCTAATAAAACGTCTCCTAAACGACTAGAACGCTGAGCCTGTTTGGGCTCAAAAAATGAATACATGCGATGACTCCTTAAATTAAAAACAAAGAAACGGTTTAAGGGGTAATCGCGTTCATATCAAAAGCAGAGTCGTTTCAAGCACAAGCAGATGCCTGCGCGTAGCAATGACGGGGTCCCTGGCTCGTGGCTCAATATTTTCCGTGAAGAAATCAATCAAAAGCATTGGCTCTGGTGTCAAAGAGAGTTGGCTAAGCAGTACGAGCCATTTTTGGTTTTTGATCGAGAACGCATCCGACTCCATAGCGACGAGTAGCGGTTTTAAATCGACTTGGCAACAATCACTCGGCTCAGAATGATGGGGTGAAGACGTTTGAGAATTTGAATGAGAGTGCTCAGAATGCTTGTGAGTGCTGCTCTCATGAGAATTGGATAATATAATATTTTCAGCGTGCTGTTCATTAACAAAGATAGGCGCTACAGTGCTGCTTAGATTGGCCCAACAAGGCTCCAAGTGAAGCAATGTTATGACACATGCAAACATAATCGCCAAATATACTTTTAAATACCCAAGTTTAAACACTTTTTCACACTAAACCTAAAATATACTTTAATGCCATGCTACACCTTACTATCGTGGTAAAGTCAATCTTTTTAATAAAACAAAGACTAAATTACTTTTGATGATAATTCTGATTAAATTCTGATTAAAGTCTGTTGAATTCAGTCTATTCTCAATTCAGGTCAAAAGTATTTTCCTCTACAACATAAAATATGACAGTACATGCTCGAATCAATCAGCGGTCTCCCCTTCAGACTTTTAGCAAAGTCTCTCGCTTGCTATCGCAAAAGCAAGCTGTTCCAGTGCTGCCACGTCATTCCTGGACTCAAGATCGTTTACAGTCCAGCCCCGTAAACACAGGCCAATTACAGGCGCCCTTGCAATTATTTAGCGCTCCCTCAACAAGCCAGACACCGAGCCAGCCATCGCCGCTGACTCGTTCTTTACGCCCTCTGGCTCGTCCGACGACTACTGCTCCTGAACACACACATAGTCACAGTCACGAGGCTGCCAGCAGTGCAGCGGTTCGCGATACGGGGCTCAAAGATACAAGCGGTCGCGCTATCCGATTGACGCCTGAAGCCCATGAGGGGCTGAATGAAATCAAAGAGATTGCCCGCAGCAAGGGCATACGCGTCAGTATTAACTCTTCTTATCGCAGTGTCGAGCGCCAGGCCCAGTTGTTTACGCAAGCCCTCAAAAAATATGGTTCTGTAAGCAGAGCACGGAAATGGGTTGCCCCACCAGGTAAGAGCCGCCACAATTTCGGCAATGCGATTGATCTCAATCTCTTGCGCAATGGTAAAAAGATTCCCCAACGCGAGTTTGATGCGATTATTGCTCAGGCGGGCATGTATCGCCCCATGTCCTGGGAAACCTGGCATATTGAACCCTTAAGCACAAAAGCCAGTCGTCAGGCGTAGACGTAAGCCTCAAGCCGGATCCAGTAGCGATTATATTAAAGAGTCGCTAAAATTCAGATATTTCTCTGGGCCCAATAATCAATATTTGCTAGGCTAATCTCCAGTCAGCTATGCTGTGAGTCATCCGTTTTATAGATTGGGATTGACCTTCCCATTACTAGAAGGTTTATCTTTTAATCAATCAAGCTTGATTAGATCTGTAGCGTTGCTGAGACCTCTCAAACTGATCGATTTATAATTTGAAATATAATAGGTTATTGAAGCATGCATAAACTCCTTTTGACATCACTTTTATGTAGCCTGAGTCTGCCCGTAATGGCTCAGCATAGCGGACATAGTGGGCACAACCCAGCTCCCAGTCCTACGCCAATGCCAGGTACAAGCCCCGATCCGACTTCCAGCCCACATGAATCATCAACTGATACCAGCCATGACCCGGCCAGCGAGTCAACGACTGACGACAAGCCGACCGACACAATGTCGGGTCATGGGCATAGCAATCCGATCACGCAGCAATTGATGCGACGCGCCCAAAGCCTGGGTTCTGGTACTAGTCGTATTCCTCAATTGAGCCCAATGCGAATGTGGAGTCTTGAAAACAACGATTGGCTCTGGATGTTTCATGGCGATCTGATCGCTGGCTATAATCAGCAGGGTGGTCCCCGAGGCGCGCAGACCTGGGCTGGTGAAAACTGGGCTATGGCGATGGGCAGCGGTTGGGTCGGACCCGGTATTCTGGATTTGCGTTTGATGACCAGTTTGGAAGGCCTGACTCTGCCTCCTGGCGGTACTCCCCAATTGTTTCAAACAGGAGAACTCTATCAGGGCAAACCCATCATTGATAAGCAGCACCCCCATGACTTACTGATGGAATTGGCCGCGCGCTATAGCTGGAACCCGAGTGACGACTGGGGGCTCTTTGCCTATGCTGGTTTGGCCGGTGAGCCTGCGCTGGGACCTTCGGCTTTTATGCATCGTCCTTCGACTGCAGATAATCATTGGGCTCCGCTGTCGCACCATTTACAAGACGCGACCCATATTAGCTTTGGCGTCGGTACCCTCGGGCTCCGTTGGCATGATTTTCAGATTGAAGGCTCGCTCTTTAATGGCCGAGAGCCCGATGAAAACAGGTTTGATATTGACTTTGGTCCGCTGGACTCCTGGTCGACCCGCTTAAGCTGGATTCCCAATGACAATTGGGTCGCTCAGGTTTCTTATGGTCAATTAAAAGACCCCGAGCCGTTGGAACCCGGTAATATTCATCGTACTTCGGCTTCTGTGACAAATGTGATGCCTTTGGATATAGGCCTGGGTGCTGGGCTTTTGTCGAGCAGCTTGATCTGGGGCATGAACCAGGAGTTTCATGATGACAATCGGGTTTTGCACGGCTTTGGCTTAGAAAGTCAGTATGACTGGGATCAGCAGCGCAATCATCTTTACACCCGACTGGAGCGTGTCGATAAAAGCGGACTGGCACTAAATGCGACAGCAGATCATAATTTGCACACGGTAACAGCGATTACCTTTGGGGGTATTCGTGAGCTAGACTCATCCGAGTTCTTTGATCTGGGTCTGGGGGCTGACGCGAGCCTCTATCTTGTCGATAGCGAAGTGCAGGCTGCTTATGGCCAGGTGCCTTATGGCTTTCGGGTCTATCTGCGCTTGCGCCCCCCTACCATGCAACATATGCAATAAGTAAAATGGCCTGGATTCTAATTCCAGGCCATTTTCTTTTGTCTGAAAGTATTTGATTACTGAGCAGAATCTTGCTTTTCTAGATCTTCGATTAGCATTTTCATTTCGGTAATTTCTTTGCGTTGGGCTTGAATGATGCTGTCAGCCAGTTCTCTGACGCGCGGGTCTCTAATCGTGGCCCGCTCACTGGTCAAAATCGCAATCGAATGGTGGGGGATCATCGCTTTCATCCAGGAGACATCTGTGACAGTGACTTGGCTGCGTACCAACCAGAGTGAGAGTGTAAAGATCACAGCGCTGCCGGCTAAAATTCCAAAATTGACTTTTTTATTGGTGTAGTGAGGCCACATAAAGAGCAGCATCACAACAGCCATTGTGGCTCCCATCAGGAGCGACATATAGGCCCGTGTTTCACTAAAAAAGATATGGTCAAAGGCGTAGGTGTTGAGATACATAAAGCCAAACATGATCAGCGTTGAAGTCGCGATCATGGCTAAAAATTTTCCGTAGTTCATTGTTTTTTCTCCTTGTTGTTTTATGTATTGAGTCATGTTAGATTAAGCGTGATTTGGATCAGTAAATGACTTACGTCAGGAGCATCCAGGCTCCCATCAAGATCATCATCAGGTTTTCAGTCAAGGAAATAAACCCCAGTGGCACATTGCTATTGCCCCCGACGCAGGCACATTTGAGTTCGCGCTTGTCGATATAGACCGCTTTGATCACCGAGATGGCGCCAATGCTCCCGATAAATAAAGCCGTCAGTGCCACCACTGGCTCGATGACTTTGGCTAGCATACCGATACCGGCAAAGGCTTCAGCGAAAGGGTAAATAAAGGCGTAGGGCACAAATTTTTGGGCCAGTAGATCATAGCCCAGGAACTGATTACTGAAGGAGTCCAGGTCACGCAGTTTGAGAATTGCTAAGACACACATGCTGATTGCAATGAACCAGTTTAAGAGCGTCATCGAGACGAGCTCCTGGTAGATACCCCAGTGTAAGGCCAGGGCCATTAAAAATGTCATCGCGAAAATCGCAATAATCGGAGTGTAAGTGACCTTATCAGGGTCTTTGACTTTCATGCCGAAATAGCGGCGTAGATCATCATACCCCCCAATCCGCTGACCCTCAATAAAAGTCTGGGGTGTCGTTTTGACATCATGTTCGGCTTTGAAATCATCCGTCTCCTGGCGAGACTCCAGATGGTGATCTTCGACTTCAAAACCTTTACGCTGCAATATATCTTTTGACTTGATCCCAAATGGACAAATATGCTGCTCTGTCACCATGCGATAGATAACTGCTTTTTTTGCAGACATAAATCCCTCCCTTGCCTTTCGGCTACTTTGATGCTTTTAGCATAAGGTTTTTAGGGGTGGGAAGGTCAACGTAAATTGGGCTTCTTTTATACTATTTTTATTTGAATTAACTTGCTTTCATAAGCTTTCTAACAGTTGGCTGGACTGCGAAAAATAAACCAGGTCAGCCCGTTGCTGATGATAATCTCCCCACAATTTGATGTAATCAAGCTGCAGACTATTCAGGCTTTTTTGAGCGTTTAAGAGTGCCAGATACGGCAGTTTTCCGGCTTCAAAAGCGACCTGATTGAGGCTCATATTCTCTTTTGCTACGGGTAGGATTTGCTCACGAAAACGCTCAATCGAGCGCAAGCTGTTTTGATATGTCAAAAGTGATTGCTGTTGACGATTATTAAAACGAACCTGAGCCGCCTGTTGCTGTGTTTGTGCCTGATAAACCTGTGCTTGTGCTGCATCGATTGCGCCCTGATTGGCATTATTGATAGGTAGCGGCAAACTAAGACCAAAAGTGGGGGCCAGATTATTTTGATAGGGGATATAACGCAAGCCCAAACTCCACTTCAGATCGGGCCAGACCAGAGCCTCTTGTAAATTCAGATTGATTGCTTGTTGTTGCACGCTTTGCTCCGCTTGTTGTCCTTCCGGGTGGCTTTGCCAATTGGGTCTGAGTGGATCGATCTCAGGCAGTGATTCGTGAAGCATCAGTGCTTCACTTAAGTGAACATCCATCGCCCGATCTTGATTCCAAAACAAAGCCAATTGTATTTTGGCTTGTTCCCATTGCAAGCTGGCGTTCTGAGTTTGCAATTGCAGTTCTTGCTCTAACAAGCGGGCGCGATTGACTTCAACAAGCAGTATTTTACCGGCATTGGCCTGTGCTTCTAGCAATTGACGCATGGCCTGAGCGGTTTGTTGTAGGGTTTCAGATTGCTGAAGGTAGACTTGCCAGGTCAAGACCTGATAATAGCTCTGCGTGAGGTCTCGTTGCAATGCCAGTGCTTGTAAGTCGAGGGCAACCTGGGCCAGCAGCTTTTTTTGTTCCGCCAGGCGAGTCTGTTGGGTGATACGCTCTGAAATTGGCAGGGCCTGCTGCCATTGCAAAGTGAACTCACCTGTATTACCAGCAAGAGAAGGGAATTCTTCAGCGCTGGCATTCAGAAGGGGATTGGGTAAGCGTTTGGCTTGTTCACTTAAAGCAGCTTGTACCTGAATCTGAGCTGCAGCAATATCCAAAGAAAAATTGCCTTTGGCCAGATCCAGGGCCTGTCGCAAGCTGAGGCTAGAAGCTTGAGCCAGGTCTTGAATTGCGGGCGCTGCATCAGTCGCTTTTGCGGGCAGGGCGTTTAATAGATCCGCAGCAGATAGGCTCGCAGTACTAGTCACAAGCAAAAGTGCCTTTATCAATAGCATCTGGGCGTGGCGGGAACGGGATAAAATGAACATAATTAAACCTCTTCCTCTGGGAGTGGGGGCAAACTCTCTGGCGCTGGCCCATGCGCTGGCAATGCCTGAGTTCTCTGATGCACCAGGCTATAGAGCACTGGTAAAACCAGCAGGGTGAGCAAAGTGGACGAAAGCACACCGCCGATCACGACAGTGGCTAATGGGCGCTGTACTTCAGCTCCGGTACCATTTGAAAAAGCCATCGGTATGAAACCCAGTGAGGCCACCAGAGCAGTCATTAAGACGGGTCGCAAACGGGTGCTAGCTCCTTCAAAAATCGCTAATTCCAGGTCATTTTGCTTTTGACGCACCTGGGTGATAAAGGTCAGCATCACCAGGCCGTTCAGGACGGCCACTCCTGAGAGTGCAATAAAGCCCACCCCCGCTGAAATCGAAAGCGGTAATCCCCGAATCAAAAGCGCGAGGATTCCACCGGTTAGAGCCAGAGGGACGCCTGAAAAGACCAGTAGGGTATCTTTAACTGATTTAAGTGTGGCATTGAGCAAGAGTAAAATCAGCACCAGTGCCAGCGGCACCACAATTTGCAAGCGCTGGGCCGCAGATTGTAATTTCTCAAACTCGCCGCCCCATTCCAGCCAATAGCCCGCAGGCAGTTCAAGCTCTTGCTTCAGTGCCTCCTGAGCCTGAATCACAAAACTACCCAGATCACGACCGCGCACATTGGCTGAAATGACCACACGACGCTTGCCATTCTCACGGCTAATTTGATTGGGGCCCACTTGTCTTTCAAAAGTGGCCAATTGCGAGAGCGGCACAAAACTGCCCGGTTGATCTCGGCGCGGTACCGGTAATTGTTTTAATTGAAAGGTATCGCTACGCAAGGTTTCGGGCAAACGGACCATCATATCAAAGCGACGATCCCCTTCAAAGATTTCGCCCACGACTTTGCCTGCGCCAGCGATTTCAATTAAGTCCTGAAGTTCCGAAGTTGACAGGCCATATCTCCCCAGGGCCTGACGCTGAGGCATCATGCTTAAGATTGGCAGGCCAGAGAGCTGCTCGACCCTGAGATCGGCGACGCCGGGCAAACCCGAGAGAATCTTTTCCGCTGCTTGTGCAGATTTTAATAATTGGTCTAAGTCATCACCATAAATTTTAATCGCTAAATCAGAGCGAACCCCTGATAAAAGCTCATTAAAACGCATCTGGATCGGCTGTGTAAACTCATAGTTATTGCCCGATAAATCAGCCACTGAAGCCTGTATTTTTTCAAGTAGTCCTGAGCGAGACAAGCCCGGATGGGGCCATTCTTTTTGGGGCTTCATGATTACAAAGGTATCGGCAATATTGGGCGGCATCGGATCCGTGGCGACTTCAGCCGTGCCGATCCGAGAGAAAACATGGGAGACTTCCGGTACTTTGATGACGGCCAATTCAAGTTGCTTTTGCATTTCTATCGATTGCGCCAGGCCTGTGCCTGTCGCTCGCAGTGCCTGAACGGCGGCGTCACCCTCATTCAGATTGGGCACAAATTCTCGGCCCATTTTGACACTTAACAAGCCGCAAACTGCAATTAATACCAGTGCAAAGGTAATCACCACCGGACGATTCGCTAGCGATAAACGCAGCAGGGGCTGATATACATTCTTGGCTTGTGTCATCAGCCAATTTTCTTTTTCTTGGACTTTGCCCGTCATGAAAATGGTCAGGGCAGCAGGCACAAAGGTCATGCTTAAAATCATGGCACCCAATAGAGCTAAGATCACGGTCAGAGCCATCGGGTGAAACATTTTGCCTTCAACGCCTTCGAGGGCCAAAATGGGTAAGTAAACCACCATAATGATTAATTCGCCAAAGAGTAAGGCCTGACGCGCTTCACGCGATGCTTCCCAGATGCTGTTCATGCGCTCTTTGAGATCTAAGGGTCGGCCCAGGGCTCGCTGCTGATGGGCCAGGTGTCGCAAACAGTTTTCGGCCATAACAATCGAGCCATCGACAATAATGCCAAAATCTAAGGCGCCCAGGCTCATTAAATTGGCTGAGATTTTGTTGAGGTACATACCCGAAATTGTGAAGCACATCGCAAAAGGGATCACCAGGGCTGTAATCACTGCAGCCCGAAAATTCCCCAGAAACAAAAACAAGACCACAATCACGAATAGGGCACCCAGGGCCAAGTTTTCTTCGACGGTGGCAATGGTCTTTTCAACCAGAACTGAGCGATTATAGAGGGTCACGGCGGTAACGCCGGTGGGTAAACTTTCGTTGATTTGCTGTAGGCGTTCGTGTACGGCTTCAGCAACGGTCTGGCTATTGGCCCCCAGCAACATCACGGCGGTTCCCAGCACGGCCTCTTGACCATCGTAGGTGGCTGCCCCGGTCCGCAATTCTTGACCATATTCAACCGTGGCGACATCGCTGATACGCACAGGTACACCGTTCTCGGTTTTGATCAGGGTTTGCTCAATATCTTTGAAGTCTTTGAGCTTGCCTGGCATGCGCAGAAGATACTGGGCTCCTTCCCGTTCAATATAGCCAGCGCCCGTGTTTTGATTGTTATTTTGCAGGGCTTCGACGACCTCACGAAAAGAGAGATGGTAGGCGCGCATTTTCTCAGGCGCAGGACTAATTTGAAAAAGCTTGGGGTAACCGCCAATCGTATTGACCTCGGTCACACCGGGTACGGTTCTCAGTTGGGGGCGCACCACCCAGTCTTGTAGGGTGCGTAAATCCGTTAAATTGTAGGGTTGATCCTGCGCATTCCGGGCCTCAGGATCCGCCTGTAAGGCCCACATGTAGATTTCACCCAGGCCGGTCGCAATTGGCCCCAGTTCTGGTTGAAGCCCTGCTGGTAAGCGCGATTGGATCTGCTGCAGTTTTTCGCTTAAGAGCTGGCGGGCAAAGTAAATGTCAGTGCCTTCTTCAAAGATCACGGTGACCTGAGAGAGGCCATAACGTGAAAGCGAACGTGTAGAGTGCATTTTGGGCAGTCCAGCGAGCGCAAATTCAATCGGAAAGGTGATTTGTTGCTCGGTTTCGAGAGGCGCATAACCGGGGGCCTGGGTATTGATTTGGACCTGTACATTGGTAATATCAGGCACGGCGTCAATCGGCAAGGACTGAAAGTGATAAGCGCCCAGCAGACCCACGCCCAGCACGCATAAGAGTACAAACCAGCGCTGTTGAATCGAAAAAGTCAGTATTTTATTAAACATCGGTGGCCCCCTTAATGTGAGTGAGCAGCGCTTGATTTCTCAAGTTCTGCTTTGATCAGATAGGAGTTTTTGGCCACATAAGTCTGGCCAGCTTGCAAACCGGATTTGATTTCGACCCATTGACTGGTTTCTAAGCCTGTGACCACCGGGAAACCTTGAATTTGATCCCCAGAGCGTACAAATACAAAGGGCTCTTCGTTGATAAACTGGATCGCCGATTGCTGTACCGCCATTTTGACTGATCTGGGGTTGGTTTGAAGCTTCAGGGTTACAAACATCCCCGGCTTCCAAAAACGATCGGAATTAGGGATCTCGGCATGGGCCTCCGCTGTGCGGCTGTCTTCATTGACCAGGCTCCCCAGATGACTAATATTGCCAGACTGACGGCGTTGCCCACTCTGGGATTCCACCACGACGGGCAGGCCAATCCGAATCTGTTCGAGTTGAGATTCTGGAATCATCATTTCGGCCCAGACACCGGACAAGTCAGCCAGACTAAAAGCTTGTGCTTGAGCCAGGACAGATTCTCCAGGGGCAATATGCTTAGAGATCAAAACGCCATTGATTGGGCTGCGCAGTTCGTAAACCGTATTGCTATCTCCTGCGCCCAGCCCCAAGACCTTGAGTTGATTGCGAGCCATTTCCAGGGCTGGCTTGAGTTGGTCCATGGCCGATTTTTTGTCGAGCACCTGTAGGTGACGCTGGCGATCAATTTCTTCAATTAATCCCTGGTAAGCCGCACGGCTATCCAGCAATTGCTTATGCGCCCGCTGCAAATCAACGTCCGTGGTTGCTTTTAATTTGCTCAGGCTTTTTTCACGCTCGTAGGTTTGCTCAGCTAAGGTGATAGCCGTATAAGCTTGTACCAGTCTGCTCCGATCGCTGCCGATCGGTGTATTAAGTATTTTTTGGTGAATCGCTGACAAAGACTGACCTGTAGCCAGCGCTTTTAATAGGCTTTGGGTATTCTTTTGAAAGCCCTGCTCTAAGCGATAATACTCTGCTGCCTGCTGATAGCGAATCTCCTGGACCTGAAAGTTTTCTTTTAAATCACCGAGTTCGCGGCTATTCAGTCGGGCCAAGACTTCCCCTTTTTTGACCCTATCGCCGAGATGCTTATAGACGGCTTGGACCACCCCAGAAACGCGGGGTGACAGATGGGCTTCCCGATCTTGATCGACGGCGATTTTACCCGGCAATTGGATTTCAGAACTTAAGGTGCGCGGCTTGACCGTATCAAAGCTCAGCTGATTGGCCTGAATTTGCTTGGGACTCATTTGCGTGCGGTACTCAAAGTTTTCCCAATGATAGGAATAGCTTTTTCCCTCTAGTTGAAGCGCTAAACGCATTTCAAGGGAGTGGGGTTCACCAACACTGCCTCTTGATTTGAGTCCACCGGGCAGGGTGTCGACTGGCATTGGGTAAGTCTGGTCTAAACGCTGCCATTCAATCGTCAGATTCTCAGCGCTGATAGGGAGGGACTCTTGCCCCTGATAAGCATAAAATTCAAATCCCAATTGGCCTTTTCCAGCAGCTGTGGTCTTCAATTCGATTTGAATGGCTTGATCCTGGCCCAACAAAACACCGCCATGCTTCCCTTTTACTTCTTGTGTGTGTTCGGTTTCTTCTTCGCCTTCAGCATGGGCCTGATTAGGAGTAACACTTTCTACTTGAGAGATCCATAAAATCAAGAGACTGCCCAAGAGCAGGATCAGCGCAGAGAGCGCAATCTGTTTACGACGCATAAAATATCCTTATTTGTTAAAAATTCAAGAAATTGAAAAACAAATCAGGATCAAATGATTAGAATGGTGTGTTTTAAGGTCTGGGATTGGGAGCTGAGATCTCGGAAAGACAGATCTCCCTGAGAGAGTGCGCTTAAACGAAATGCATAGAACTCAGGTTCAGTACGCTCGGGAAAAACCGTTGTCAAAAGCGATTGAAAAATCAGCGGAAGCAGCAAGGGGCGTGCTTCTTGCTTCACAGCTATTTCCTGGTGATCAAACGCCAGCACGATATCCTGACAATTTTCAGTTTCAGGACAGGCATTGAGCAAATGCTCTCCGGCTTGTTCGATTTGTGCCGGATGACTGGGGTGTTGCGCCATTTCTATCGCCACGTGTCCATCATCGCCCAGACACAAGATCAGGGCCGAGGAGCTATCGTGTTGGCCCACAAAGAGATGCATGACGAGAGCCAGCAAAACCAGCAGGGGGGCTTTAAAACATTTGCGAAACATGATCTAGAGTATACCCACAGTCTCTGTCCAGCAGCAAGTAAGATTAGTGGCTGCAGCCCTCGATCAGGCTTTGATTAAGAAGCCCTGGGCAAACTGTTTGAAATCGCCTGATCAGGAGTTTTTTTTGGGGAATAGCGATCCTGCAGGCGGTAGGTCAGCGTAAATAAAGCCGCGTTGCCGACAGATAGAGCCCCATAAACCAAAGGGATCCAGCCAATACTTTGGGCCGTCTCTTTGGGTAAATTGAGGCTGATAATCGCAAACGCCAGGGGTGCGTTTTGAATGCCTGTTTCAAAAGAGAGCGTGCGGGCCACCATTTGAGAGAATCCCAGCCCTCGCGAGATCCAGTAAGCACTCAGAATTCCCGCAGCGCTGAGTAGGCCAGTACTCCAAAAAACCGTGGGATCTTCTGTCAGAAAATAGAGTTTCATTTTGGGGTACCACAAAAAGACCATTGCCAGGATACTCAGATAGCCGATACGACTGCCCCA
>JBBKWI010000008.1:0-4648 GCA_037968875.1 Candidatus Sericytochromatia bacterium | reverse complement strand
ATCTCTTCACCCACGGCTTCCATGCGTGCAATTTCGGTGACGGCGACTTCAATCGTTGCCGGGAAGGGATTGTTTTCTTTTAAGACATCTTTGAGATCGCTCAGGTCTTTAAGCATCGTGTCGAGGGCTTCTTCACGAGATATTTTAATCACCGGGGCTTGCACACCGGGTAAGTTTTCTATATCTGCCCCCATGCGGTCTATATCCTGTTGATCTTCGAGGAAGACCACGATTTTGAGTTGGGTTGCCAGTTCTGAAGAAATCAGGTTCAGGTCAGAGACGACCAATAATAAAAAACCCAGGGTAGACAATGAGATCACCATCGTTGAGACGACAATCAGACTCATCAAAGGACTACGAATAATATTTTGAAAGCCCTGACGCACGGCGTATACGAGCTGACCACTGAAATAAGATGATTTATCGGCCACGGGTCCAGACTCCTTCTGGGGTATCGGCCACAATTTGGCCGTTTTCTAATTGAATCGTGCGATGTTTCATGCGTTCTACCAGACTGTGATTATGGGTGGAAACGACGACGGTGGTCCCGGTCTTGCAAATCTTGGCGAGCAGTTTCATGATACTCCAGGAAGCTTCGGGGTCCAGATTGCCGGTGGGTTCGTCAGCTAATAATAAAGGAGGTCGATTGACAATCGCACGTGAAACGGAGACCCGTTGTTGCTCTCCCCCTGACAATTGCCTGGGGTAGAGGTCTTTGGCATGCAGCATATTGGTCAGTTCGAGTACACCTTGTACTCGCTTGGTCTGATCACTGCGGGGAACACCCAAAATATCGAGAGCAAAAGCGACATTTTCCCAGACTGTTTTTTGGGAAAGCAGTTTGTAATCCTGAAAGACTACGCCGGTGCGTTGCCGAAGCAGGGGGACTTCTTTTTTGCTCAGCTCTTCAATGTTTTTGCTGGCGACAAAGATATCGCCTTTATTGGCTAATTCTTCTCGGTAGAGTAATTTAATCAGCGTGGACTTGCCTGATCCGGTGGGGCCGACTAAAAAGGTAAACGATCCCTGAGGGATTTCAAGATTGATCTGATTGAGGGCATAGACGCCTTTATAGGTTTTGGTGACATCGACAAAGCGAATCATCGTCGCAAGACCTCCACAACAAATTTGGGCAAAGCCAGCATCCGACGCCAGCGGCTGGGCTGCTGGACTAATCTAAAGAACCACTCCAGATGCAAGCGTTGCATGAGTTCGGGCGCGCGTTCTAAGCGGCCCGAGAGTACATCAAAGGAGCCCCCCACACCCATCATCAGGGGAATACCCAATTGAGACTGGTAGCGTTGAATCCATTCTTCTTGACGGGGCACACCCAAAGCCACAAACAAAAGATCTAAATCTGCGGCCTTTATTTGTTCGAGAATCCCGTTTTCTTGCTCTTCAGTAAAATAGCCATCCTGAAAGATCGGCGTTTCCAGAGCTGGCCAACGGGAGTTTAGCACCGTTTCTAAGGCTGCCAAAGTCTCTGGGCTCGAACCCAGAACCCCGACACGCAAGTGCTTGGTTTCAGCTTGCTCCAATAGCGCCTGGGTCAGTTCGATGCCAGGCAGTCGTTGCACGGGTACTCCCTGATGTCCCAGAGCCCAGACCACACCTATGCCATCGGGGATCACGATATCTGCTGCTTGTAAAAGCTGTAGATGCTCTGGGTTGAGATGGGCAGCGTAAGCCATTTCGGCATTCATGGTGACCAGATGAACCTGATCACGTGCTTGTATACGATTCAATAGTTCGTTAACCAGACTTTCTTTTGTAAGGCAATCGACAGGAATCTCAAGCACTTTTGCTGTGGGCCATGTTTTACTGTGTTTTTTCATTTGTCTATTTGTGTATCTATCTGAGTAAGTTTAGAGCAAGCTCGCGGGCATCGTATACCCGTTTCTGTAAAAGAGGCAGGCGCTGATGAATTTTTTGCTTGCGAGATTCTCGATGTAGCCAGGTTTCTTCGAGGTATTGGTAAAAGACTTCTGTTTGCGACAGGCTGGAGATCGAACCTAAATAAGGATAGTCCATGGCTTCTGCAAATAGGCGTACTTTGGGGTCGTAAACCAGACCAATAGCAGGTACTGTCTGTGAGGCTGCCATAATTAAGGCGTGCAAACGCATGCCGACCATCAGATCCAATTGCCCAATCACCCCCTGCATTTCGATTGGACTACAGTGGCGCTGTAAGACAGTCACAGGCGGACTATACGCTTCAGGTCGACAGCTAATGGCGTACGCAGCTTCATCACACATCCAGGTATCGTGGTTGGGCTGAAAAGGGATAAAGAGAATCTGCGCGTTGACGCGGGAAGCAAATTGGGCTAACACGGCAGCGAAAGCTTTGAGTTGTTTTTCAAACCAGGTTGCCCAGGGACGAATAGAAACGCCAATAATCGGGCGGGTTAGATCAAGACCTTCTGCGCGTAAAATATCCTGAGCCTGGGAGTAATGAATGGGTTGCAGGGTCAGGACTGGGTCGGCTGTTAAGTGCAGGCGCGAAGCGGGCAAACTCATTTCTGTCAGCATTTGCATTGAGTCCGGGTCTCGCACGGCGATCTGATCGACGCCTTTAAAGACTTGCTTGACTGCCCAGCGATTGGCTTTTAAGCGCAAAGGCCCTAAGCCCTGCCCAAAAACCATCGTGGGGACTTTCAGGCGCTGAGCTAGCCACAAAAGACCGCCATAATAGGGCACAGAACCCAAACCGGTCACATCTTGAAACAAGCCGCCACCGCCTGAAATAAACAAGTCCGTACGGCGCAATTCTTTGGTAATGCGCAGCATATCCAGGCGTTGAATCGCCTCAAATTGTATTCCAGGGATGACATGGTCGTCTTGGGCGCACAAGACTTTAATGCGAAGTTGCTCATGACCGAGTAACTGGCAAATGGCTGCCAGTATGGCTTCGTCACCGGCATTAAAATAGCCATAATAACCAGATATCATGACTTGCTTCACAAGGCTCTCGCTTGTGCAAGTGCTTGTCCAGCTGAAGCGATGGGGCTGCGTTTCATGGTTTTCATTTCTGTCTCAAAGCTTGGCTTAACAGGATTCTACTTGCGCGTCACTAAGGCTTCAATGACGTCAAAGGGATCCTCTTTTGCGCCCCCTATCTTACCACAATTCACCCTATAAACTCGGTGATCCCATCAGTCGCTTCTCCATCGAGACGTCGATTAAGCTGTGGTGCATCATCCCGACTAATTTAACGAAGGCAATAAGAGGGGCCTGGATTTGACATACTCCCCGCCTTGAAGGACGGGGTTTTACGGTGCTACCGATAAAAATCTGGGGATAAAGGATGCTTGGTATATAGATACCGATCTTCAATGATCTCCCCAGAGACTTCGAGGGCATCAAAAATACGCTCAAAGGTTTGGAAAGTCAATTTTCGCCGAATAACTTAGTTGAAGGCATCGTTTTTCACCATGCTGATGGCCGCAGAGCAAAAATCAATCGCAAAGATTTTGAGGAGTTGGCTTAAGCGTTTGAACGCGCTTAAGAGAGTGATTCAAAATCACTGGCTGCGTGGCGTTCTGGCAATTGTTCTGCTTCCGGGCCCCAGACTCGGTTGACGATGCGCCCTCGCTGCACGGCAGGCCGTTGGGCAATGGCTTCTGCCCAACGCACGACGTGGGTGTAGGTGTGAACTTCTAAAAAGGTGCCGGCTTCATACAGTTTGTTGCGCACCAACTCACCATACCAGGGCCAGACGGCAATATCTGCAATCGAATAAGCATCCCCGGCCAGATAGGGCTGTGCTGCCAGGCGCTGATCAAGCACATCCAACTGGCGCTTCACTTCCATTGTGAAACGATCAATTGGGTACTGCATTTTGCTGGGTGCGTAATTATAAAAATGTCCAAAGCCACCGCCCAAATAAGGTGCTGAGCCCATTTGCCAGAACAACCACGACAGGGCTTCATTGCGTTCAGCCAGATCCGTGGGCACGAACTGGCCGAATTTTTCTGCCAAATAAAGCATAATGGCGCCAGACTCAAAAATTCTGATGGGCTGATCACCAGATTGGGGGGCATAGTCCATCAGTGCAGGGATCTTGGAATTGGGATTGATCGCGACAAAATCACTGCCAAACTGATCCCCTTCCAAAATATTAATCAGATGGGCATCGTATTCAGCGCCGCTTTCACCAGCAGCAAGTAATTCTTCGAGCAGAATCGTGACTTTTTGTCCGTTGGGAGTGGCCAGAGAATAGAGTTGTAACGGATGTTTCCCCACTGCTAGTTTTTTGTCGTGGGTCGCTCCGGCTGTCGGGCGATTAAGACTGGCAAAGGTTCCGCCATTTTCGGATTCCCATTTCCAGACTTCAGGGGGGGTGTAATCACTATTGTTTTCAATGGACATGGCTAATTCCTCTTGGCTTAAGTAATCAGTTTATTAAAGCCGAAGATATACCCCTGCGCCAAATTTTCGGGATGGGTATCCAATAAATAAGTCATTATAAACCGCCCATTTTGCGCCCTATTGACTGACTTCGTTTGCGGCTTCCAGTGGCGTGATTAAGCCGGGTTCAGCCTGAATCCAGAATTGCACAAACATCAAGGTGAAATAAGCTTTTGCTATCAGTGAAAGGGTGAATGCAATCATCGAGAGGATGGCATTGCCAGACAGTAAAGTGGCATAG
>JBBKWI010000007.1:0-40134 GCA_037968875.1 Candidatus Sericytochromatia bacterium | reverse complement strand
TATGGTCCCACCCGTTCCCATTCCGAACACGGTAGTGAAACGTACTAGCAGCGACAATACTCGGTGGGTGACTGCCCGGGAAGATAGCCCATTGCCAGGGGTATACCTTGAAAAGAGCTGTTGAGAACCCCCCCGTTCTCAGCAGCTCTTTTCAGTTTTTGGTGTTTTAAATACATGAAAGTAGAAGCTTATGTCTGTTTCTTTTTTAGCTCTTGTTGCTGCAACAGCAGTCCTTGTGGCTGTACTGGTCACCTTGATGCAGCATCGTTTGGGCTTGACTGCAAAATGTGAGCATCCGATCCAGGAGCAACACCGGCAGGCCAGTGGTCGGGCTTTATCCATGGCCGTTATTTTTATCACTCTGGGCCTTTTTCGCGCGGGAACACTCTTGTGGCGCGGCGCGCTCAATGATGATGTTTTTGTGGAATTTGGTTTGACCGCAGTGGTGATCTGCTTTGGTATCTATCAGGGCGTTGTTTGTCGCCGTCGGATCAAGGATTTACAAAACACAGGGGATTAGTTCCCTATGCTTTTTTTTCCTGCTTAGACGTTTTTCACTTGATTGCTTACTTGAATGGATAATCCAATTTCATAGCCTGGCGTACATTCACCATGACTGCTTCTGCTCTTGCTTTGCCACGGCGGGTGCCGTCGGCGATCACATCCCAGATATAGTCATCATCTTGCTCCAGTTCCTGGCGGCGGGTACGGATTGGGTCTAAGATATGATTGAGACAGTCGATCAACTCACGTTTGACGACGACATCTCCCATCAGCGGTTTTCCTTTTTCGTTGGCACCGCCCTGGCGGTAACGTGCTTTGAGATCCTCTACCAGGGCTTTATCTGTGTGGAAAGCATCGAGATAGGTGAAAACAGGGTTGCCTTCAATCGTACCGGGCTCTGTGCCGCGAATGCGATTGGGGTCTGTGTACATGGACATGACCTTTTTCTTGACGGTCTCAGCATCATCAGCCAGATAAATACCATTATTGAGAGACTTACTCATTTTGGCCTGACCATCAGTGCCAGGCAGACGAGAAACTTCTGCATACATGCCCTCGGGTATCACGATCGTTTCACCGTAGTAGGCATTAAAGCGTCCGGCAATATCGCGTGTCAGCTCAATCATCGGTTTTTGATCATCCCCAACCGGGACCAGATGTGCTCCAAAAGCAGTGATATCAGCCGCTTGAGAAACGGGGTAAGCTACAAATCCCAGGGGAATGTCATGGCCGAATTTTTGTTTCATTTCAGTTTTTACGGTCGGGTTGCGCTCGACCCGAGCCAGCGAAACCAGGTTCATATAATAAACGGTTAGCTCAGCAATTTCAGGGATCATAGACTGAATCACAAAGGCGCAGGCTTTGGGATCTAGGCCCACAGCCAGATAGTCCAGCACCACTTCACGGATATTGGTTTTTAAGATTTCAGGCTGCTGAAAATTGTCTGTCAGGGCCTGTACGTCGGCGAGTAAAATATAGGTTTCGTATTCGTGTTGCAATTTAACACGATTGACGAGTGAGCCCACATAATGGCCCAGATGCAGACGTCCGGTGGGGCGATCGCCCGTTAAGATGCGTTTTTTTGATTTTTCTGTCGTATTCATATTTGCTCAAAACCGTTGTTGTTTGATGTGTTGTCTTTAGTCGCAGACTATAATGTATAAAGCCTTTTATACTTTAGCATTTTCTTTTTCAGCTGATCGAGTTTTCCGATCTATATAGCTCTATTCTGCTTATTAACGATTGACAAGCCCAGTCCTTTTTCGAGATGATCAAATGAAAATCCCGTTTATTATATATTAAGGAAAAACTGTGAACTTAAAATTAATTTTGTGTATTGTGATTATGAATTTGAGCTTAGGAGCAATTCCCAAAGCAGAGGCTCAGGCTGTAGAAGCAAAAATGCCTGCTACTCAGACTGTGCAGTGGAAAGACTATACGCAGGGCATGAAACAAGCGACTCAAGAAAAAAAGTTTGTTTTTATTCAGTTTTATGCGGCATGGTGTCCTTATTGTCGCAAGATGGATGCTGTGACGCTACAAGATCCGAAAGTCCAGAAAAGTCTTGCCCGTTGGTTTGTACCGATTCGTGTTGAAGATAAGTCAACACGAGCGGTAATCTATGAGGGTAAACAAATCAAAGAAGAGGATTTATTTCCACTTTATCGGGCTAGCAGTTTTCCTTCTCTGGTTTTTTTGGAGCCAGATGGGACGCGCTTAACGCTGATCCCAGGTTACTTAGGCCCTGTTGAGTTTAATCAGATGCTGGAATTTGTCGGTACAGGCTCTTACAAAAAGATGACTTATGAAGCTTATATTAAACAATCAAAGTAAACATCAGATTGCTAGCTCGGAGCTTGATACTCTACTAAGTCTGGCTTGCACTGACTCATGAGGCGTTTTTTCCTCAGTGTCTTATTTTTCTATAGTCTGGTTTCTTCAGCACTGGCAACGAATGAAGAGCAGGCTTTACAAGCAAAATTAGTACAGCAACTTGAAGCCGTACTGGGGCCAGGAAACGTCAAAGTCACCGTGACAGCTAAAATCATTGAAGGCAGCCAAAGTAGACGCGTAGAGAACAGCAATCCGCAGGCCCATAGCCGTTCGATAATTGAAACCCGTTCAGAGCCCGGGGGCAGTCGCCGTACACAGCAAGAAAATTTTGTCTTTGATACGAGCGAAACCTTGCTAACTCAACCCGTTAAACAGGCGCAACGCTCAGTTCTTGTTGTTTATCAACCAGATTTGAATCCTGAGAAACCGGGTTTACAAGAACAAGAAATTTATGATCTTGTTAGCGCAGGCATGGGCTTTGATGCTCAGCAAGGCGATAGCCTACAAGTAAAAATGGCTTATTTCGATCGTCAGTGGCAAGCTAAAATGCAGGCTGAACTTGAAAAATCACGACACCAATCGCCAATTTGGCTCTGGGTTTCTTTGGTGTTTGGAGGTGCTGTGATCGGTGTGCTACTTGGCTACGTCTTTGTGCGTTATCGTGATAAAAAGCGGCTTATGAATCAGTCGTCGTTTGAAGAGTACGGGGCATATCAAGTGACGACTTCACTTGAGTCTTCCCTTAATTTACTTTTGGAAAAACAAACTATTTCTCAAGCAGATATCAATAATAGCGAACTTTAATATCCCACTTAAACATATCGTGTGAGACGCTCTCAGCAGAAGCATTTGCAACAAAAAACTTAGCCTTAGATTATAATGGTATAAAACTCAGTGAGGTTTAGCATGCGTTTAAGTTATTCTAGTCTTTTTCCCGAACAAGTTAAGCACGCCTGGTGTAAGCGAAAACGCTTAGCCGATAAAAACGCATATGATTTGCCTGCGGGTGATTATTGTATTTACGATCTCTATCCTTTGTCTGGCGTCTCAGAACCTGATATTTTTTTTACGGTTGAATCACGTAAAAATCAGAGCCAACAAGCGACGCTCAAATGCCTGTTGTATGGGGATAAGGCAGAAGTTTCACTTAGTGCTGAACATTTGCAGTCTGTCGAAGCGCCGCAACTCTGCCAAATGGTATCTGATCTGATCGCCTCTGATGCTGCCTTGCGCAAAATGCTAAACAAGCGCAAGCAAGAGGTTCAGATGGCTTGTCAAACTATCTCTTCGACACAAAACAAACCCGAAACCTATTTGCTTTCAGAGACCACGATTCGCAAGCTCGCGGGCACTTTAGAGCAAGCCATGGTCATGAGTGATCCGGAATATCAGGAGTCTGTTCTGGACCAGTTATTAATCGATCTCAAAAAGGCCATGCTCAGCGCTTTTGAAAAAGAGCGCACTGAGAAGGTCTGATTTGCTTCAAATTTTGTTCAGGTGATGATGAAACTTTGTTTTTTCTCAGATGAAATGACCGTTAGTCCACAAGCTTTGGAGTCTGAGACACGATAGATAACTTAGTAGTTAAACTTTAAAGTGAGCACTTCAGATGTCTAATATTTCAGCGGGTTCTCCCATCCAAAATATCAAAGAACTAGTCGTTCAGCCCAAGCTTGATCAGGCTGGCTTAGAAGGCTGGAAGCAAAAAGCACTCCAGGATAATAAACTGGATCGCGATGAAGCTCAGTTTTTGATGGACCAGCTTGCCATGGGGAATGTCGAGTCAGATACCATCCCAGCGGTGACACAATTACTCTCTGAAGGTTTTAGTTCCCATACGGCCAATCCTGTCGCTCGTATTGGTGGGCACGAACTGCCCTTGCATGCAGTTTCCAAAGACTTTACTTTAGAGTCGGCCAAATCGATCACTGATGAAAATGGGATCGATGAAGTTTATTTCAAAGATGAAGATGGCAAATTATTTGTGGCTTATGGTGAAACGGCAAAAAAGGGATCGCTCGATCTTGACCGTATTAAGCAAAACTATATTACCCGTGTAGACGGCAAAAAAATGACTGTTGTGCATCTCAATAACGAAACCAATACGACCTGGGAGGGTGCCAAGGCCCCCTGGAAATCCTCTCTCAAAACATTAAGAGATGCAGGCCAAACGGGAGTTGTTAAAGGCATTGGTGAAATGGCTACCGCTGTCACTGCCATGTTTATTGGTAAAACCGTATTAGAAAACGGGATAAAAAAAGTCTCTACCTCAGCCGCTGAGAAAACAGTTGAAACCGTGGCTGCCAAAGCAGCTGAAACCGTTGCCACTGAGGCTGCCGGTAAAGCGATTGGTGTGGTTGGTCAGGTCAAAACTCTCGGGACCAGTATTGGTGGCAGCATCAAAAGTTCATTGCGCTCAGTGGTGGTCGGTGGTGCTGTTGCTGGCGTTGTTGTGGGTGCTGTTGTCGGAGTGGGCTCAGCGATTGGCGCTGTTAAAAGCAATTTTAATGATAGAGACTACACGACACTGGATATGGTCACGGGTCATTACTAAAACCTGAGCCAGATGTTATGCTTTAAGCCAACAGGAGCTTAAACATGCAAAAATTTCTACGCTTATTTTCTTTGAGCGGAGCAGCGCTGCTTTTATCGACCAGTCTTCCCTTTCCACTTGCAATTCAAGCCGCCCCTTTGAGGCTAGCCAAATCGACGTGCCCGCAACTTTTGCAGCACCAGGTCAAAGATATTGACGGCAAAGTGCGCTCGCTTTGCGATTACCAGAACAAAGTGATCCTGGTTGTAAATACGGCTAGCCTGTGTGGCTTTACCCCGCAATACAAACAATTAGAAACTCTCTACCGGCGTCATCAAAAGCAAGGTCTGGTGGTTATTGGCTTCCCTGCTAATCAATTTGCTAAGCAAGAACCGGCCAGCAATCAAGAAATCAAAAGTTTTTGCAAAGACAATTATCAAGTCTCTTTTCCTTTGATGGCCAAACTAGAAGTGCGTGGAAAACAAGCCCATCCCTTTTTTAAGCAATTGACAGCAGCTACTGGTGAAACGCCACTCTGGAACTTTCATAAATACTTGATCGATCGCAAAGGGCAAAAGGTCATGAGTTTCTCTTCTTCAGTGCAGCCTGATGGCGCCGATTTTGACAAAAAAATAAGGGCCCTACTTTAGGCCCTGCATTTTGTTGGGGGAGTTTTATTCTTCGTCGACGAGTTCTTCTACCTGATCGACGATATCATTGAATTTTTTTTTGACGCTATCGAGCTCGGTTCCAGGGAGAAAGTCATCTGTATCTTCAATGCTGCTGTCGGTGGCGGTATCCGTAGCTGCTGCTGTTTCTTGAGTGGGGGAAACGTAATAATAGGAAGAGACTGAATTGCGTTGGAAGGTCGCTCTGTTTTGGCTGGCCAGATCGGCAACGGCTTTGCCTTCGCTATCGACAATCGGATTGTAATTATAAGCGCGATAAATATCGCTGCTGCCCCGGCCACAGGCTGTTAAAGATAAGAGGGCTGCAATAATAAGAATGCGATACATAAAAAACTCCCTACGCCATTTAATGCTTACTTAATATATAGAAAATATTTTGTTAAGCTTGCGGAAAACGTCCGATTTAATTCAAAATTCTGCAATCAGAAGATCTGTTTGGCTGTTATTATCAAGAGAGAGGTGGCTATGAAAAAAATAATTTTGGGACTATTTTGCTTGAGTCTGAATGCCTGTCAATCGGACTTACTTAACAATGCCTTGCAGATTTCTCATGACTCAAGTTCGGGGAGTCAGCAACAACGGATTTCAAACCAATTTTCTTTTGAGATGGATGCGCCTAGTGAATCTGAATCCGATTCAGACGAGAGTTCAGATTAATGATTTTTTTGAGTTAGCGGTATAATGCGCTCTACAAAATGACTTAGAGCAGTGGTTTCACAGCCCAGGTTTTGCAAAGTTAGCAAAGCGCTGTGAGCTTGCTGACGATAGCTTTCTAAGGAATCATTGGCGGGTTCAATGATGTCGTATTTGTTCAATAAATAGCGCACCAGATCATGAGCAGTTCGGCCTTGTTTGCTGGTTTGGTGGCTGGCCAGATAGAGATCTCGATCGGCTGAGTTTAGACTTTGTTCTAAAAGTGCCAGAGGTAAATTGATGCAGTGATTTTCAAAGTCTGACGAAATCGGATTTCTGGGATCAAATAAATCAAGCCAATCGCCCCGAATTTGGACCATGACGCCCAGGGCTTGCCCCAGGTCTGCCATGCCTTGCTGCTGTGGCAGACTGGCCTCTGCTAACACGGCGGCACTGTGCAGATAGAGGCTGACAGAAGTCCCTGTTTTAAGGGCGTGCGTCTTGAGCACATCTTTAGGAGTGGCCTTTCCATTTTGAGCAAAGCTGAGATCTCTGTGTTGTCCACAGCTTAAAAGCCAACCTGCTTGAGAAAATAATTGATGCAATCTGGCGACGATTTCAGCTCGAACACCCAATAAAGTCAGTTCTTGCAACATTAAAAAAGCTAAGAAAAGCAAGCTGGTACCGGTATTGACTGCTAGTGCAGGCCCCAGATTTTGCCAGAGTCTGGGATCGAGATCTTGATCTTCGGCGTCATCGGTCAGGTCTAAAAAAGCATAGAAGAGAAAATGGGCGGCATTCAAACCGTCTAGTGCAGGCTCACTCGCTCTCCCCAGGGCTTGCCAACATAAACCAGGGGCAAGCAGCGCTGGAATCACCTTGTCTTGGGCAAATTCAGCACGGAGTTTACCCAAAGCCCGTTGAATCAAACGGTAATGATCAGAATCTTGATTATGTAGTGCTAATAAATGCTCTGTTTGAATGAGCATACGATAGAAATCTGGGAAGTGCTGCTCATTGTACATGGGGGATAAACCTTAAATAAGTTTCTGTTTGTAAATCAGCAGGCAAAGCTTGTGGATGCAATTCTAATACCCGACTGGATCCTCGGATGACAGGTCCCAATTTACCCGGCGCCAATTCTGGGATCAGATGCAAGATTTGATTGTCTTTAGATAGATAAATCACAGCAATTGAGAATTTCATACCCAGGCTATGGACTGAATTGCAAGGCTCAATCAGGAGTCCTTGATCAAGAGGGAGTATTTTCTTGCCCAATAAGCCCCGTAAACGACTCCAAAAATGATTGGCGTGTTGAACGGACTTGACTAAAGTTTGGCCATTGTCTCTTTCGCAAACGAATCTCATTTATGCCCTTCTTTCTGCTTTTGATAGAACCGATAGGGCCGATAGAAGTCAAACCAATCACCTTCAATGTGGCTGCGTATTTTGTTGCCATGCCCAGGCCCGTTGGCTCCGTCATTAGAGGCTGAGCTATAGTGTTCTAGTAGATTGCAGTGATCATGCTGATCTGCTCCCCACTTGCCAGGATAGTTAAACCAGTGCATTTGCTGTAAAGGCAGTAATGCTGCTGTTTTTACTTTCAATCCTTTGCCATCATTACTATCAAACAGGGTTTGTCCCATCAGAGTTATTAGTGGCCATTTTCCAGGCCAGGGCAAACTGGCATGTGTGCCCAAAGCCGGGTAGACCTGAATCTGATTGCCAGTAAAACGCAGGCGGGAATTGCTGGGGCGATAGTATTTATTTTTGCGATTTTGCGCACGATTGTGTTGGGCAAAATAGAGATCGTTAATGGCTTGCTGAAAGTCTGCTTCGCTCTGAGCATTTGCGAGCAATTGACGATCAAGTCGAATTGCAATGTGTTCCCAGTCGCCCTCATGGGAGCCACATTGGGTGACCAGAGGGTTCCCCATATGGGCGGTGCTATTCCATGAATAAAACATCCAATATGACAAGCTAATATAGAGTCCGCTTTCAACCAGGTGATAATATAAAATCGCTTGTGGTGGCGCGATTTGACGTCCAAAGTCCAATGCCAAATTTTTACAATTTTGGGCGATTTGCTGAACTTCTGAGTCTTGCCAAAAGTTTGCCGACTGTAAGCGAATCGGCGGAATGTCAGAAGCACAGTCGCCTCGCAAATGAACACCTAGCTCCAATTGGGCTTCTGCTGAGCTGAGCGGAGAAGACTCAGCGCTGTCATGCACAATAATGGGTGCATAGCGTCGTGCCAGGGAGGCAGGATCAATGGTTTGTGCAGAGAGTCTCGTTTGGATAGAAATCCCTGAAACCAGCAGCAAGCAAAATAGTAATCTCAAAAATAGGCTGTTCACAAATCCAGTATGACAAATCAGGGGCTTGTCGACAAGCAAAGGATCTGTATTCAGGGATTTTTGATTTAAATAGAATTAAGTTTCTCTTAAATCAAACCA
Organism: Candidatus Sericytochromatia bacterium; assembly: GCA_037968875.1. Classification (GTDB taxonomy): domain Bacteria; phylum Cyanobacteriota; class Sericytochromatia; order UBA7694; family UBA7694; genus JBBKWI01. Next base: position 31,486 of record JBBKWI010000007.1, on the reverse strand, counting down.
GTTCACTTTGGACTATAGCGATAATATCAAAAGAAACAAGACACAAGTTATTTGGATTAGATAAAGAGGTTTTTTATGGGTGGTTTTAACGTCGGTCGTCAGATTAGTGATTATTTTGGGTGGACAAGTCCAGCGACTACGAAGGCACGCAAACAAGTCCCGGCTAGCGCAGCTAAGAAACCTGTAGCCTCAGCTCGCCCGCAAGATCGGGCGCAAGTACGGGCACAACAGGGGCGGGCTACAGCCTCACTCAGTTTGAATAAGTCACAGGGTATGACCTCAGGGGCTCAGGAACTCTATGCGGCCATGAAAAGGGTGGATGCAGACGCCAATGATGGTGAACGTCGCGAAATTGCTGTTGAATTAGATGCTGCTGCCAAGACTTTTGGCATGGATGCCAAGTTGATGCTTGCTGTCTATAAACATGAGAGCGGCGGTATTGACCCCGATGCGCGGAGTCATACGGGAGCCAAAGGCCTGGGGCAACTGACTGGCATTGCGATTGATGAAACCATTCGTTATGCAGACCTTGGTCGTAAACCTTTTAAAGCACACAAAGATACTTTTAAAGCGACCAAACGCGACCGCAGCGATATTAAAAACAACGTCTGGACCTCTGTGGCTTATATGAAAATTATGGATCAGCGCACCAATACGACCGGTGGGATGCTTAAGCTTTATGGTGATCCAAATGTCAAAACCTATGATCGCAAAGTCCTGGCTGAATACCAAAACCTCTTTGGTAAGTCCTATCGCTAAATCGATTTAACTTGCCCACAGGCGCCAGGAGATTCTATTTTAACAAGTCTGGCGCTTGTTTCATTTTTTGACAGGATTACCCGTGCTTCAGCCAGTAATTTATCCAGATGCGCCTGGAGTGACTCCAGGGCCAGGGGTCGTATTGAGAGCTCAATATCGGGATAAACGGCACTTAAAAGAGCATCTATATCTAAATCTGAATCCGTAGCTAAAGCGTCCAGAATACTTTGTTCACGCTGGAGGCGGTGATCGATATAATACTGACAATATGCTGCTGGGTTTTGGATCAATCCGCCATGCGCAGGCAATGCCAGTTTTAATTCTAAATCACGTAAGCGTGCCAGGCTTTTCAGATATTGACTCATCTGACCATAAGGGCGTTGAATTAGTATGGTACCCAGGCCCGCGAGCATATCGCCGACGATAGATACCCGGTGTCGCAAATCCAAAAAGCAGAGATGGCCTGGGGCATGCCCAGGGGTCCAGATGGCTTCCAATTGCCAGGCTTGCCCTGAGATTGGATCTTTGCCTAAATCAATCAAATCACCATCTTTCAGTTCGTGATTAATCTGAATCTGATCGGTGAGTCGACAGGCTGCCTCTGCATGCGCCATGACAGGGATCTGTAGCCAGTCTTGTAAGAAGCTAGCTGCACCCACGTGATCTATATGGTGATGGGTCAATAGCACGGCGATGGGACGATCCCCTGCATCTATTCGTGTTTGTAATTTCTGTTTGAGTTTCTCTTGCTCATCAGGGTAGGGGCTGGCCGGATCGATAATCACAAAATTTTTGGCGCCTACAAGATAACAATTGGTGTGGGTGGCGGGAGCTAAAGTCGGCGTTTTTAATGGCAGCATTTCAATTCCAGGGTGCATTTCCATGTCTGTATATGAGCGCTCGCGAGAATTGGCCAGGGCTTCTAGTTTAGCGATTGAATCGCGGTCAATGCGCTCGACCTGAGCCAGTACTTTTAAGACGCTTAAGACCGGAGGGGGAACCAGAGCTAGCCCCTGCTGGAAACGGGCCAAAAGCTCTGCTGGTACGATCCAGTCGACGCTTTCGGATTCTACTGAGGCTGAAAGCGGCGGATCTGTTTCTGTGGCTTTTAATAAAAAATAATCGGCTTCAAAGGGACGAAGGTGAATAGGGGGGCCGACTCTAAGCCCCAGGCTGGTCATTTCTGCCAGGGGTGGGTGGTAATCGAGATTCTGACAACATTCTTGCCAGTTGATCTGTTCTTGTTGCAGCGCTTCTCGAAAAGTGCTAAGCCCCTGTTTTCCTTGATAGCCGGGCAAGACACCCGTTTCTTCGAAGCATTCTCGCAGGGCATTTTGACGGGCAGCTGCCAACGTTAGATTTTGAAACGCTGGCGCGATCACGGCATCTCCAGAGTCTCGTCGTCCTCCTGGGAAAGCCCAGGCATTGGGGAAGGCGCGCAAATGAGCAGCTCGCTTGATCATGAGTAACTCTAAACGAGGTTGCTCACGATAGAGAATCACAACAGCGCCGGGCAAGTAAGTGATGCTCATTGTTTATCAACTGCCAGAAACAAGCAATAGATCCACATGGCTTAGGTTTCGAGTAACAGATCAGGAGCAACCAGCTTTAAACCGGTTTCTTCAAACTGAGCAAGATTTAGATAAAAGCCTTTATTCCAACCTGTTTTGATAAATCCTTTAGATTTTTCGCCAAAGTTAAAGAAGCCGCCCGGTTTTTGGGTGGTTTGTTCAAAGGCTTGCAGAACAGAGGTTTCAATCGGGGTTAAGGCAATTAAACAAGCCGCCTGAATATCATCTTGAGGACGTTCTTCTTTGATACGGCGAATATCTGTAATCAGGTTTTTAAGGCTTTCTGTATCCGGGTGGCTCTCAATACGAAACAGGCCAATCAATTGCTCCTGGTTATTATAGGCCAAAATGTCAAAAGTCGCTGAGAAAGAACCCATTTTGACAGGTTGGACAAACTTGACGGACTTGATTTGCCAGACCCAGGCAAAACGTGATTTTAACTTGCCAAACTCTCCCGAACGAGAGAGGGCATACATCAGAGCATACATCAGCCAATCAACCACTTTAAAATGATTTGTTTCTCGTAAAATATCTGAAGATTTAATTTTACGATTGCCAATTTCATAAGTAGGGTCTTTAGCCAAAACAGGCATTAATTCAGTATTGCGAAGGGCTTCTTCCATTACTTCTGCGCTCAATTGCTTGGCTTTGGCACCAGAATACTGAGAGAGCACTGGGCGATTGATAGATTTGGTTGAGACCTGTACCTGAGCTTCAACCAGTAGCTTGCGTAGGCTAGGGCCAACTAAATTCATACGTGGTGCATAGATTTTAACGTGCGCAAACTCAGAATCATGGGTGCCTTCAGGGTAAGGCATGGTAATTGAGAAGGTTTGTACCCCATCGAGCAGGGCCACCCAGCGAATTTGACGCCGTTGTTGCAGCCAGATCATGCCTGAGAAGTTGCGCGATTTATGCTGCTCGATGATCTTAGTGACTTCGCCTTCAGAAATCATCGGGTGATCTTCTAAGAGCGAAGAGGTCCCTGACAAAATGGCCAGCAAAACCAACCAGGGCTCATCTTTTTCGAGCGGAATACACTGGGTCATTTCAAACTTCTGCCAGGCAGCCATCATTTTATAGGCGTCACCACCGGTTAGCTCTGAGTTTTTAGAGACGGCTCCGACGATCAGGCCTTTGTAAATCAGCAGGATGACTGAGTTGTTGATCACCAGTCCCTGGGATTTGCCTTCATATTTATAAATGGCTTCTAACATGGTGTTGGTATTCATGTTTTCTACGTTCCAGTCGCGTAAAACGCGGTGGATTGCGGAGTAAGGGGTCGCGTCGTCGACGCCTTGCAACAAATTATATTCTTTGCTGCGTGGACTGCCAGAGCCAGCCAGGGTCAGAGGCGAACCGGTGGATACCGTGTTGCTTTGATTATTGTTCTGGGAGCCGTACTGAGTGGGTGCATCCGTATCGTTACGTTTGACATTATGCCCCCCCCTGGTTTGAGAAAGATCAATCACCTCGTTACTGGTCATCGTAAAGTCTTGACCGGCAATCCGATTGAGGACAGATTGTAGATCGTGCGCAAAATCTTTCGCTGTGTCATAGCGTAAATCAGCCGTTTTTGCCATGGCTTTAAAAATCATGCCATCTAGCTCAGAGGGAATCTCACGGTTGAGTTCAGAGAGCAATGGCGGTTCAGACTGCATGATTTTCATCACGATTTCGCCAATATTTGTCCCATTATAAGGCAGCCTGCCGGTCAAGATTTCATAAGCAGTTACACCCAATGAGTAGATATCGGCACGCTTATCGACATCTTTGGGATTCATTAATTGCTCAGGCGAAATGTAGAGCAAAGAGCCCAGGATTGATCCAGCTTGCGTCAGTTCTGAATTACTGGCTTCCAGACGGGCAATACCGAAATCAGCGAGCTTGGTGGTACCATTATCCAGAATAACGATATTAGCGGGCTTGATGTCTCGGTGAATAATACCGGCATGGTGGGCAAAGTCCAGAGCCTCACAGGTTTGAATCATGGCTTTCAGTGCGACAGGCACGGCGAGTGGGGAGTGAATATCAAGCAATTCTGATAGATTACGGCCTTGTAAGAATTCCATTACCATATAATTGCGGCCATCAGCTTCGCCAAAGTCGAAGATACTGACAATATTGGGGTGATTGAGTTGGGCGCTGGCTTTGGCTTCGCGCTTAAAGCGCTCGACGAGCTCATCGCGTGTGGCCTGCGTCATATTGGGGTCATTGGGTAATTCGATAACTTTGATGGCAACATGTCGATCCAAACGCGGATCGATAGCGTCATAAACGACACCCATACCGCCACGACCCAGTTCACCCAGAATATCGTATTGTGCGATTTTACTTATCATATTTGCTTTTACTTCCACTGGGTCTCATTGCTGCCGCTGACCCATTTTGTGTCTCTTATTTCTGTAGCTGCAGCGCCTTCGTTTTTCCAGCCCTGGACTTCATAGACTGAAACGGCTTCTTCTTTGCCTTTGACTTTGACAGTGCCACAGTGGCGACCGTTCATGCGATCTTGAACCAAATCATAGGTGCTTTGCGAAATAATGATACTGGTTCCAAATTCTTTGTTCAGGCCTTCCAGACGGGCAGCCGTGTTGACGGCATCACCGATGACGGTATAGTCCATTTTTTGAGGAGACCCAAAGTTGCCTACTAGCGCTTCGCCAGTATTGAGTCCGATTCGGATTTGCAAGGGAACCATGCCTTCGGATAACCATTTCTCGCGCAATTGGATCAGTCTTTTTTGCATTTGAATCGCGGTGTTGACGGCTTTGTAGGCATCAGTTTTGGGATTGTTAGCGCCGATGTTGCCCCAAACTGCCATCACGGCATCTCCAATGTATTTATCCAGGGTGCCTTCACTTTCAAAGACAATTTCACTCATCGCTGTTAAGTATTCATTGAGAATATGTTCAACCTCGTCAGGAGGCAAACTCTCTGACATTGAGGTAAACCCGGCAATATCAGAAAACAAGATGGTGACCATACGGCGTTCGCTTTTAAGCGTGGGCATGGTGCTGGGATCTTTGAGTAATGCTTCTACCAATTGTGGCGAAACGTATGATTTAAAGAAGCGGCGAATGCGACGTTTTTCACGTTCTTCAACCAGGAAGCGATAAGCGTAAGTCGCTGTAAACACCAGCAAGATTGAAAAAATAGGTGCAAACCAATCCATAAAAAGATTATGGAATTGAAAAACATAAATATTGCCTACGGAATAAATGGCAGTGGCTCCAATACAGAGTGCGATCCCTCCCAGAGGCTTTAAAAATGCCAACAGGATAGCGATAATAATTGCCAGTCCCAGAGTGGTTAAGGGGTTGACCCAGGGGGTAATGGGTTGATATGGATTATTTTCGCGTAAAGTCTCTAGCATATTGGCGTGAATTTCAACACCGGGCATCTTGGTATTACCCCAGGCTACAAAAGGTGTGTTCTTATTATCTTGTAGGCTCTCGGCAGTGGCGCCAATTAAGACAATTTTATCTTTGAAGAAGGCATCCGGACGTTGGCCCACCAATTGAGTAAAGTAATCATTACCAAAGCCAGCTTGTCCCAATTTATACGGGATATAAAATGAGAGAGTTTGATGGTGTAAGGGGGGGCCCGCATAATTGATCCATAAAGGCTGGGTTCCGTATTGTTCTTTTAATGCACTGGCTTTTGGGGGGTCAATCAGTGTCAGCATTTTAAAGGCAAAAGAGGGCTCATATCGGCCGTCCATTGACATGGATGTTGGCAACAATTGCTCTTCATCCAGATCTTTCATAATAAAGCCCTTACGGATTTGCCCATCTATATCTTCAGGGAAATCAGCGTAGCCAAAATTGGCGACTTCATCAAAATAAGGAGGGCTATAAGAAGCTGTATCCATCAGTTCTTCGCCATTATTGGCGCCGGAACCTGAAATACGTGAGGTGCTGCCATAATCAAATTTGCTAACAATGGCCGTTTTGTCTTTGTGTTTGGTCAGGGCATTTTTAAAGAGCTGATCAGCTTCAGGGAAATTTGAGGGGGTTAAAAACATAATGTCAAAGGCGACCAGACGGGCGCCCAGTTTGACGAGCTTTTCAGTCACCTGAGCATGAATATCTCGCGTCCAGGGGTAAGGGCCAATCTCTTCAAAGGAGGCTTCGTCCATGCCCAAAATGACAATGTCACTGGATGCCGTACGCGTGCCACGAAAGGTTTCGATTCGGGTATTATAGAGGCCAAGTTCAATCGTTTTGAACATGGGTAAATAGGTATTGGCTGCTACAATCAGTCCGCCCACAACAAGACCGATCAGAAAATTGATGATGACACGTTTCCAAAGCACGATAAATCTGAGCCCCCTCAGCTTCTAAAGAATGAAGAAAGTGTAACACAAAGATGACGTGACTTCAGTGAGCAAAACCGCAAGTCGTCTATCTTTATCAGGCTATTTAGCTTGCATTTTGCTGAGAAAAACAGCTTGCTGGGTTTAAAATCATGAAATACGGGTATATAATCAGAACCATAGCCTGTCGAGATCGAAGGCTGAACGCCAGGGGAGTTTGCTGATGCCTTCCGTTTCTTCTTCTCAACCCAACCCGTATCTAGCGGTGGATGGGCTGAGTGTATCTCAAGCACAGCCTGAAACTTCAAATATTAAAGCTCCTCAGCTAAGTCCAATGACAACAGTTGCCACTCCAGAAACCCAAAACCAGACTCAGTCTTATGCGAGTACTGAGATGAGTCCGAGCAGTCTGGCCTTTGAAGAAAGTATCAATCCCGCCGATCTTCTAAGCAAAGCGCGCTTAGATGCAGAGTCCCTTTCTCCTCGGCAGCAGACACAGCTTGATCAGCTGGCTACAGGTTTGGGTTTCCCCAATGGTCAGACCTTGACTCATGCCTTACGTCATCTGTCAGCAGAAAGTGTGCAGCAATGGCAACAGTCTTTGCCGACCCAAATGCCGTCGCCCCAGCAATGCTCAGAAGCTTTGAATAGTGCTGAGCAATCCCTGAGTGCTTTAGCCAACTCTGAAATTGAGACGCTTTTTTCTGATTTGGATTTGCCCGCTCCGGTCTTTATTGTCGAAGGAGCTAGCCGCTGGAGCGCTCCAGCATATTTAGCTGTTTTGAATAATTTTAAGACTATGCAAGCTAAATTGCCGCCGGCTGTGCTGCAAGAAGTGGGTGCGGGAGAGAATAATCGGCCTTTGGAGTTTGTGCGGCGGGATCATCCCCGTGGGCTAAGTAATCCTGGCTCGTTTTTAGAGGTCTTAAGCAATAGTATGAAAATTGCGCATACGGATGCCAACCACAAAATCTATCTCTATGATGCAGCTGTAAGTATGGACCCCCAAGATATTTTGAATTCACCTGATTTGCAGGATTATGTCGCTAAAATCAATCAACGTCCCCCTTCAGAAGATCATGTGCGTTCTCTGCAAGACATGTTGAATGCTTCTTTACCCGCCAGTAAGCAGATTGAAGCTAATGGCCAAATGGATGCAAGAACTTGGGCTGCGCTGAGTGATTTTGAAACCCAGCAATTTTTGAAATCTGCTGAAGATATTTTGCGGGATGATACCCTTTTGCCTACAGCAGATCGGCATCGACTGCAAACGGATATCGATAATCTCAGGCGACAAATTGCAATTCCAAATCCCGATGATGATATGGCAAGTGTTCAATTACGTGATCAATTGATGGAAAATCTAGCTGCTATAAAAACTATGAGTCCGGCTGGCCGACGTCGGGTAGAAGCATTAACCCAACAACATAATTTGGGAACTTGCGCAAACTATCTGAAACAAGAACACGTTGAGATGCTCTTGTCTAATTGGTTAGGGATCATTGATGGGGGGAATCAACTGGATTTTACAGAACAAGTGATTAACCATGAATTGGGGCATATTTTCCAGGAGCGCTGGTTGGCGGATTGGGAAAAAATATCCTTTCAAAATTTTGAACAAACCCCTGAAGAATCCAAACAATTTATGGCAGCCACTCTGCAGTCTCATGTTCACGATCATTCCCATGCCCATGAAAGCCAGTCTGGCTTTGGCTCTGACTACGCACGCGTTAATGCTGAAGAAGATTTTGCGGAGTCTTTCCGCTTGTTTACGCGCCACCCCGAACAATTGCTTGAGCAAAACTTATTGAAATTTATGTATATGGCTGGTGCAACCGGCGCTTATGCCAATCGAGAAGATGAACTGGTCACATTGGCTAAATCACAGGGTTACTCTGAGTCTGAGATTCAAACGGCAACACGTACGCTTCGTGGTCAAACTCAGGAGCATTATGTGCAAGCCGTGGACCAATTGGTTGAAAAAGGTTTGAGCTGGTTTAACGATACCTGGATGGCCAATAGCCTCAGTCGCTTCGGCTATGAGCAGGGGCAAGACGTTAGGCAAAGTGTGGTTGGGGCTACCGCTGCTTCTGTTGTACAGGCCAATGCTCCCCAGTTTAATATGAGTAGCGCCACCCTTTTGCCTGGTCTGGAAGGTGCTCTCAATATGTCAGAGACGGCAAGTCGCGCGGTTCACCCTTCTCAGGATGGTTATATCATGTCCTGGCTCGAAGATCGGGCTGCAAAGCTCTATGAGACCAATGCAACACCAGCTGAACGTGAAGCTGCGCAGCAAGTCTTAAATGACTTTTGGGAGCAAGGTGCAGAAGTCTTGCCTGAAGCGAGCAGACAATTTTTAAATACAAAACAACAAAGACAGGCTGCAAGCCCTGAGACCCGAGCGATGATGCTGACCCTTGCGCATTTGGAGTCGATGGGGCAAGTCATGCGTGGCCAGAATCAAGCCAGTCAAGGCACCCAGACGACTTTTAATGAGTTAAGAGCTGTTTTGGCTGAGATATCAGATCCAGAAACCATGGTGGAAGCACTTCGGGAAACAATCGGTACGGACGCTTTTGAGCAACTGCCACCCCCTTTCTTGAACTTGATTCGTGATCCTGAGACCCTGTTGCAAATTACTGGACGAATGGGTCGTACCCAGTTAGGGTCTGATGTGGTTCTACGCAGTGTAGAGCAAGCAGTCACACAACGTGAAAGCATGTTCCGTTCAGCGATGGGTGAGCTCAGTAGCCTTTCAAGCAATCTGATGTTTTCTCTTTCTAATTTGGCTTTTACTGAAAATGCAGCAGGTCAAACGATAGTTAATACGGATGAAAAAGAGACCATGCTAAGCATGATGAGTCAGGTATTCCGGGGGCTTGCTGCCGGTCGTCCTGAATTTCAGCGTAATCCAAGTGCTTCTGAGTTAGAGCAAATCTTAGAAACGATGGCTCAGAATATTCAAAGCAATAAAACCAACCCGGTGGGGCCCGAGAGTTTGAGTCTGGATCAAAAAGGCCCTCAGATGTTGGAAACGATTCAGGGCACATTGCTTCAAAACTTGTTAGATCTTAATCAACTTGAAGAGGGCTCGAATGACTTGATGCCTATGCTTGATAGGATCCGATCGACGTCCTAAAATTTATTTAAGATTTTATTTGAACAAAGATGTATAATATGATCAGTTTCTGGGTATATAAGTAGAATAGAAACAATTTGCCGCTAAAGTGAAGGAGTTTTAAATTATGCCAGGTCCAGTTAATAATCGTCCCACACCACAATCACAACCTATTCAAAGTTCAGGCCCCGCCAATAATACCGCAGGGACAGTCGGAGCCGCAGCCGGAGCCGCAGCAGCGGCAGTCGCAGCCGCAGCCGCGGCAGCAGCCAGTGCGGGTCCTTCTGATACCGCCAGGGTTCCAGTAGCTCCAAGCGCAGACTTCTCACCAGCTTCTGTTTCAACAAGCCAAACCGATCCGGGTAATGTAGCAATCATGCATGCGGCCCTCAATGACGAAACCGCTGGGCAGATTTTTGATGTTTTAAGTGACAATCAAAGCAATGACTTTGCTCAAATTGCGCTGATCTTAAAAACCGAAGGTAATGCTTTGGGTGAAGGCAAAGGCCAGGAAATTTTCCAAAAATTGATGGTCGGAAAAAACAAAGAGCAGTATCAGGCGATGTTTCAAGAAGCGATTAGTGCGATGAGCTCTCCTCCTACTGCCGAAGAAAAAGCGAATTTCATCCAGTTTTTAGCCGAAGGAACTGTCGGCGTTTCTGAAGACGATCCGTCTTGTTAATTAAATTATGATTTTGAAACAGGCCTCTGCTCAAAGCAGGGGCCTGTTTTGCTAAAGGAGCAAATCATGAGCACCCCAAAAAAAACTTTTGTGATTCAGTATGAGGTCAATGATGCCTGTAATCTGCGTTGCTCGCATTGTTACCATGGTCAAAAAGTCATCAAAGAAAATCCCATTAGCCTGAAGCGATTGTTAGACGATATTTCGGGCTTAAAAGCAGTGATTGGTGAGGACCACCAGATCACCATTTGTTTATCTGGTGGCGAGGCTTTCCTACGCAAGGATCTGATGAACTTAGCTGTTCAAATTATGCTAAAAGGGCATGCTTGCTTTGTCTTAACCAATGGCACCTTAGTGACACCAGATAATGCCAGTAGTCTATTAGTCCGAGGTGTGAAATTGGTGCGGATTTCAGTAGATGGCGGCACCGCTGAATTACATGACGAGATTCGTGGCAAAGGTCAGTTTGTCAAAACCCTCGAAGGGATTCGGACCTTCCATGAGGCTGGACAGCAAGTCTCATTGTCATGTACCTTGATGCGCGGTTTTAATGATTCTCCCGAACAATTGGAGTCTTTATTTCAATTGGCACGCCGCGAAAAAATCCATAAGCTCAATTTCTTTCGTATGTTTGCCCATGGCGACGGCAAAGAAATGCCTGAGCATGTCTATAGTGAAGGTACACGCTTTAAAGCGGTTTTAGATAAACTCTGGGACCTATCCGCTGCTTACCCTGATGTGCGGGTCGTGATCAAAGACCCACTGGCCAAAAACATCGAGCGAGCGTTGCCTGAAAACTTGCATATCGATGTCTGCTGCTATATTCGCAAAAATTACCTTTCTGTCGCTGCGACCGGTAAAGTCTATGCTTGTCGCAAGCTCGAAAAACATGTTGGCGATCTCTTTGAAAATAGTCTGGCTGAAATCTGGAGCGACAACCCATTGCTCAAACAAATGGACGAACGTCGCGAGTATATGGAAGGCAAATGTCGCACCTGTCCGATCAATACGGAATGCAAAGGTGGATGCCTGGCCGCTTCTTATGGTCAATATGGCCGCTTATTTGTGCCTGACCCGGCCTGCTGGCGTGAAGAAGAAAACTTGCCTGAACAAGAATTGGTGATGGTTTAATCCAAAAATTGAATGCCCCTCTTTTTGAGAGGGGCATTCATCATTCTGAAAGACGGCTTACATCCAGTCTTCGTCAGCTTCACCGGAATCTTCAGCAGTCGGAATGAAATCCAGATCGAGCAAGAGACGTTCCTGCTTCTTGAGCTCGTTCCAATCAAATTTGGTAGGCACTTCCAAAGGTTTATCAGGTTCGATTTCGACCCAGTTGCCAGCGGTAACCAGGGTCTTTTCGCCTTTTTCGGTTTCGACCTGGACTTCGCCAGTCAGGGTGGTGACATGAGACACATTTTTGTCGCTATGTGAGACAAAAAGCTCAGTGCCCAGCACGGTCGCGTGCGCAATCGGGGTGCGAACACGTAGTCGCTGGTTATTTTTTTGTTTCTTGATCCAGGTTTTGCCTTTGAGCAGGCGTAAATTACGCGCTGGCCGGATCCGCATCAACGAGTTAGAGCCCAAACGGACCACTGAGCCATCATCATACTGGAGTTGGATACGTGAGCCTCGGCCAGTCCGTAGAGTCATACCTGGCCACAAACGCGCACCACTGTGCGTCGCTCTCCAACCCACGCGGGTACGGACTTGCACAGTACCTAAGGTGTGAGAAACCGTTGACGACGCTGCGCCATAAGTTTCAGGTGCGGCGGTAAAACCGCCCAGGATCATGCCTGCTGCTAAGACAGTCAAAAAACGTTGCTTTAACATTAAAAAAACCTCATTTGGTATTCAATTTGCCCCTGAATACCCATTGTATAATTAGTATACCAGTCTTAAGCAGGGAACCGTGACCCGGTTTTTTTCGTCTAGAATGAATAAAATAGAATCAAACGGATAAGTTGAATTTACTTAATTGTTAATATAAATAGTTACATTTTTGTTTGCAACTATTCAAATAGACTGCTATGATTGAATCCAATCAGTAGTCCCTAGGGTATAATCACTTCAACCAAAGAAAGAGGGTGTGGGTATGGCAAAAGAAAGAATATCTCTATTAATCGCAGCGGGGTTGGCGCTGAGCCTAAGTGCTTGTACGTCTTCACCGTCTTTGGTTTCTCAAGGGAACCCACAACAACCTTCGGTTTCGGCGACGGCGACACCCGCCGCTTCGGGTATCCCGCTGGCGAGCCCCTCACCCACGGTTACACCTACGACTGCACCGACAGCCGAGCCTAGTGCTGTACCAAGTGCTTCCCCCAGTGCGCCAGCAACGGTGCCTTCATTAGCGCCCGTTCCTTCTGCAACCCCTGTGCCAGGTATTCTGCCCAGCCCGGTTACTGAGATTGTTGATTTACGTGAAAACTTCTTTAAAAACTATGGGATTAATCCTTTTGTAGAAACAAGTTCTGATCCGGTTTCAACTTTTGCGGCTGACGTGGACACGGCCTCTTTTACGATTGCCCGCAGCTATATTAATAACCAAAAACAATTGCCTCCTCAAGATTCTGTACGCACCGAAGAATACTTGAACTACTTTAATTATCAGTATCCCCAACCTTTGAACGGCGCCTTTGCGATCCAGGCTGATATCGCGCCTTCTTTCTTTGGAGATCCCTCCAGTAAGCTCCTGCGCGTCGGTTTACAAGGTCGGGAAGTCTTAGCGCGCAATCGCAAAGCGGCACGTTTGACCTTTGTGATTGATGTTTCGGGCTCGATGAACCGTGAAAACCGTTTGGGTTTGGCCAAGCAGAGTATCAAGCTCTTATTAGATCAACTTAAAGACAGTGATCAAGTTGGCATTGTCGTCTTCGGGACGGATGCGCGGGTGTTACTCGGCCATACGCCGGTTTCCAGTCGCAATATTATCGAAGGAGCAATCGAACAATTGCGTCCGGAAGGTTCGACCCATACCGAAGCGGGGCTTAAGTTGGGCTATGCCCAGGCCAAGCAAGCTTTTCAAACGGGAGCAATTAATCGTGTGATTCTGGTTTCTGATGGGGTCGCCAATGTTGGTGCCAAAGGCCCTGAGGATATTCTGGCCCAAATTCGGGCTGAAAAAGAACAGGGTATTACCCTCACCACGCTGGGCTTTGGTCTGGAAGGATTCAACGATACGCTGATGGAGCAACTTGCCAATCAAGGCGATGGTAATTTTGCCTATATTGACTCTCTCGATCAGGCCAAACGGGTTCTTGTGCAGCAATTAACCAGTACCCTGCAAGTGATCGCCAAAGATGTCAAAATCCAGGTCAATTTTAATCCGGAACTTGTCGAGCAGTACCGCTTGATGGGTTATGAAAACAGAGACCTGGCTGATGATGATTTTACCAATGACGCGGTGGATGCGGGTGAAGTCGGTTCCAATCACAGTGTCACCGCCCTCTACGAAGTGCGCTTTAAGCCAGAAGTGCAATCAGGTGAAGTCGCACAAATTAAGGTGCGTTACCAGGATATTGATGATAATAATCAAATCAAAGAAATTTCTAAACAGGTATTTGCCAGCGAAGTGGTCTCTTTTCAGAATGCCAGCGCTTCTTTTAAATTGGCGACAGCAGCAGCTGAATTTGCAGAGATTTTGAGAGCTTCTGTCTTTGCTGAAGGCTCTTCACTTGCTGAGGTGCTTTCATTGGCTCGAGAAGTGCAGCAAAGCACGCCTTCTCAGGATATTCAGGATCTGGTTAGCTTATTACAGCAAGCCAATAATCTAAAAAACCCAGGATCTGGCAGCAGCGTGGGGGATCTGGTGACCCAAAGCCAAAACCCCAAGCAATTGCCCGAGTGGCAAAATTATCTGGTCAAACAATTGGGTGGCTTGTCTTCTAACCCAGCTTCAAGCAAAACCTCGGCTCAGACAACAGAGACGAAGCGCTAAACGAAAAAATAGTTCTCCCCCCAAGCCTATTTTTGGCGTAAATGCAAGAGATGTTCACTGTTGGCTAAAACTTGACCATTGAGAGCCAGGACTTTTTCTGCTCGCAGTTTCCAGTGGCTTTTTAAGTAGATTAAGTCCCGCATTTGCTCAGGCGAAAGTGTCCAGCTAAAGTGATTGAGTCCAGCTTGCGTTGGCCAGCTTTGAGTGGCGATGATTTGATCTTCTCGCCAGGTCTCTAAGCTAACGTTGCCGGCTTCGGCCTGTCGGAATAGCAGTTCAACGACCTGGGACTCAAGGCTCAAAGGCCCGTGGGTTTGGGCGTCGCGCACAAAGACGGCTTGTTCTAAGGCTTTAGCTCCAGGTTTGATTTGGCTATCAGCTCCCAGAATCCCCATGTAATGCTGAAAAGAGAGAGATTGCAAGACCCAGTCTTCGCGTAGCTTGGCTGGGAAGTCATATAGGGCCCAGACCATTTGGCCTGCCAATTGATTTTTTAGGCTAGCGGCCAAGACCGCATTGAAGTAATTGAATTGATTCTCAGGGATATGGGGGTCTTTGGGGTTTTGAGGCCAGGTATGATAACCAAACTCGGACATCACCAGCGGCTGTTGGCTACTGGCTTGGATTTTTTGAATGGCAGCATCCAATACTTGCTCGCGACCATAATAGTGAAAGCTTAAAAAATCGACAAAGGGAGCGGTGTCTAAGACGGTGTCAGGGCTGGCCCAACCTGCGGTAATCCATTGATCAGGGCTGGTTTGATGCGCTATTTTAGACATTTCAGCCAGCCAGTTCAAGATCCTGGCTGAGTTTTGCTGGTAGTCTAAATCGCCTTCATTTTTGAGATCCCAGGCAAGTAGCGCTGGGTGTTTGCCAACGCCTGTAAGCAGAGTTTTTAAATGCCGGCTAGCGGGCTCAATCTGGTCGTAGTCGCTATAGAAATCAAACAAAGTCACGATCACATATAAGTGATTCTGCTCAGCCAGATCGAGTAGTTTCAGTAGTTTCTCTAAATACTGTGGCTTGACTTTCGCTCCCCCAAATTGCGCAAAGGGAACAAAAATCCGGATCGTATTGAAACCCAATGTTTGCACCCGTTCTAAATCTGCAGCAATCGTCTCTGACTCAAACTGGGTCCAGAATAAACTCCAGGGAGTGTCTTGGGGATAATAATTGACGCCCTGGACCCAAAAGGGTTGATGGTTCAAGACAAAACCTTGATCCTGAATCTGAGGATGTGTTGCTGCTGCACAGGCCGACAAAGACAAGCTGCAAATGCCGCTGATTAAACTGCCGAGGCTCAAGAAAACAGAGCTGCGGGTCCGTGCGTGAGTCGATTTCATTTAAAGTCTCTCCCATGCCTAAAAGCCAAACATACTTTTGTTATGATACGGGAGAATAGATCCGCTTGCTAAGCCAATGCCAGCTCATCTTTTATCAAAACGGTAACGATAGGAATTAAAGCGATGCCCCTCGCCATCAAAAAAAGTCTCAAATGGATTCAGCTTTTCTTGTTCGCCCTGACGCTGGGAGGCATGCTGTTTTTGCTGGGCCGTGATTTTAACTCTCAGGCATTACAAGTTCTCTGGCAGCAGTCGAGTACAGCAGTTTTGGTGTTGGCAGCTGGGGTTTCTGCTATGGGGCTTATTTTGAAAAGCGAGCGCTTGCGACAGTTGACAGTCTTGTTTGGCTTACCGCATTCGTATGCCTATTGTTTTAAAACTCAGGTGTTAACGATTTCTTTTGCCGTGTTAACGCCTGGCCGAGCCGGTGAGTTTAGCAAGGCTTTTTTACTGACACGCAAATACCCTGGTCAATGGGCAGCAGCAACGATCACGATGGTTATTGAGCGCTTAATGGATTTACTCGCGTTGGGCATTGCCAGTGCCATTTTTGCTGCTCTGGTCTTAAAAGACAGTGAGCTGCCA
Source organism: Candidatus Sericytochromatia bacterium (assembly GCA_037968875.1). Lineage (GTDB taxonomy): Bacteria > Cyanobacteriota > Sericytochromatia > UBA7694 > UBA7694 > JBBKWI01. The sequence goes on along the minus strand of JBBKWI010000007.1, from coordinate 15,173 downwards.
ATCTTAAGCTTGAGTCTAATTTTATTGGCTTGCCTGCTCTGTTTTTGTGTTGGTCTGATGCTTTTATTTCGCTTTTCAAAGCGTCTACAAAATATGATCCCCCCGCTCTTGATTGAGCGCTTACAGCTATGGCGGACTGCACCTCTGCAGACTTTTTTGCACTTTAGTCCAAGTCTGCTTCTGACACTGATGGCCTGGGTTGCTGATGGCCTCTTTCAATGGCTAATTCTAAAGGCGGTGGGTTTAAATGGGCCACTGCTTTTGATTATTGGCATCAATGCGATTGTGGCAATAGCTTCGGTTCTGAGCTTATTGCCGATAGGACTGGGCACCGTTGATTTGTCAGCACATTTTTTATACACCACGGTGATTGCTCTTAGCAAAGAAGAAGTGGTCTTTTTGGTTGCTGCTGGCAGGGTGCTGGGCTTAGGAACTTTACTGCTATTGGCTATTCTTACGATTGTGGGAGATCCCAGGCTGTTTCAGAATATCAAAACCTATTTTCGAGACCAGACACCTGAAGCACTATCTGACGAGGCCAAGCTCTGACGTAGGGGTTGCCGCTGATAACAGTCTTTTTGCAATTGCTCTAACCAGAAAATGGCCGATTCGTTTTGTCCTGCTTGTTGGTAAGCCAGTGACAATTGACGATAGTAATCGACAATCGGACGGGGTGCTTTGCGTACAGCAAGCAGGAGATAATCTGCTGCCTGATTAAAATAGCCCGCTTCACGCAGCACACGCCCTGCCAGATATAAGCTTTGGGGCGATTTGGGTTGCGCTGACTTCAATAAAAAGGCTGCCACACCTTGCGTTTGCTGAGCGTCGAGAGCTGAGGCCAAATAAGCCTGTAAATTGGGCTCGCTGGATTGCGTTTGCCATAAGTAACGCAATAAGGGCAAGGCTTTTTTGTTTTGGTCATTCTGGCGATAAAGTGCTGCCAGGGCAAGCAAGTCGCTGGTTTGGGCTTGTTTGCGGCTTTGTAAGCGAGCAAAGGCCTGAATTGCAATACTCCTCAGGCCAGCTTTCTGAGCTGTATAGGCCAGCTCTCGCCATAAGGCAGCGGATGATGAGCCTTGGCGGAGTGCACGTTGATAAAAAGTCACCGCTGCAGCATATTGCCCGCTGTGTTTGAGCAGATAAGCCACTTGTTGATTGAGTGCTGGGCAGGAACAGGCCAGTGCCAGAGGCTTGAGCCAGTAGAGGGCCTGGGCGCTTTGCCCTTGCTTCAGATAAAGATTCCCCAGTTCTTGTTGGATCTTAGCATCTTGACGTAAGCTTAAATAATGTTTATAGCTCGTAATAGCCGCCTGATTGTGTCCCTGTTTTTTATGGATATAGCCCAGTTCTCGCCAGGCTTCTGGTCGACAGTTGCGACAGTTTGATGTGTATTTGAGATACCAGACCTGAGCTTGTGGCCATTGGCTTTGTTTTTGATAGAGTTCAGCTATTGTGAAATAGACTGCGGGGTCTGCTCCGAACTTAAGGTAAGTTTGATAAGCCTGAATCGCCTGAGCTAGTTTATCCTGGCGCTGATAAGCATATGCCAATTGTTTATATAAAGAGGGGATTTGCACATGCTTTAAAGCCTGTTCGTAGTATTTACCGGCCTGAGCAAAGTGCTTGATCTCAAGCTGTAAATCGCCCAGGTTAATCAAAGTGTTTGTATTGTCGGGGGCTAATTTTAAGGCTTCTTGATAAGCCTGGATAGCCTGAGGATAATGCTTGAGCTGTTTATTTAAATAACCCAATAAGCGCCAGGAATTCAAACTATAGTGCTGAGACTGATGTAAGCGTTTAAGCATTTCTATCGCGATCTGGGGGCGATTGCGATCGGAAAATAGTTCTGCCAGATCCAGGTACAAACGCTCAAATTTTAAACTGGGATGTCTTTTGAGCTGGCTATCGAGGACCTGCAGGGCCTCAGTCTCCCCTTTCAGTTCGGCATTCAAAATCACGACTTTATAAATCAGGCCTTCCCGTCGTTTGGTTTTGAGTTGATCCCCAAAACGGGCTAAGACTTCGCTATATTTGGCTAAGGCCTCTAAACGATGACCGACTTGTTCTGCTCGAAAGGCATCATCGAGATTAATTTCTAAATCGATAATCGGAAAGGCCGCCCCACGCGCTAAAATTTGGGCTTCCTGGACAGAGATTCCAGCCGGTAGATCTAGTAGATAAGATTTATGCTCCAGGGGCAATAAAGCCTGGGGCAATACATAGAGCAATTGGTGTAAGCGTTGGGCTGTTTTGATTTGCAGCGATATACCTGGTAACAGCAAGCGTTCAAGCAGGGGGTTATGTATATTGAGCTTAATTTGCTGACCCGAGCGTATTTCGGGCTTGACTTCAAAGATCCGTGGCCCTTCGCGGCTCGGCTCTTGCGCTTTGATTTGCATGCGGTAGTGGGCTTTTGAATCAGAGGGATAACTGAGCAATCCCTGAATGCGCTCCCCACCAGATACACGCTTGAAAAATTCAAAAAAGATGGGTTCAGGAGCGTAGACGGTTTGATTGCCCTGATGGGTTAAGCTCACTGGTTGGGCATCCAGAGGCTGCTGATTTGGATTTTCTATCTCAAACCAGAGGATCTGATCGTTAAGGTCACTCGGGTCATTTTGCTTGCTTTGAAAGCTTTGCCAGTTGACTTTGAATTGGGGATCAAAATCAGCCTCTATGGTCTGTTTACTGGGGATACGCTGATAGGTTTTAAAATCTGAACTGAGTTGGGGTTCGCTAATATTTGAGACTTGCCAGGTCTGTTTTTTTTGTTGGAAACTCAGCTTTTGCTCAAAGCGGTAGTCTCCCAGAGAAGTCACAAAGCGATTGCGAATCTGCAAGGTCTGAGGCTGCCTGGAGTCTTGCACCGGGCTGGATAAAATTTCGATTTCTTTGAGACGGGCAAAATGTGAGTTTAAGAGGCTTTCTTCTGTTTGAAACTTAAGGTAATCGTAAAATAATTGACTATCTTTATTGGGTGTATAGACCAGGACCGAGTCCTGAGGATTGACTTTGTAGAGCGTATTCATAAAGTGCTGTACAAAATCTACCGCATCTGCTTTAAATACTTGTGTTTGTGGATCTGGTAGTTTCTCGAAAAGAGCTGAGGTGAGCTTGTGCTCATCTAAATCGATGCGGTTGACATGAAAATAGATATGGCTTAACCAGAAAGCTGGCCGCATGCTTTGATCTGAGCGTAGCAGGCCGGGCAAAAAAGACTGAGACTGCTGCTGATCTCGTAAGCGCGCTGGTGCTGGGTGTAAATTATTTTGTTTTGAAAAGAAGTAAGCAAAGCGATAAGACCAGGTTTGGTCATATTCATCAGCCGTCGGAGAAACAGCAAAGTCGGCCAGCTGCAATGCTGCTGTTTTCGGTAAAATTTGCTTTAAGCGGTTGAGATGTTTTAAGAGCTCATGTTGTTGCTGACGGAACTGAAAGAGATAAAGATCTGGTGTTTTGGGGTTCTTTAAGCTGTCTTGCAGACGCTGAAAACGCAGCAAAGCACGAATCTGAGCAAAAGCCAGGCCGATACGAGGGGCCTGATTGTGAGCTGATAAGATCTGGTAAGCTTGCTGCCAGAGTACAAAGTTTAGATCACTGTCTTGCACTGAGATAGCGATTAAGTCTAAGCCTGCTGGCTTGTCCAGAGCCTGCAACCAGTCTTGAAAGTCTTTGAGCTGCGCACCTGTCTGGTCTGGCCGGTCAGAGTGAGTGGCCTTGATGGGGTCCACTGACAATACCAGTTCTGTTTGAAAGCCTGTCAGACGAATGGCTCTGATCAGGGCTTGCAAGGCCTGGGGCCTGGGTAGGGCATGTAGATTGAGCTCTAAACGCAAGGCTGCTAAGTTTTTAAAGCGTAGGAGGGTTTCTTTATCGTTAGCCAGATCTGTCAGGCTAGGCAAGGGCTTGGTCTGCGTTTCATAAATCAGGCTATGGGGACGTGTTTCCTGAACGACTTTCTGTCTTTTTGAGCCCTCATCGATTAAGGCTGTTTCTAGACTCGATTTTTTTACGAGCACAGGGGCTTGCTGCCCTTGAGCTTCGCTCTGGCTTTGAGCAGCTTTGTGTTCCTGACTTACCGTCTCCATTTTGTCTGAACCCGCACTAGGCTCGGGTACCGTTAGGGGACGTGCCCCAGAAATAAAGAGACACAGTATGAGTCGATAGAGCTTGAGCTTCATAAGGCCCAGACCTGTTTGGTGCGCTCGCCCAATAGATAGAGTAGATAGATCAAAAAGCTAGCGCAAGCGGGCAATGCCCATAGCCAAAGCGCCCAATCCGGTGCTTTTTCAACCGGGTCAGTAGGGAATGGAGTGACGGGCAATTGGCTCTGCCAGATTTCGAGTCCCTGATCTAAATCCTGGATCTTAATCCAGGAAGTGGCTTTGAGTAGGGGGGTATAGTATTGGTCTTTTAGCAAAATGGTTTTTAGATGGTATTTATTGGGGTCCAGGATCAGTTTTGCCAGGCTATCTATTGCTGGATCTCCATAGTACTTGGTGTCATCGAGCAAAGCAATCGGGGCTTGATTGAGCTCAGGAATGCGCCGGGCAAAATTATAATTGCCATCGATGGAACGATTTGGTAAATACGTACTCAGTGCCGATAAGTTATTGCCACCTATCCCTAGCGTGAGATAGTGGAAGTCTTGAAAGCGATCCTGCTCTAGCACGGCGATAATTGGTTCTAAGTCCAGTTTTTCGGGTAATGGTTTCCAGGCAAAAGACAAAGCGTTCAGAGCAAAAAAGGCAAAATAGATCAGAAAACCCAGACTGCCCAGAGCATAAAGCCAGGCACGTGAAGGCAGGTATTGTCTGAGTAATTCCCAGCCATGTAACAGCATTTTTGCGCTTAAAGGGATCAATAAAAGGGTGATCCAAAAAGAAAAACGATCAAAGGTGAGAATATCGAATAAGGAGCCCAATAAAACACGGTTGAGTTCTGTCGCCCCACCGGTGCTAAATAAGGCCAAAGAGAGAATCGGAAAGACAAAGCTCCAGTATTTGCGTTGCCAAAAAATATAAGCCAGTACAGCGGGTAACAATAATAGATAGGGGCCATAAAGCCCATAAAACATAAAGTAATTGTCCATGTTAAAAAGTAAGACATTGTCACGGCTAGCGTGTGGGATCTGCATTTGCTCAAAGGGATGACCCTGCATATAGTTGAAAAAGGGCGCTAAGCAGCCAAAAAGAGTGATGATACCTAAGCAAATCAGTAAGATCAATTGCCCGCCACGCTGTAGATTACGCTCCCGCCAGGCGTATAAAATATGAAAGACCAGAATTGGCAAGGCAAAAAAGAAAATCCCTAAAAAGTTAGCAAATAGACTGGTAAATGCGGCTGGAATCAGCAAGAGCTCACCTTTGAGTAGATCGCGCCAGTCTCCTTGCTTTAGCCACCGATCAACATAAGGCAAGAGATTAAAGACCAATGCCAGGCTGACTGTGTTAGGGTATTGCCCAAATAAATGTACCGTCATCGCTAAGGAAGGCAAATAGAGACATAAAACGGCAGCAACCAGGGCAACAGAATGGCTAAACCAGATCCGCGTATAACGATACATGCCCAGGGTCATCCCCGCCAGGGCCAGGGTTTGCATCACTTTATAAGCTGGCTCTAAACCGATACCTTTGGCGGCTAATGCCACTAATTGATGTGAGAATGGTGGATAAGTAAAGATCGAGAAACCCGTATACCAGCGGGGCTCAAAATCATTCCACCAGGAATTCAGCCAATGGGATGAAAAGAAGATATGGGTATAAGCATCATACGATTTTTGATAAGAGCCCCATTGCAAGAGTAAAAAATGAATTAGCAAACCCAGACCCAGCAGGATCCCTGCCCGAATCTGGTTTCGTTTCAGTCGGGCAGCTGCTTCCCATTCTTGATCGACTTGTTCTGCTGGCTTCATACGCCATCCTCTGAGCGCAAGTTAATAAAGAGATTGGGAGTCGGAGTTTGATCCCCGGAGTAAAACCAGTTCCAGCGGGTGCCAATTTGAAGATAGAGCGGAAACTGCCAGGGCAAAGGCAATTTCCAGCTGCCGGCTGCTTGCAGTGAGAGCACATTTTGAAAGCGTTGCTCCTGGCTCAAATAATGATGGGATTCAGCCTCGGCTTTTAGAGCGAGTTGATCCGTTAGATGAAATTGTACCCGTTGCAAGCTATTGAGATTGAGATCCGTGAGCTCTCCAAAAATCGGGCTGATATCGAAATTGCCACGGTAAGCGAAGGGCTCACCGAAATAAACCACTTGTAGGCTGTTCAGTTGACGATAGACCTGACGTACCTGATCAGCTGCTGACAAAAATTGGTAGTTTTGGAGCCCCGCTAGATAAGTGAATTCCCAGAGATCTGGAAACCAGGAAATTTTTGCTTCGGCACCATAATTATAAAAAGCGCCCAAAAATAAATCGGCTTGCCCAAAGGCCAGCTCCCCGCCGAGCCCCAGTCTCCACTGGCGCACCGGATCGAGATTCGTAATCAGCTTGAGTCGACCCGATTGTACGGCTGCTATTTCAGCGGGATCGGCCTGGGCATAATGATAGTCAAACGAAGGCTTGATTTGCCAGCGATGGGGGCCGCTTTCAGGGTACTGGGTCATACTCAGAGCCGTGCCGACTTGATAACGATTAAAGCTGAACCAATTGTCAGTGCCCAATTCCTGATGCCGGCTGAGACCCGCATTAAGCTCAGCCAAAAGATCAGGTTGATGAGCGTCCCAGGGATTGTTCAGATTCCATTCGAGATTTGATTGGGCTGAGCTGACAATAAAGCGGCTGTAATTGCCACCAATAAATAGATCCTGCGTGCCTGCTTGTAGGTTCAAATCTTGATCCAAAATGGAGTTTAAGGCCCATTGCTGGCGAAAGAGCTGCTGACTGAGTTTGCATGCCTGGCATTGTAGGCTGGCTTGTGGGGCCGACTGACGGAAGTCAGCCAGGGCTTGCCAGCGTTGCCCCATGGCCTGATAAATCAAGCCGCGATTAAAATGGACTTCTTTTTCTTGAGGGTAAAGTTTGAGTACACGATCATAGGCGGCTAGCGCCTGGCTAAATCGTCCACTTTGATCCCAGTGATAAGCCTGGATGGTCAGGGCATCTCGATCTGCTGGACTGCGCTCAAGCACCTGGGTATAGACCTGACGGGAATCAGCATAGGCTTTACTCAGATGATAAGCATATCCCAATTGTTTTAAGAGACGCAGAGGGGGTCGATCTTGCTGTGTCAGGATTTGCTCGGCCTGTTGCAAATAGGGCTGGGCTTGTTGGGCATCGTCAGGTAAATAGCTGCGTGCCAGAGCGATTTGCCATTCAGCGTCTTGCGAATAATCGATGGCTGTCCTGGGATTAAGTGTTTGTTGGTCGGGTAGATTCAGGAGCAATGCGCGTGCACTTTGGTGTTGCTCGAGATCCAGTAAAGCCAATGCCAATTGGCGCTGCTGACTTAAGCTTAAGCCTTTGCTTTGACTGACCAGTGGCCTGAGCAAAGCCAAGGCCTGGCTCTCTTGCTGTCGCTGACGATAGATTTCTGCCAGCAGTAAATCGCGGGCGGCGCTTTTGACCGGGAAGGGCTGCAGCAAACGCAGAGCTGCCTGACTTTGCTCTTGCTCTACTAAGACAGCGGCTAAACTTAAGCGATCGTCTGCGGAATCCGGTGGGTTTTGAATCAGTTCAGCAAGAGCTATCCGGGCCTGAGCAGGTTGCTCGAGAGCAAAGTAAACCTGGGCCAATTGCAAGGCGTGGGGGAATGGGGTTTGACTATTGCGCTCCTGCATTTGTAGCACGCTCAAGGCTTCGGGATAAGCTTGCAATTGAATCAAATGATAGGCCAGGCTTTGGTAGACCGTGACCGGCGTATCGCTAGCCAAATATTGGCTTGCTGACTGAAAAGCACTCAAGGCCTCAGGGTCTCGTTGCAAAGCGCGCAAAAGATAGCCTTGCTCCAGCCAATCTTGTATCTTGGGGCTCTGAATTTGCTGAAAACTGTTCAGGGATTTGCTCGGGTCAAAGTCTTTGAGCCCATAGGCCAGCGTGCGCAATTGCCCGTCATCGGCTTTGCCTGGCAATATATCGTAGGCAATCAGATAAAAACGTTCTGCCCGTGGGTCTTCGATCTGAAAGAGACTGTCGGCCAGGGCCAATACCCGATCAAAGCGGCGCGGGGTCTGATCAATTAAGCGTTGATAGATGTCTGCTGCGACGGCGTAGTTTTTTTGTTCACGCCAGGCCGAAGCTAGCATCAGTTTATAGCCAGAGTCCAGAATATCCACCTGGCGGGTGGCTTGTTCTAAATAGAGATTGGCGTCCGGGCGTTGTTGTAATGCCAGTATCAAGCCCAATTCTGTTTGAAATTGAGCGGTTTCAATCGCTGTGTTTTGCCCACGCTTTAAGTATTGCCGCAACCAGCTTTCGGCTAAACGCAATTGCTGTGTTTCACGCAGGCCCGTGGCCAAAGCCACAGGAGCGAGAGCCTGGGTTTGTAAATACAGCTGGTGGGCCTTGCCAAAAGCAGCAGTAGCTAGCTGATCTTGTGCTAATTTTTGGTAAACCTGGCCCAGTTGTAAGTTTTTGGCTGCGCTATTGACCTGGCTGAGAGACAAAAGCAGAGCCGAGCGTGCGCCGCTCCAGTCTTCTGCCTGGATTTGTTCATAAGCGAGGCGGTCAATCAGGCTCAATTGAGGTTGAGCTTGTAACAAAGCCAGGGCTTCTTGAAAATAGACAGCAGCCGCTGCCGGATTCTGGCGCGTACTCTGGGTTACTCCCAATTCGATCAAGGGCTCGACCGGGTCTCCTAAATAACGTGCTGCTTCAAAAGCTTGCTCGGCTTGACGATAGCTTTCTTGCTGGCGATAGAGCCGACCTAAATCCAGATAGACCAGATATTGCTCCTGAGGTTTTAAGGCGCATCTTGTCGGGCCTTGCTGTGCATATTGTGTCGGGCAAGCCCCGGCAGCAGGTGCAAGCAAGCCGACAAAAAGGGTGGCAAGCCCCACGACTGATTTAAAGGACATTTAAATATTTAACTTCTTTTCACTACAAGGGATCAAAACTAAGCAGTATTTATGATTATAATTGAGTTTTAGCTAATTTTTCAGTGACTCTTGTAACCAGTCTAAAGTGCAAAGCTCAAATTTTGCTTAGTCTAAGCTTTGGCTTTATTAAGGTAGGGTATGGCTCGCGTCGGATTGTACGTTTCACTATAACCATTTTTTCTTGCGGAAATAGGCCAGGAGCCCCGTTGTCACCAGGAGCATCACGCCGAGCAAAATAAAATAAGAATAGCGGAATTTGAGCTCAGGAATATAGTCGAAGTTCATGCCGTAGATGCCGGCTAAAAATGTCAGGGGAACGAAAATCACTGTCACGATGGTCAAGACTTGCATGATGTGATTAAGACGATGTGAAGCCAGAGAGATATAGCTGTCGATCAAGTCACTAGAAAGTTCATAATACATCTGAGCCAGGCTAAGAGAGCGCTCCAGATGCTCATGAACGTCTGTCAATTCGTGGCGTAAGTCATCAGAGATACCGGATTCGGTATCGTCACGAATTTGCTTGACCACTTGATCGTGGTAGGTCAGAATCCGGCGGAGTCTGGTGAGCCGAGATTTATAGATCGATAATTCTTCGATCATCTCATCTTTTGGGTTGCGAAAGATCTCTACTTCGAGTATTTCAAGACGGGGTTCCAGGGCCTGAAGGATCGGGACGTAGCGCTTGACGACGCGACCCAAAAGCTGAATCGCCAGACGCTGAGGCCCATCTCGCAAATGCACCGGGTCCTTTGCCACTTTATTCCAGAGCCAGTCCGTACTTGGCGACGTTTCAGAATGCCGTGTCAGTAGACAACGTTCACCAATAAAGATCGCCACCGTCAGATCTCCGAAATTGATGTCTTCGGTCTCTGCTGTTAAGCCCCGCAACATTATGAAAAGAACGTTATCAAAGCGTTCGAATTTAGGAGGATGCCGGTCTCGGGTGGCGTCTTGAACTGCCAGACTGTGCAGCTGAAAACGCTCCTTCATTAGCACTTTCTCTACGGCGGGATTTTCATTTGGGAAATCCAGCCACAGAATGGACTCAGGGTCCTTTTCCCAGGCGTCGATCAGTTCGACTGAGCCGGTCTCGTGGGTTTGGCTTGAGGGGTGATAAAGTTGAGTTCGCATACTGCACTATAGCAAGGTTCTTTGATTGACGAGGATCCAAAGCCAAAAATCAAAAAAACGACCTCTTTATGAGGCCGTTTTAATAAGTGCTTAGGTTTTAGTAACGATAGAACTCAGGCTTATAAGGGCCAGCAACTTGCAGACCGAGATAAGCAGCCTGAGTGTCGCTTAGGGTTTCAAGCTCAACGCTCAGTTTGTCTAAGTGCAGGCGCGCTACTTTTTCGTCGAGATGCTTGGGCAGCATATAGACTTTGTTTTCGTAGCGATCCGTGTGCAGCCAGAGTTCGAGCTGAGCCAGGACCTGGTTGGTGAATGAATTAGACATTACGAATGAAGGGTGGCCAGTGGCGCAGCCGAGGTTGACCAGACGACCTTCTGCCAGGATGATCACGTCTTTGCCATCAATCGTGTATTTGTCGACCTGAGGCTTGATTTCGTCTTTGGTGTGACCGTAGTTCTCGTTGATCCAGGCCATGTCGATTTCGATATCAAAGTGACCAATATTGCAGACAATCACTTTGTCTTTCATGAGTTTGAAAGCGGCAGGATTGATGATATCGCGACAGCCAGTAGCGGTGACGATGATATCAGCCAGAGGGGCTGCATTTTCCATTTTCAAAACCTGGAAACCGTCCATTGCTGCCTGTAAAGCACAGATAGGATCGATTTCTGTCACGATTACGCGGGCGCCAGCACCTTGTAAAGAAGCTGCTGAGCCTTTGCCTACATCGCCATAACCAGCGACGACAGCGACCTTGCCGGCCATCATCACATCGGTTGCGCGGCGAATGGCATCTACTAGAGATTCTTTACAGCCGTATTTATTGTCGAATTTAGACTTGGTGACAGAATCGTTGACATTAATGGCAGGCATTACGAGAGTGCCTTTTTCCATACGCTCATAGAGGCGGTGGACGCCAGTGGTGGTTTCTTCGGAGAGGCCTTTGATGCCTGCTGCCAGCTCAGGGAAGAGATCAAAGACCATATTGGTCAGATCGCCACCGTCATCCAAAATCATGTTCAAGGGCTGGGTTTTGTTTTCGTTGTCAAAGAACAGAGTTTGCTCGATACACCAGTCAAACTCTTTATCGCTCATGCCTTTCCAGGCAAAGACAGGGACGCCTGCTTCAGCAATAGCTGCAGCGGCGTGATCTTGGGTGGAGAAAATATTGCAAGAAGACCAGCGCACATCTGCTCCGAGGTCGACCAGGGTTTCAATTAAAACAGCGGTTTGAATCGTCATGTGCAGGCAGCCAGCAATGCGAGCGCCTTTGAGAGGTTTGAGGTTGGCGTATTCTGTGCGCAGAGCCATCAGCCCGGGCATTTCGGCTTCAGCCAGGATGATTTCTTTGCGGCCCCAGGCAGCTAGTGACATATCTTTTACTTTGTAATCTTGTTTGGATTGGGTCAAGGTTGACATAAAATTCTCTTTCTTAAAAAACATTTCTACTTAAATTATAACAAGGCTTGCAAGCTGCTTGCCAGTCAGACGGCCAAATAAAAAGCCCCCGGGAAGCTATTTAGCTGCTTCTGGGGGCTTTTGGGACTAAAATGAGTACTTAATTCAGGGCTTTTTGCCGGTTGCAATGCCGGCATCGGCATCGATACTATACTTGGCCATCAATGCTTCAGGGCTACCTGATTCAGGGGCAGCATGCACGGCAATTTTATGCAAGATAGTCGCTAACTTTAGCTGTCAGCGCTTCACTGGTGAAACCGAAGTGCTTTGCAACTATTTCACCAGGACCGCACTCGCCGAAACGGTCGAGGCAGTGGTGTGCACCCTGAAGTCCGATATAGCGATACCAACTCATTGAGGAGCCGTAATCAATTGCGAAACGACTGCTGATTGTGCTCGGAAGTACGCTTTCTTTGTACTCAGCGCTCTGTTCTTCGAAAAGAGTTGAAGAGGGCATAGATACAACACGAACTGACTTGCCATCAGCTTCCATGTTTTTAGCCGTTTCAAGAGCGAGCTCAAGTTCTGAACCCGATGCCATTAGGATCAGGTCAATCGAGTCACCACTTTCAGTTTTAGCCACATAAGCACCTTTAGCCAGATCGTTATTGACTGTTTCAGCAAGCGTTGTGAGGTTTTGACGCGACATCAGCAGTGCAATAGGACCCTCGGTCTTTCTGATGGCCACTTCCCATGCTGCCTTGACTTCGTTTGCATCAGCCGGACGAATAACAGTCAGGCCAGGAATACACTCTAAAGCTGCTTTATGTTCAACGGGCTGGTGAGTTGGGCCGTCTTCACCAACGAAGAATGAGTCGTGCGTAAAGACGTAAATTGCCGGTGTTTTCATCAGTGCTGCTAAGCGAATAGCTGGACGCATATAGTCAGCGAAAACGAGGAAGGTTGCACAGTAAACGCGCAGGCCACCGAAGTTGATCATGCCATTCACAATGCCGCCCATACCGTGTTCACGTACACCGAAGTTAATATTGCGTCCAGCAAACTGAGCGGTGTTGATGTCGCCTTCGTGATCGAGGTGAGTTAAGTTTGAACCTGCGAGGTCAGCAGAGCCGCCGAGCAGGTAAGGCACTTGTGCTGCGAGTGCATTGAGAACAGCGTGTGACGATTTACGCGATGCTATTTTTTCACCCACAGGGAATTCTGGGAAAGAGAATTCTGCAGGAAGCGCATGGTTTTGGTAGACGTCCCATTCTTTACGGAGCTCAGGGTTAGCTTTTGACCAGGCTGTAAAATCAGCTTCCCATGCTTTTTGGGCTTCAGCACCTGCTGCAGCTGTTTCAGCACAGAAAGCTTTCACCGAATCGCTGACATCGAAGGCTTCACCACCGAGAAGGGTTTCACGTAAAGTCTTTACTTCCTCTGCACCGAGTGGAGCGCCGTGGACTTTATGGGTGCCTGCTTTTGTGGAGCCTTTACCAATAATGGTTGTTGCAATAATGATCACTGGCTTATCAGATTTTTTTGCAAGGCTTAAAGCTGAATCTACAGCTTCGATATCGTTGCCATTACATGCGATGACTTCCCAGCCGTAAGCACGGAAACGCATGCCAACATCTTCTGTAAAAGCGAGATCTGTAGATCCATCAATCGTAATGCTGTTTGAGTCATAAATGAGAATGAGGTTATCGAGGCCGAGGTGGCCTGCCATTGATGCGGCTTCTGAAGAGATGCCTTCCATTAAGCAGCCATCGCCACAAATTGCGTAGACCTTTGAATCGATAATTGTATGATCAGTGCTGTTGAATTTCTGGCCCTGGATTTTTGCTGCAAGGGCCATTCCTACTGCATTAGAGATACCAGCGCCGAGTGGACCTGTCGTTGTTTCTACACCATCCGTGTGGCCAAATTCTGGGTGACCAGGTGTGTTTGAACCCAGTTGACGGAAATTAGTGAGATCTTCTTTACTCACGTTGTAACCAAAGAGGTGGAGCAGCGAATAAAGCAACATAGAGCCATGACCTGCAGATAAAACAAACCGGTCGCGGTTGACCCAGCTTGAGTCAGCTGGATTGTGTTTTAAATGTTTGCTCCAAAGAATGCTACCAATGTCTGAGCAGCCCATGGGCATACCCGGGTGACCCGAGTTTGCAGCCTGAACACCTTCTGCGCTGAGTACAGCAATGTGATCCGAAAGTTCTTGTAATTTTTCTTGGCTCATACCAAATACCCCGTATCAGTGGCAGACATGCCGGTCGTGGGGTGGCCAAAGCCAGAGCAGGTAGTGAGATCGATGCTGTCGCGACGAATCAAGTTCGCCAGGGATTCAAGTTGTGATTTTAATTGGGGTTCTAATGCCATAATATTGGCCTTTCGCAGTATATTCTGCAAGGCAGTATAGCATTTGATTCGACTTAAAAACTGGCCACTACGACTTTGAGTGCTTGCAGAAACTGTCCGGCGGCATCGGCTTCTAAAATGCGCTGGGCATCTTCCGGGCTGACCAGGATATCTGTTTGATTTGCGTGTGCTCCCAGAGCTTCAATCACCAGTGGATTCGAGCCGACGCGAGGAGACTCAAGGGCGGCCCCAAAATTGTCAAAGTACTGTAGTACTCCCTGATTGACAACCTGATCAGGATCAATTGGATAATTGCCGATATAGACCTGCTGATCGGCGCCAAAGACGGCAGGAGACATTGCTGGTTGCAAGGGAGCAGTACACATATCTAATACCAGGCCGGTAAAGCCTGTGTTTTGGGCGAGTTGTAGTGGGATAAACCCAGCAGATGCGAGCCGCTGGGGTCGTAAGGGTAATTGAGACAATTGGCTCTGCGTCTGCAATTGGGCCAGGCTATAGCCAAAGCGATTCACTTGAAGCCTCTGGGGTTGGCTTGTTTGGCGCAGGCGTTGATTGAGTTGAATCGCCCCGGAGAGTTGTTGATGGCCATAGATCGGTAGGCGCAGGGTGATCGCGACGCTGCCGTCATTGTTTTGTTTCGGTTCACCGACTTGTTTAGCGCCCCTGATAGTGGCAGTGACCCGGGTGCGAATCAGATCACTTTGCACAACATAGTCTTTGACTGTCGTCTGAGCATCTACCTGCACACCATTGACGGTTTCGGCTAATTGCCGGTAGGCATCGGCAACGGCTGCCCGCTGGGCCAATAACTTACCCTGGGCGGTGTTCTCTTTACCTGCTGGGGCCACGCCCATGCCGACACTTTCAATAAAACGCCCGTTCCAATCAATCGTGCCCTGTGGGGTTTTTTGCAGCAAAGGAGATTCAAGGGCGCTGGCTACCTGGCCGGGTAAAATCAATAGCACGGAAAAGCTGAGGATAGATCGTTTAACAATGCTCATAAGACGGCTACCACCTGGAGTTTTTCTAAGAACTGATCGCGTTGATCGAAGGCTTGGATTTGAGCCGCGTCTTCAGGCTTGATCATAAAATCGACACGGTGTGTGCCTGTTGCCACGGCTTTGACAATCAGTGGGTGTGCACCCGCTCGGGGATGCCGGATGGCTTCTCGCAAGGTAGGAAAGTAAACCACGATGCCTTCGGAAATAACCTGGTCGATATCCAG
>JBBKWI010000006.1:0-4426 GCA_037968875.1 Candidatus Sericytochromatia bacterium | reverse complement strand
CTGGCTGGGATCAAATTTAGTTTCTAGCTTGAGAAAATCTTTTTGGGTTTCAATTAAATTGACAAATGATTTTTCAATTGCTAAATTTAAATCTGTTAAACTGCCCCCGCCTTCGGCTCTCTTTTCGAGGATAGGCTCTATTTTTGCGACAAAGGCGCGAGCTTCTGCTTTTTCAGCAAGATCAGCGACAGCCCTTTCTACAAGCGCTTTCTCTGCTTCTTCTTTCCTCACGGGCATAGCTTTGCCGACAATTTTGGTGATTAAGCGCGTATTGCGATCGATATGACGGACGCTATTCCCTTTGCAATCCGTTAAGATTAGGCTCTCAGCAGTGCCAAAGCGTCCTTGTTTATCAAGTGTAATCCCCGTTGTCCATCCAAAACCAGCATCTACTAAGGGGCCATTGTCACCGACGCTTTCTTGAATTTTTTCAGAGCCAGCGAGTAAACTCATCTGACCGCTTTTGGATTTAACACCATAGACTTCTGTTTCAGAATTGGCCAATAAGAGCAGATTATAATAATCAGAATTGGCGATAAATAAATTTAGGTCAGAGTCAAAGGTCAGATCATAGGCAGCCAACTTGAACTTAGAGTCTTTTTCGCTGGCAATCCGATAAGCGAGACCCGCTTTCATTTCGATGCCATAATAGACCCCGTCTTTTGCGGGTATAAAACCCAGGCTATCATAAGCAACTAAAATTAGATGCCCCTGAGGGGTGACTTTGATATTCTTTAGTTGAGAATCATTCGTGCTTAATGCAAGATTAAGCGGTTCAATGCCTTCAGCATACTTTAGATCCAAAAGATTGCTTTTACGATTCAGACCGATCACGGCTTCTGCCTGAACGCTTTTACTGGCTTGACGATAGATAATTCCAGACTGGTCTGCTGCGTAAAGTTGCCCGTCAGGGCTATAGGCAATCGCCTGGATATTGAATTTACTTCCTTTAGCAACCAGTTTGGCTTCAAAGCCACCCGGCCACAATTCGGGATCGAGGCGCGGTTCAATGACTTGTTTAACTTGTATCGGCGTCTCTGTCGTAAACGTTCCAGCCTGGTTGCTGATTTTTAATTGCTGAAGTCCTGGATTTAAGTTTGCATTTTTCATGACCAGCATGTTCTGATCGTTTGCTTCACTCAGAGGCATTGTGATTTGGAAGTTTTGATTAGCCAGGCTGGCTTTGATATTGTCAGGACTAAGATAAAATCCTTGACTCAGAGAAAGATAGTTTTTGCCCTGGCTTTGGAGAGTGGCCGTTTCAGAGATGCCGCATTGCTCACCCACTTTGCCTACAGCTGGCGGTAATGTTAATCTGAGCGGATTATCTAGGCCCCCCTTGTGCTGGGTGAAGCTTCCATCAGCTTTGATACTGACAGAACCGATATCATTAATTTTTTGATATTTCTCAAGATAAGCAATGGTTTTCCAGCTCATCGTATCCAGGCTTGGGTTTGCATTCTCAACCGTAAGCGTTTTACTCTGTGGCGGGTAATCTTGAATTTTGCTGGTAGGGTCTGAGTTGCGCAATTTGATAGCATAAGGGTAGTTTTTGGGAATCAGCTCACCATTTTGATCTCTGACAGCAATTTCCAGATCAGCAAATTTTCTGACTGTCTCCATTATGGCCGGCAGATCAGACTCATTTAATTGGCCCGCGTTAGCTTCTATGATTTTAGCCAATTTCGCAATATCTATGCGCGTAGGAAAAACATCAAAGCCTGCTTTGGTCGGTTTGATGATACTTTCGATTACAGCTTGGATTTTCTTAAAGTCTAGTTTTGCCCGCAATTCAGGATTGTTCTTAAAGTATTCAAATAATTCGCCGATCACCCGGAAACGATATCTTAAACTCACATAATGGGTGCCCGGTGTTGCGAAGTAATAACCATAGAGAATGCCGTAATTCAACTTATGGCCATCCTTATCATAGGGCACTGCAGCGACCATACGGTATTTTTGATAACCTTTTTGTGGTATTTGAAGATTAAAGACAATTTCTTCTTGATTGGGATCGATTTGGACGCGTCCTTCACTACTCGTAACTTGTCCAATTTCATCTCCTTCGACATAGACTTCTAAAGATCCAATATCTTCAATCTTTAACGCCTGAGCCCGAAATTCCTGCGGTATTTTAAAGCGCACGGTCATCTGATCAAAGCCTGAATCATTGGCTGGGATTGAAATCACTTCCCCTGTTTGGATTAGCAAAGGGGAATTTGTCTTATTGGAGGGGGCCTCTATTTTGTTGCTTGCAGTCACTTGATTAGGCAATGCGTTTTCATTCGGATTGCTTTGCGGGCTACAAGCGACGCACAAAGTGGCTGCCAACGTGTATTGAAGTAAAGAACTCGAAAATGGTCTTGGCATGGCTTCCCTCTTTTAAAAACGATTAAATGTAAAGTTTATGTCTGTAATGAGGCTGGAAATAGAGTAAATTAAGCGAAAAATCGTCTCTTAGCCTGAATTCAATCATAGCATTAAGTATTGACACCGTGTCAATACTTACTTATTCTTAAGTCATAGGTGAGCAAGACTGCAATGATAGTTTTTCTACAAGATAGAGTGAAAATGCAGTTTTAGATTCATAATTGCTTAATAACTCTTCCACTTCACGGAAGCACTGCCCCGCTCCTTGGCCCTGGTTTTTTAAACGGCCCATTAAGGTCTCTACCTTCGGGTTTTGCTAGCCCGGCCGAAAATAGTTCGGATATCTTTTAGATATTATTTCAGAATAGAGGATTTCGCTTGATAAATGCTTTTTCAAAAAATTGGTGTCAAGTATTATCGCAATTGACTGTATTGGCAGTTTTGGGGAATGCACTATCGGCCTGTCAAATTGGCCTAAGTGTGCCTGGAGGAGTGCTCTCACCTCAGATTAATCTAAATCAGGGGAGACCAGCCCCTGCAAAACAGGGGGCGACCTCGCCGTCTGACTCAGCCTCTCTGCCAATTAATCAAACACCAGACAAGACAAAAACAACTGACACTGCAGCCGGCAATCAAAATCCATCACCGTCCATAAACGATAATTCTGAGCCAATACAAAATCTGGTGCCTGCTTCTGAGCTGAGTTTACCCACAGGAAATTGTGAGTTAGTAGCTATCACGGCTCCAAACTTTAGGGTGGTTAACGCAAGTTCTTCCTGGGCGATGATTCAGTGGGATCATTTAAGCCAAACCACAGCGCTACAATATGACCTGTATCTAAATGATCAGCGAATTCAAGAACGCTTTTCACTGAATACGATAATCGTCAGTGGACTCAATGCAGAGCAACTATATAGTTTTTCAATTGCTGCTTTTAATGGAGAGTGTCAAACCAGTCCAACCCAGGCTTTCACATTTACAACTCTCAAAACGGGTGCTGCTTTGTCTGGTGGTGGGGGCGGTGAGCCGAGTCAGGATACTGTGATCACTGATATCAGTTTTGAAGAGAATTAAGTCATCATTATGTCCAGGCTAAATCAACTATCGCAGAAATAGCAAATAGGGTTCGGATTTTAAATAATTAATGAGTCGAAAATTTATTTGTCAATGCTAAGTGAGCGCGAGAAACTTTGAGACTGACTGATTACGTCATATAATGATTGCATCCGATTTCCAGGGAGACAGCAAGATGAGTCAAGACGTTAATACCTTTAAAAATTCAGGTCATCAATCGCTCGATTTATTTGAATCAGCACAAAAATGGGGTGCTCAAACCCGTTTTTATCTGCCAGAGTCTGACAAGCTCTATCAGGAAGTCTCCTGGCAGCAATATGCAGACCAAACCCGTGCACTGGGTGGCTATTTGAGTCATAGTCTAGAAGCTCAAGACAAAGTGGCTATATTGGGTCAAAGCTCTTATCCCTGGATACTCGCTTATTCTGCTATTCAGGCGATCCGTGGCGTGGTGGTGCCGATTTACCCTGCCAGCAAAGGCGATATGATCGCTTACTTTTTAGAACATTCTGAAGCAAAAGTCTTATTTTGTGACGCCAGCTTTATCCCCGTTTTGCAAGAAATCGAGCTGTCACAAGTCAAGCAAGTGATTTTATTAGATCATGAAGATGCTCCTGAAGGCTTGAGTATCCATGTTTTAGGTTTTAATCAAGCGCTGGAAGCAGGCCTCTCTTTAGAACGTGAGTTTGACAACGCCTATCAACAAGTTTCAAGTGATGATCTGGCGACAATTATCTATACTTCAGGTACAACGGGCTTACCCAAAGGCGTCATGTTAAGTCATGCCAATTTGGCGGCTTCTTCAAAGGACTGGATTGAACTCAATCGTCCTTCTATTCCAGAGCATGCCGTTGATCTACACTGGCTACCTCTAGCGCATGCTTTTGGTATTGGCGCGATTATGCTGGGCAATAAATTGGGCTGGCAATCGTATTTTGCTGACCCCAAAAATGTGATGGAGCGCTTTGAGACCGTGAAGCCC
>JBBKWI010000005.1:0-6735 GCA_037968875.1 Candidatus Sericytochromatia bacterium | reverse complement strand
GTGCCAAACAGCAGACTGCCTCCGGCCAGAGCCAGGGATTTCAGCGGAGCGACTTCGTCAAACCAGGCGGCTTCTTGATAGCTAAAGTCCGGGCCATAAGCCACCTCTCCCGCCTGACGATAGAGCGCTTCACTGCGGCGCACGACACGCGTATTGACCGCTGCCATCAAAAATGGCGTTGTCCAGGTCCACCAAAAGGGATCCCAGCGGACACCGATTTGATCCGGCTGGCCCTGGCGGATTTGTTCTTCGCCGGGGTTAAGCAAAAAGGGTTGGGAGATTTGTTTGAGCTGCTCTTGATCCGCCAGGGTCATCATCGAATCGACAGTGCCCCCATTAAATCCTCCCCGGGCTTTGTAAAGGGCGCTGATCTGTGAGAGGCCTTCCCCCCATTCTTGTTGGCTTTGCTGATTGAGCCAGAGTGCAATCAAATCGGCAGGAATTGAATCCACGCCGCAACAATTTACAATTCTGACCCCACGGCGCTGCGCACGGGCATGGTGGGTATCGATCATTTCGCGGATCCAGGGCGTTTCGCCAGTGATATCCACGTAATCGGTTTGGCTGTCAATACAGGCTTTGATCAGCAAAGAGCCGTACTTGCTATAGGGTCCGGCGGTTGTTAAGACGACTTGTGTGCGGGCGGCCATTTCACGCATTTGCTCGATTTCAAGGGCGTCGGCGACGATCAAGGGCAATTCTTCAAAGCCAGCGCCGAGTTGCTCCCTGATGGCCTTCAGTTTGCTCTCTGAGCGACCTGCAATCGCCCAGCGGGTTTCGCTGAGGGGCACGTTTTCGGCAAAGTAACGGCAGGTCTGTTGGCCTGTAAAGCCTGTGGCCCCAAAAATGACAATTTCTAGCTCGCGCGCTTGGCTCATGATAAACCCTCTCTGATACAATATGGTGTACACAGGATTTTACCTTGTGAGACTGCGAATCAGCAAACGCGAGACCTTTGACTTTGCTGAATCCAGCTCCCAAAGGTTTTGCTGTAGAAAGTTGAGGCATGAGCGATGAGCCAGAAGATCTACACCCGTCAGATCAAACTGCCCAAATCCAATCGGCCCCTGACTGCCAAAGACATTAAGGGCGCTGTGCAGCGCCGTCTGGAAGCGGGCGAAGAATTGATTCAATTGGCTCTAATCTCTGTTGAGCCCGATGGCATTCTGGTCGAAGTCGGATTACAAAAAAAGACTTAGGGTTTGAAGCCGGCCTGGGTATAGCGTTATGATAATAGGGTATAAATGAAGTCACAGACAATTGGGGTAGCTATGGAACACAACGAAGTCAATACCGATCGTGGAAACGAGCTCTTAAATAAAGCAATTTTGTCTTTAAGTGAATGGCGTGAATTGATGACTTTGCGCCCCAAATTGATTCGCTCAGCTCCTCAGTATGTCAAAGACTGTCTCGAACACTATGGCATTGAACACAGCTCGCGTTTTGGCCGTCGTTATACCACTCTCAATGCCTTGCAGCTTTCCAATAAGCTTGACGAACGCCTGATGGGCCACGGCTATGTGCAGTCCCGTCTGTTTGAGATCTTGACCACCCTCTGCCGTGACAATAGCAAAATGATTTTGTTGGTGGGTCCCAATGGCTCAGCCAAGAGCACCCTCTGGAATTCTCTGACCTATGCGCTTGAGCAATACTCCAAACTCCCAGAAGGTGTGCGTTATACGATTGAGTGGGTCTTCCCTCATGACGAAGACCAGGGCAAACAGGTCGGGTTTACGACTGCTATGAAAGAATATGGCGATAATTTTACCTTTGCTTTTATGGATGACGAAAAGCTCGATAAAATTGTTGATGATTCCGGTTGTTCACCGGCCTGGCTCTATGAGAAAGATTCGCGCCTGAAATACTTTGGTGAGAGCCCACGCAAATATCTGATGGACAATGAGCTCTCACCCCAGGCTTATAAGATTCTGCAAGAGATCATTAATGTCTATAAAACCAAGCGAAAAGTCTTAACTGAGTACAGCCCCGACGATGTGCTCAGGCTGGCTGAACGCCATATCCGGATTCGCCGTACCTATGTTTCTAAGACCTATCAAGAAGGAATCTCAGTGATAGATCCGGGCAATAATCCTGTCTTCTTGACCCAAAAAGCCCGCCAGCCCTATTATGTTCAGCGTAAAAGGCATCCTTTTTTACTGAAAAATATCGAAGTGCCAGAGCTGACCGGGCCCTTATCAAAATCGTCTAATGGCGTGATGGTGATGGAAGATTCCCTCGAAGGCATCTTGCAATTTGTCTCGCAATTTTTTAATGATAAACGCAAGCTCAATATTGATGGCGAACGCTATACCCTCGATATTATGATCACCGGTTCGATCAACCCCGAGAAATTTAATCTGCTCAAACAAGACCCGGAGTACAATCGCTTCCGCACGCGTTTAGAAATCATCAATGTGCCCTATTTGTTGGATTATGCGATTGAGTCTGAGATCTACAAAACCAAAATGGATGATCTGCGGGCCTACTACCATATTGCTCCCCATACAGAATCCTTATTTGCTTTGTTCTGCGTGATGTGTCGCTTGAAACCGATCATGCAAAACGAGTCTTATGACGGTTACGATAAGGTCGACGATCTCAAAAAAATGGAGACCAAACTCAAAGCCTTTAGCTTACTGGACAAAGCCAAGCTTTACCATTTACAGCGTGTACCTGACGATGTCGCCAATGCCCATCATTTGAATGCAGATCAAAATGCCCTGATTACACGCCACCTGGATGTGATTTTTGCCGAATGGAACGAAGGCCGGACCTATAATTTCTCGTACCGTGAAGTGGACGCAATCATAGATCGG
Organism: Candidatus Sericytochromatia bacterium; assembly: GCA_037968875.1. Lineage (GTDB taxonomy): Bacteria > Cyanobacteriota > Sericytochromatia > UBA7694 > UBA7694 > JBBKWI01. The sequence continues at coordinate 3,919 of JBBKWI010000005.1, read as the reverse complement.
GCCATGATTGATGCGCCGAACGGATTTTTGTCACCGATTACGATGATGAAAAAGCTCAATGATGTGATTCGTCATGAACGCGATGATTATCCCTTTTTGAAAGCTTCCAAAACTGATTACAGTGCGCTTTTAGAAAGTCTTGATGATGAGTATTTCCGTATCATCAATATCGAAATGCGGGATGTTTTCCGCTTTGATTATGAAGATCAGATTGTGGAACAGATTCAGAACTATCTGGTCAATGGCTTAAAAACGATTTTTGTCGATAAAGCTGAGATCAAAGATCAGGCAGGCAACAAAATTACACCGATTTTCTTAAAAGACCGAGAAAATCTGATCTTTGGCAAAACTCAGAGCGATGACGAGCGGCAGGCTTTCTGGTCTGATTTTACTGCGCGGGTCAAGCCTGAGCGCTCTCGCGAAGAAAATATTCGCCAGATCTATGAGTCAAGGATTGCCGACGCCCGGGATCGCATGTATCAAGATCGCCAACAAGATATCGAGAAAAAGTTGGATGATTTGCTATTTTACCTCGAAGGGGCCAGTCTCGATAGTCAAACTCCTGAAGATCAGGCTGAAATCAAGGAAAATGTTGAAAAATTGCATGCCAAAGGCTATGATGACGATTCAGCTAAAGAATTGATTGGCTATTTGAAATCCAATCTCGAAAGACTGGTTAAAACATGAGCTATACCCGCTATCCGGCTGTGGCCGGAATGTTTTACCCAGAAGAAGCTCAGGCTTTGCGTGCAAGTGTAGAGCAGCATCTGGCCAATGGCAAAGTGACGGCCCGCTTTGATCAGCCATTGCGCGCAATCGTGGCACCCCATGCGGGCTATATCTATTCTGGCCCGGTGGCTGGCAGTGCTTACCGCCAACTCGACCAAATCGATAAAAGCAAACACTGGCGTATTCTTTTGCTGGGCCCGGCCCATCGTATGCCTTTACGTGGGGTTTCTGTCTGTGCTTTTGATGATTACCAGACCCCATTGGGCCGGATTAAAGTCTCCGAAGCGAGTAAAGAGCTGGCAGCACAATTGGGCTTTATCCCTGAAGCCGATCTGCAAGAGCACGCATTAGAAGTGCAATTGCCATTTTTACAAGTGCAATTGCCTTCATTTGAGATTTTACCGATCGTGATTGGGGCCGCACCTCCTGAGCAATTGGCTGAGATTTTGATGCCGTACCTGGATGATCAGACACTGCTGGTGATCTCAACAGATCTAAGTCACTTTTTTAGTTATGACAAAGCGCTGCAAACCGATGCCACGGCCAATGCCGCGATACCCAATCTGGATATAGAAACCTTTCAAGCCACAGGCGACGCCTGCGGTATTGTTGGGGTCTTAACAGCGATGCATATCGCACGTCAAAAAGGCTGGCAAGGACACTTTCTGGATTATCAGAATTCGGGCGATACGGCAGGAGATCGAGAGCGAGTCGTCGGTTATGGGGCCTATGCTTTCTCAGGGCAGTGATCGTGCTACAATAAAACAAATTGCCAAGGAATCGTCATGAGTTTTATTGATCGCAAAAAAGCAGTGGTGCACAAACATCTGGCCCATTTAATTGGTCGGCGGGCAGAGATAAGTGCCGTTAAATATGCCATTAAACAAATGGAAGGCCGCCTGACGAAACAGCAAAAAGTCAAAGATTACGCCAATGTTTTTTATTTTTATGGCCCTTCTGGTGTCGGCAAATCTGCAGTAATGCAGGCGATTTACCAAGATTGTGAACGGGGTGAAGTCGGCTATAATCCCCTGACTGTCTGGTTAGACTTTAGGCAATTACCGATCCCCAAAGCAACTGCCCGCGAAAATCTGATTATGGGTCTGGCTCAGGCCATGATCGAGCTAACCGAAGAACTGACACCCTACTTTAAACCTTTGTTTTTGCGCTGGCAGCAATTTTGCAAAGAAGAATCCTCGCCTCTGGCGTCCTCAGCGCCTGCCGCTCCCGCAGCGCCACGACCCCGAGCCAATGCGGTGCAATCAGCCTATGGCAGCATGTCTCAGCTGCAAAGCGGTAAAAATCAGTCCGTGCAATCGATTGCACGCTCAGTCACCAAAAATATGCAGGCTCAGGCTGCTACCCAAAAAGGCCTCAAAGTGCCTTCGCCTCGTCAGGAAATCGTCAATGAATTGACCCAAATTTTTGCGGGCATCATCGATAAAATCTCCAGCTCCTGTCCGGTGGTCTTTTTTCTGGACCATTACGAAAACTTTGAGTTTCATGAAAGCTGGCTACGTGAGCAATTTATGACGGCTTTTCAGCGTGAAGTCATTTTTGTGATTGCTGGCAAAGACAATTACCACCAGCTCTTTCAGTATAGCTTTGGTAATGTTGCCAATTGTATGCGCTTGCGTCCTTTTAGTCTTTTTGAGTCGGAGATTTACTTTAAACATTTTAATCGCTTACAAAACCCTCAGATTATTCAGGCGGCACAAGATCTGACCGGTGGGATAGCCATTTCTCAGGCCATGATTTCGGCTGCTTTGCAACATCTGATCGCTCGCTCGCAGCCTTCTCAAATACTGGAGTTTTTGGCTTATCCCAATCAAGATTATGGCGATCAATTAGACAAATACATCGCTTATATTTGCTTAGACGAAGTCCCCAATAGTGACAAAAACATGTTGGCAACCCTGGCGATGATGCGCAGCTTTGACCCAGACTTGTTTAAGCATCTTTCGGGTGTCATGAATGTACGCTCTACCCTCGAACATTTTTCTCAACGCTACCCTTTTATTAGCGCCACAGGACAAATGTCTGAGTTTACAGCACGAACGATTCGCGGTTATTTTAAACAGGAATACGAGACGATTTATCGTGATGTCAATCAGGGGGCGTATGCCTATTACCTGGATCTCAATCGCCAAAACCCCGATGACTTACATTATTTATATGAATCAATGTATTTTTACTTCCATGTCGATCCCCGCAATGCTTATAAGCACCTGACCCAGTTGATATCGCATTTCTTGCACAAAGATTTGGATATCTGTGATGAAATTTGCCTGGCTGCATTAGACGCGGCGATCCCCAAAACCTGGAAAGATCAAATCCAAAAAATCGCGGAAAGCTTAGGTGCTTTCCGCAAACACGATCAACAGGGAGCCCAGGCAGTTCTGGCTGCAATCTCTGGTGACGGTCCACCGGCTCCGGCCCAGGACGAACAATTTTATTTGAATTATATTGAGGCGATGTCATGAAAATCCCAACCCGTAGTGTAACGATCTTTTCGACTCTGACCCGTATCAGCCTGGCTGCCAGCCTGTTGATTGCGCTAAGTAGCCCGGCAATAGCTGCTGGCAATCGTGCAGACGATTATTTCCAAATGGGCCAGGTTTTTGCTGGTCAAAAAGCGGATGACCAGGCCATGGACGCTTTTATCAGAGCGATTGCTGCTGACCCCAAACATGTCAAAGCGCGCTTGTCTCTGGCCAGTATTTATGGCCGCAAAAAACAATACAAAAAAGCGCTTGATGAAGTGGACGCAGCAATCAAATTGGATCCCAAATCTTTTGTGGCCTACAAAATCAAAGGCTTACTTCACGAAGATCTCAAGCAATATGCCGAAGCGGCTACAGCCTATCAGGCCTACCTCAAAGTAGCCCCTGCTGATAAAGTCAAAGATGCTGAAGAGCTGACCAAGCGGATTGAGAAATTTCAGGCCTTGCCAGCTGCGGCGGTACCTCAGGAGGATTCTTAATGGCTGCTTATCGTTATCGTTTTTTACGCACCATGCATGACAAAATCGTGGGCGTGGCCGTTGAAAAACCTGGCAAGCAATTGATCTTGCAAATTGGGCGGGAAATTTTGGAGTTTGATCAAAATGCACCCAGTCTGGATATGATCAAGCATTATGTCGAGAAAATTTCTGAAAAACCCCAATACAAAGCACTGCAGATCTATGATG
>JBBKWI010000004.1:0-5733 GCA_037968875.1 Candidatus Sericytochromatia bacterium | reverse complement strand
CTCTCTTGCACTTCACGCCTTCAAGGTTTTGCCCCTCACAACAGGTCGGCCACAATTACTTGTGCCTGCCTCTCTTGCCGTTTCTCGCTGGCATTGCTGCCCGCACTGCGGCTTCAGAGGTTTACTCCCTGCTGGAAGTGTTCCCGATCTTGCGATCAAGACTTGACCCTCATGGGTGTTCGGCTCTTCAGGGATTTCACCTCTCGCGGAGCTGCTTTGCTGCTTCCAGCAAACTTCCTGCTTTCCGTTTTAACGGCTCTCAGGCTTTGTCTCCCCGCTTAAGTTGGCTGGCTATTGTCTTGTCTCAGCTACTTGGCTTGCACCAAATCCCTGAGGCAGTCGCTTCCGCCCCTCTTGAGCTTTCGGCCAGGAGTCTCACCCGGTCCGGTTGGACGCTTCTCTCGATGTCACTCGGAGTTCGTTTATTCATATTAACGTTTCACTAAGGAAATGTCAAGGCCCATAATCTTATTTTAAGCTGAATTAAACCTATTGAGTGCGTAAAGCCACTGACGGGGCCAAAATTATTTTTAGCCCCTCTGCTCGGCGAGAATCAGCGACGGCGAGATGATTTATTGAGGTTTTCATGTTCGCGTGACAAGATTTGAATGCTATTGATAGTGTCTTCGGGTTGACCAAAGCGATCGCCAGGCGCGTTATTTAATCCAAAACCAATCCCTGTCGGGTAAAGCATGATCCAATTATTGTGACTTTTGCGTAGGGGCTTACCATGGATTTCGAGGAGTTCTGCACGGGTTTGTTGGAGTTTAATCCCCAGGTTGGTGCTGCCAGTAAAGGGGCAATTGCCTTTTTCACATTGCACACCCAGGCGCACTAAGCGAGGGGGCTGCCCTTCGTCTTTTCTAAACTCAAACCACAGTCCTTCTTTGGGGTATCTGAGGTCAATCATTTCAAAAGGCGTCGATTTGCACTTGCCTTGTACACATTTGCTACTTGTTCCCTGACTGCTCTCCTGTTTGTCTGCTTTGCCAAAAAGAGTTTCGAGTTCGTCTAAGCTGGTTTTGTCTACAAAAACGGGTGATGCGCCCAGGCCTGGGATTAAGGTCTGTTGTAAAAACGCCTGACGCGCGGTCTGTTGCGGGCTGCTTTTGCAACTCAAGAGTAGGCATAAACCAAGAGCGATTAATTTCAATGAATGCATGGGCTAGTTCCTAACAATGCGAATAAATAGTTGTATTTCTGAATCTAAGTTTATAAGTGATTGCCAGGAATAGCAAATTCCAGCTAAAAAGCCTTCATTAGGAAGATATTCGACTCTAAACGCACTGCACCCAGGTCTTTAGCCTGGGCGCTTGTGAGTGGCCTGGTTGGGATTATTTACTTTGTAGTTTGAGCTGCTGTTTCAGTTTGGGGCTGAGCTCTGTTTGGCCCTCGCTGCTGATGGTGATCAGGTTATTGCGCCAGACAAATTCGACTTGCTCACCCAGGGCCAAAATCTCCATCAACTCTTTTTGACGGGCTAGCTCAAAATAGAGCGAGCTAAAGGCTTTGACCTTGAGTTCTGGGAGCTTATCAGCTGAAAGCGAGTCTTGCCAGACGCCTTTTTTGAAATAAAAGGCCCGTTGGGCAATGTATTTGACCTGACTGGCAACAGACTCTTTTTTGCCGTCGGCACCGTACCAGTCATTGGCTGCCGCCGGTGCTGACTGGGTTTGTAGCTTACTGGCATTGCGACTCTGAGAGATTGCCCAGGAGCCTTTTTCGGCTTCGAGGCTGTCATTAAATTTGCTTTCGGCTCGTTCCAAAAGCGGTGCACTGGCTGCTGGGGCTCGCAAATCAAGCTCTTCTCGTACCAAAAATGATGTGAACTCGGTGATGATACCGTATTGCTTGCTTAAGCGAATGACCTCTTCGACCAGTTCTTTGTTTTTGCCCTGTAAGCGAATCTGGTCCATCAGATAGCCGATTTTGCGTGAAGCCCAGAGACGTGGCAAAAAATTGTGGCTGGTTTTTCCATTGGCAAAGTCCATATTCTGGAAGTTATAACTGCGGCTTTTGCCATCGACCTGGCCGTTCAGGCTGACCGTGTGCTTGCCCGGCTGGCGATAGCGCCCCACGACCATCAATTGTGAGCCCTTAAAAAAGTCAGGCAGGGTTTGAGGCAATACCTCCTGGGTCTGGGCGGAGCCATAAGAGAGCTTCAGTCGCGATAAAATCGGATTCGCAATTTGGCTAAAGAGACGTGAGACTTTGACTTCAATATTTTCTTCGGGCCGCACAAACTCACTGCTGCCATAGTTTTGTAAAGAGAGCTTATCCAGAAAGGGAATATTGACATCATTGCCTACTCCAAAGACAAACAGGCGCGCGTTTTGTTTGTTTTGCTGCTGCACATTTTTAAGGATATTTTGAAAATTAGTCTCACCGACGGTTGGATCCCCATCCGTCAGAAAGACGATCATCGGCAGCCCTTCGCTGGGCTTTTTCTCAAGGGCTTTGAGTAGGGCACTATTAATATCGGTGCCGCCTGTCGCTCGCAGGGTTTTGGCTTCGGCAATCGCTTTGCTGACAGTACTCGCATTGGCTGCCACGGGGGCTGGTGTAAAAGGGCGTACAGCGTCAGAGAAGGGTAAGAGTTGAAAGCGATCCTGGGGTGCCAATTGATTCAAATTGAAGATCAAAGCATCGCGGGTTTGCTCAATTTTTTCACCACTCATGCTGCCAGAGGTATCGACGACAAAGGTGATTTCTTTGGGTTGCGGCTTTTGATCAGCCCATTTGACCTGAGGCGAAGCCAGTAGCATAAAATAGCCATCTTCACCGGGTGGATTATAGGTCATCAGGGTCGCACCAATGGGATCAGGTGAGGTCGAGTAATAGAGATCAAAGTCAGTGTCGGGTTTGACATTATTGGCTTCCCAGCTGATTTTGGCATGGTAATCGCTCAGGCGTTGTACGGATATATCGTGGCTGGACGAATAAATGTTTTTGAGAGGCTGCTTACTTTTGAGGTCAATGGTGATTGCTGCTTGCTGTAAATTCTGTGAAGAGAATTTCTCGGTACCCAGACCGTAGCGATAATGATGCAAGTCGGATTTTTGTGAGAGCACCTGCTCATATTTGAGCTTCATGGCTTTGTCACCCTGGGCTGGAATCGGGAAAACGCGCGCACGATAAAGATTTTGCCCCGCGTATTCGAGCAAGCCTGGATCAATCCGTTGACGCACGATTTGTTCATAAATCCGGCGGGCTTCGTCAGCATTGAGTAGCTCTGCGCCCTGCATTTTGCCGTCGAGCTCCATATTAAAGCGTGAAATATTTGCGCCTTCTGGCACCGGGAAGAGATAGGTGCCTTCCAGAATCTGGCGGCTGGGATTGTGAAACAATTGATCGACAGCAGTGGTGGCGACCTGGTCTTCAATCGTGACCTGGACGCGGTGGTGCTTAATCGCAAAATTGGGCATTTCCCGAATCGGTCGCATCGGTTGATTCGGCAAGTGCGGAATCAAAATGCCGTCAGCCAGGGCCGGAGCACTGACTAAGAGACAGCTGCTGGCAAGAAACAAGCTAAGTAGGTTTCTGGTTTTCATCGGTTCACTCCTGAAAGGTTTTCATATCGTTGTTATAGAGACACTTGATACCTATCAAGTGTTCACTGCTTTTGAAAACGGGGGCTCGACTCTATTTTAAACGGATTTATTCTTGGTCTTGAAGCCAGGATCTGGCTGCTGTGATGGCTGTATGACTCGTATCAGGGAATAGGGCTTGCAAGCGCTGCAAGTCTTTCTGCAAAGCCTCTTCAAACTTAAACTTGCCTAGCCGAGTGCCTATTAGAGGCCGCCAGGTCATGATTGCCAGTTCTATAGCGTTTGATTGCTGAGGATCGAGCAGCCAGGCATGACCTAAATTGAGACGGGCCCAGTTAAAATCAGGGTCGATGCTCAGGGCTTGTTGCAGTGCTTGACGGGCAGCTGGATAGTTCTGCTCATAAATAGCCAGCCAGCCCAGGGCTTCATAGAGTGAGGGGTTGTCAGGCGATAGAGCCATAGCTTGTGCGAGATCCTGGTGGGCTTTAGCGAACTCATGCAGGTATTGCCAGCTTTCGGCCCGCAGGCGGTAGAGTTTGATTTCTGCGGGGGCCAGCTCCAGGGCCCGAGTATAGGCTTCGATTGCTGCGGGATAATTTTGTTTTTGCTGTGCTTGTTTGGCGGCCTGGTAAAAACGCTGCCAGTCGCTAGCCAGTGCGTTGCTACTCATGCAAAAGCACAGAAAAATGCTCAAACTGATGCGTCTGGCTGTGTCTGACAGTCTAGAGAAACTGCTCAAGATGCTCCAGCACATGGGCGGCTTGCTTAGCTGAGCGGCCATATAAAGAAGGAGTGAAAAAGCGATCGCGTAAGCGATTTTGGCGGGCGGTGGTTTGCCACTCGGTATCTTCTTCGATCAGGCGCACATAGGCGTCTGGGTTGTCTCCAGGGTCAAGGGATGGATAATAATTGCGCAAGGTAATCTCTGAAGAGCCCAGGCCCGTAAAGGGATGATTATAAGCATCGGGCAGATCAAGCAAGATCAGACGCTGATCGGTGTAGATGGCACCAAAAGGGGTATTGCCATAATCAGCCAGCACATAATCAGCGATCACATAGAGATAGAGCTCGTCAAAAGGCTCCGTCAAGACCACCTGAAATTTCTGGGCTTTAAGAAAAGCCACGCGCTCAGGTTCTTCGAGCAGGGTGTAATCATGAGGTTTGACCACGATATTATAGCGTGAGGTGAGCAAGCTCAGGGTTTCTGCGTAAGCGTCGATGGAACTGAGATCCCCAAAAGTAGGTTGCCAGACCAGTACCGGGCGATAGCGATCGCAATTGAGGGTGTCTAAGAGTAAGTTCAAATCAACATTCATACCTTCGTGCCAGGCGTCCATCTGGGGCCAACCAACCTGAAAAAAGGGCGTGGGAGAACAAAAGCTGAGCTTGTTTTGCTGGTATCGGCCCCAGCATAAAAATAGATCGTAAAAACGATTGCTATTGCCCAGGTTTAAGCGGTCATTACCGAGCTCAGAGAACAGTCGGATCTGACGGGAGCCCAGCTTATGCATTAATTGATAATCTTGCAAGAAAAGTTGATCGCTGACCAGGTACTTATACATGGTTCGGGCTGAAATTAATTCTGAAATCAGAGTGTAGCGGTAGTCCTGACTGATAATCAGCTCAAGCAATTCCGGGGGGGGATCATCTGGCAAGACAATATCGAAAGAGCCAACCGGTAAGCGCTCAAAGATTGGCCGGTAAGAAAAAAAAGCATTGGGTATATGCAGCAAAAAACCCAGCTTGGGTATGACAAGGCGGCTCATAGTATAGTAAGATCAACACGTTGCAAGGTGGGCATTTGATCATATTACCAGAATACTCAGGCAGAACGGAGAAAACAGATGCAGCGATTTGCTGAAACTCAGGCTTCTCTCCTGTTTGTTAAATCTTTCTTGTGACTCAGGCTGACGCTGTGGCTCGAGCAGCCGGTCTTCAGCTGAACTTGGACTCTCATGCTGTTGTTAGAGATACGGCTGAGCCTGCTCGCTGTCCTGAGCCAGCTTTGCCATTGAGTTGGTGTCAGTCCCAACAGGTCAGCGCCCCCCGTTTTCAATCGGTTAGCCTCTGGCCTGCTCGATCCCAATGGTTGGCTTTTGCTGACTTTCCAGAGGGCGGTGATTTGGAACACGTCGTGCATGAGCTAGAGTCCCGTTATCGCAATCAAAGCCTTGTGATTCGGGGC
>JBBKWI010000003.1:0-11911 GCA_037968875.1 Candidatus Sericytochromatia bacterium | reverse complement strand
TTCAATCAAATCGCGCAATTTATCCAGCGGAATTTCCATGAAAGCCGCAGAAGCATAGATTTCCTCTTCGTCTCGGCGGGTTAAAATTTTCTTGCTGAGTTTGGGCGAAATCGCCGTTTTGATGAAATTCTCTTCAGCGATTTTGGCCTGCAGCTCAGGAGTGGGCTTAAACATATGGATACTGGGTTCAATCAGAGCGCGCCAGGACTTAATACTGTCGGGCCGCAGACTCCATTTCAACTCCAGGGCTTTAAGCAACCAGGCTTCTTCACCTTTGGGAATATCTGATCCCATCTGAGACGGAGGAATCAATTCAGCATCTCCGGTGATTCTGTCTGTCGGCGAGGGGGGGGGCTCCCCGGTCAGGGCATAATAAACGGTGGCTGCCATCGAGTAAATATCTGTCCAGGGGCCGTGTATCCCGTTCGTTGAATATTGCTCTATCGGAGCAAAACCGGGTGTCAAAAAAGAGGTTAAGTTAGTCGTGCGACCTGAAACAGATTGTCGTGCGGTTCCAAAATCGAGCAGTATAGGCTCTTTTTTGTGGGTGATATAGATATTGTCAGGCTTAATATCACGGTGGAAGACTCCTTTTTGATGCACTTCATCAAGGGCACTTAGCAAAGGCAAGAGCAAGAGGCGGGTTTCTGCATAAGTCAATTTGCCGCTATTTTTTTGCACATATTGGGCCAGGGTGTCCCCTTCAAGATATTCCATCACAAAATAGCCTGTATTGCAGGCTTTAAAAAATTGACGAATTTTAATGATATTGGGACTACGAAATTGAGTTAATAAGCGGGCTTCACTGATGAATTTTTCTTTGCCTAGCTCAAAAAGCTTGGTTGCCTCGGTGCCAAAGGGAGAGACTGTTGTGCCGTCTAAGTGGCGATTGGCGAACTCAAGCGGAAAGTATTCTTTGATGGCGACCCGGATACTCAAATTGCGGTCATATGCTAAATAAGTAATTGCAAAGCCCCCATGCCCAAGAACCCGCCCAATAATATATTGGTTATTCAGACAAAAAGGCGACTGTAGGTAGAGGGGGCTATCTTTAACTTGCTGGACAAAATGGCAATCGCTACAGGTCGCTACAGAAGCGGGCAGAATAATAAAACAATTGCTACAATAATTTTTTTGGTCTGCCATAGCTGTCACAATAATCCAGTCTATAAAAATTGGAGCTGGAACCCGGTTCAGATTTCAATCTGAAGCTATACTTACCCAAGTCAGTTAGACTGTGCTTTGAGCAATAGGCACTATGCTCGATGTCTACATCAGAGTACACTATTGCTTATTATCTGGAGTATAGAATACCTATGAAAAAAATAGTGACGGTCATATTACTCGCCTTGCTTAGTTCACCTGCTCTTGCGACTCCCAAACCGACAGACCCGATCCTGGTCTATAAAATCAATTCGGTAGACGATATTCGCACTTATACAAAGCCTTATCAACAAATCAAACTCGACAAGAAATCCCTCGATAAATTGAATAGTGTGATCAAAAAAATGGCGAAAGACTCGCCCTTTGAAACCTATCAACTCTATGCTATTCGGGTCAGTGAAAGCCTGGATATTGCCATGTTTCGCCGCCGCGATGGCCTGGCTTTTAAAACCTATGACTTTACGAATCAAACCGAATGCGCAATGTTTCTGGATACTCAGGGCGAGACCACTGCTGAATGTAGCAAAAATGGAGAATATCTGAGCCGCTAGGATCCTGCTCAGATAGCTTGGAAAGCTTATTTTTTGAGGCTATCGACAACGGCTTTGAGGGCTGCGCGTGATTCTGGCTGCCACCACTGTTTGAGCGTGGGGCCAAAGGCGCTATCAAAGTCGGGTGTGAGTAGGGCCTGCAGTGGCGCACGCATATTGACTTTGCTTAAGTGCAGGGCCTGGGCTGTGAGCTTGAGTAGGCCCTGCACTTTGGCTTCGGCTGCTGCCAGCACCTGCTCCGGCTCAACCACGCTATCGATCAGTCCCACACGCAGAGCTTCTTCTGGCAAGACCAGACGGCCTTCGAGTAGAAACTGATAGGCCTGGCGCTCTCCTAAAACATGGGCATAAAGGTGAAAAATTGGGGCCGGGATCACGATGCCAACCGGGATCTCATTCAGGCCAATCTTAAACTTACCGGCTGCCATGATCCGGAAATCACAACAGAGGGCAAGCACACAGCCACCGGCTGGACTATGCCCTGTAATTGCTGCGACCCAGGGCTTGGGGCAAGCTGAAAACTCAGCGATCAGGGCTGCTAAATCTTTCCAGAATTGCAGCATCTTGGCTTCGTCGTAGCCGTAGAGTTCGATCACATCCAGGCCAGCTGAATAAAAGGGGGTGCGACCCGCCAAAATAGCGGCATCGATCTCCTTGCTGGCTTTAACCTGGGCGATCACCTCACGCAATTCATTGACCAGAGTCATATTCATGGGATTCGACTTGCCGCGATTCAGAGTCACGATCAAATAGCGCTCGCGCTGTTCCAGGATTAGGGTTTCAAATGTTTGATTTTGCTTCATGGGGATTGCCTTTTTCTCTTTTTTCAATTGGGATCAGTTTATCATCCTGGCGATCGACTGACAGCTGTTTAAGCCGTCGAGCGACACCAAATAAGCGTCCAAAAGTGGTGGCAAAACAGAGTCCAGCAAAGAGGATTGCCAGGGGCTGATAGTATTGCGGCCACAGTAAAAAGGCCATAAAAAAGAGCAGGGTTTCGGTGCCTTCTGCCAGGCCCTCCAAAAAATAGAAGCTGCGCGGATCCGAGTCCTCTGCAGCCTGAATTTCGCTTTCATTGGCCAGGGCCGCATAGGCCAAAAAACTGGAAGACGTGCCCAGGAAACCAAATAAGAGCAGCGCTGACCAGAGGGCATGCTGGGGTTGGGCCAGGGCCATACCGAAGACCACAGCCCCATAAAAAATCATATCGCAAATGATGTCTAAATAGCCGCCATAATCGCTGCTGCCGACCCGGCGTGCCAGCTCTCCATCAAGACCGTCGAATAAGCGATTGATGACTAAGCAAATCAGGGCCAGGTCATAGCGCTGAACAGCCAATGTCGGTAGCACGCCGAGGCCAATCACAAACCCGGTCCAGGTGACGGCATTGGGCGAGATGCCTAGACGATTGAGCCCGATTGCCAGCGGGGCCAGGGGCTGCTTGATCAAACGGCGCGTCCAGCGATCAAACATTTAGCTGCTTTCTAGAGGGACTTGGCCTGAGAGCTGATCGGCCATTTGGACCGCTTTTTGCAGTTCGGGATTTTCCGGGGCTTGTTCCAGAGCCAGCAAAAAGGCATTGCGGGCCTCAAGATAGCGCTCTGATTGCAAAAAGGCCAGGCCGATCCCGTTATACAGCTCAATCGAGTCGGCGCCAGTGGCGAGGGCTCTTTCAAATAATTGTAAGGCGCGGTCATAGAATTCAAATTGATTGAGAATATAGCCCAATTGAATCAGTGCTTCGCTGTGCTCAGGCTCTAGCTCCAGGATATCCATATAATAGCTGCTGGCGGCTTCCAATTGCTCCTGGCGATAGGCCACAAAGGCCTGGGTCAACATGATTTCAATATTCTCGGGCTGGATGGCACGGGCGGCTGCTAAGGACTGCTCTGCATCCGCCAGACGTTCTTCGTGAATGGCCACTTTGGCTAAGTCCAAATGGGCTTCGTAAAGCTCTGGATTGGCTTGTAAAGCGGCGGCCAAATGTAGCTTGGCACGATCGAGATCATCGTTTTGAAAGGCGATCACGGCCAGATTCTGTCGGGACTCGGCATCATGAGGCTCTTGCTGCAGGGCCGCTTCAAAGTCAGCTTGGGCTGCCGCAAAGTCTCCCTTTTTGAGATGCACGATGCCCCGATAACGGTAAAAGACCGCCCGTTCATTTTCGCTCAAAATCTGGCTTAAGAGTGCAATCAAAGTATCAAAAGCACCCTGCTGATAAAAATAGCGCCCGGCACTGACAAAGAGGGTTTCATTGTCTAGAATGCCCATACTGATTGCTTTGGCTTCTTCAATTTTGCCTTGTTTTAAATAGGCCTGGCTCAACTCTGCTTTGACAGCAGATTCAAATGCCGGGGTCAGACTTTGTTCTAGCAAGGCCTGGAAGCGTACTTCAGCAAGTGCATAGTCCTCAGTCCGGCTGGCCACTCGGCCCAATTCAAAGTGGACCTGCTGTTGCAAATCGCTATTCTGGGCTTGCTCGAGATATTGCTGGGCATCGGTGTAGTTTTCTGACTGCAAGCTCAAGCGTCCGAGACCCAGTAAAATCGCTGGATTGTCGGGGGCTTCTTTGAGCGCCCGCCGGAAGTAGTGGTCGGCCTGTGGAATGTCTTGTTGCAAGAGATAGGTATTGCCGATACCGACCAGAGGCTTCCAGGTCATAGCTGCCCGATCCGAAACCACAGCAGTATAGGCTTTGCCACGCATCTGAATCGCTTTTTCAAAGGCTTTAATGGCCTCTTCAAAGCGGTTTAAATAATTATAAATCGTGCCCAGATTGATCCAATAATCAGGAGACTCAAGGCAAATTTGGGGGGCTTGTTTGGCACGCTCTAACCCATCTTCGTATCGCTCAAAGGTAATTAGAGTAGACATCAGATAACTATAAACAGCGCTGATATAGTTGGGTTTTTCGGCCATCTCTTGACTGAGGGCAGCGGCTTTCTCTAAGGCCTCCAGGGCTTCCTGGCTCTTGTGCTTGGTGTTATAAGTCAGCCCTAAATTAAACCAGTGAAAAGCATTGTCAGGTTCGGCTGCAATTGCCGTTTGCAAGAGCTTCAGGTTGCGTTCGTATTTGTCTCGCTGCTCCATAATTTCGCCCGAATAGCCGTAATGCAAGATCAAGACATCAGAGCTGGCGAGAGTTGAAAACTTGAGCTGATCTGTGTGGGTACCCAATTGCTCGTGAATCAGCCCTTTGTAGCGGATCTGAGGGTGGTTGGGGAAGAGGCGTACCATATAGTGTTCGATGGCATCGCCTTCACTGGCTTCATACTTTAAATTGCGAATTTTGATCTGATAGCCGGTGAGATCGGCCTGGGGAATCTGCATCAATTCTCTGAGATTATAGGCGGTTTCTGGGCTTAAGACTTCATCAGCATCCAGTATCAAGACCCAGTCGCTAGTGACTTGCTCCAGGGCGGCGTTGCGCGCATCGGCAAAAGAACCATTCCATTCAAAATGGCTGATCTTGGCCCCAAAATCCTGGGCGATCTCCAGAGTCTGATCCGTCGAGCCCGTATCGACAATCACGATTTCATCGACAAAAGCCTGGGCTGATTCCAGACATTGACGCAAGAGCAGCCCTTCGTCTTTGACAATCATGGCCAGTCCTAAGCTCAGCTGCTGTTGTTGGGGCTGGTAAGTTTTTAGCTGGTTTTGCCAGTGGGGGTAGTTTGCTGAACGATCGTTCTTGCGCCTGGCCTGCTGATTGGCTGTGACCAGGCTTTCCTGGGCCCCCTGATGTTTTGGCTGAAGCTCCAGGGTGCGTTGAAAATACAATGCCGACAGCTGCCAGGCCTCCAGGCGATTGAGGGCGATCCCGGCGGCATGGTAGATATTGGCCATGCCAGGAGCCAGTGCCAGGGCCTGCTCTAATACGGGGAGGGCTGCCTGGTTTTTCTGGTGATGCAAATACAAGCCTGCCAGATCCAATAAAATCAACGGATCTTCGCTTTGGGTTTCGAGTGCTTTTTTCAAATGTTTTTCAGCGTTCTCAAAATCACCCTGTTCGAGTGCTTCGAGGCCTTTGAGGGTTTCAACTTGAATCGCATCCTGGGTCTGGCGAAAAATCGGCTGTTCTAAGACGGTTTCAATCTGCTGTAAAGCCAGTTCTACAGATGCTTGCCAGCTAAATTGTTGCTGGATCGTATGGGCCAGCTCAGTTTGTGGCTCTTGTTTTTGGTATTGCTGAAAACAATCGCGCAGCTTAAAGCGCAAATCAGCAGTGTTGGGCTCATACCAACTGGGGTAGTCCACGGTCTGAATATCGCCGACAACTTTTTGGGTATGGCGTAAATGCCGTGCTTGAATATAGTGCAACGCCGGGTGATCAGGGAATTGAAAGCGGCCAGGTAAGTCGGTGACACAGATCGGCAATCCACAGGCGGCGGCCTCGATCAGAGTCAGCGCAAAAGCATCCCCGCGACTGGGTGAGACCAGCACCTGACAAGAGCGATACAAAGCAGCCCGCTCTTGAGCTGAAAGATTGCGATCCATAAATAAAATTGAGAGTTGGGGATGGCTTTCTTGAAAGTGGGCGATTTGATTTAAGATTTCCTGGCGTCCTGGGGAGTCATGGGGCGTTAGATCTTGAATCACCAGACTGACAGGCTCGTCAGTTAAAAACTCATCACAAAAAGCCTGCAAGAGTAAGTCGATGCCGCTGACCCAGAGTAAGTCCCCGATAAACAAAAAACGAAAGCGTTCCGGGTCTGGTAAGTCCAGGCGGCTACCGGTGGTATTAAATGTGTCGGCATTAACGCCAGCGGGGATCAGCGCCAGGCGTTCAGCAGGGAAACCGCTTTCAATGGCCGCTTGATAAGTATTGGGGGTATGTACCCAGACCTGATCGACCTCATAGCGATAGAGATCTTGCCAATCTTGTGGCAAAGCGCCATATTCCCAGGGCTGCATTAAGATCCAATGTCCTTGATCTGGGGGAATCAAAACGGGCATTAAGCGGTGTTCGATCTGACATTTGAGATTGCGTGGCAGTTGATCGAAATAAGACTTGAGATCAGCGACAGGGCCATTGTCACTCAATAAACCCAATTCATACTTAGCGTGAGTGGCTAGTTCCTGGGCAAAGGAGAGATTAAACTGGCTGACCGTATCGCGTCCTGAGAAAGGTCCTGTTAAAACCAGGCCTGGACGGTATTTGATCTTCCCTATCTTAAGCGCCATCTTGCTGCCTCCCAAAAATCTGTCTAGGTATCATACACCAAGCCAGAATCAGCTAAGAAATAATCTTAGGGATACAAACGCAGAATAAAAAACATGGGAAATTTGTGTGTGTGTTGAGTGGTAAAAGAAAAAAAGATCAATTAGCGGAGGGCACAGGATTCGAACCTGCAACCCCGAAAGGGGCAACTGTTTTCAAGACAGCTTCCTCACCACCCGGACACCCTCCGAATTGAGCAAATTCAGAATAGCATACCCTTTTCCAAATTGAGTAGGGTTTAGGCTGCCTGTTGTTCAGAAAAGTTTCTAGAAAATTTTTATAGAATCCTTAGACCGGGTCCGAAATATTCGTGATACCGTTGAATAACAAAGCGAGGGCCGTTGTGATGAAAATGCTGGAATTAGACAAACAAATAGAAAATGCGCATATTGTGGTCGTTGATAGTGAGCCTCAGATCCTAACCACCACTATCCAAACGCTAGCTCCATTAAACTGCAACGTACGCGGCGTGCATTCGGCTGAAGAATTGATGCATTATTTGATTCAGTCCTATGATCAACAGCAAGCCGTCGATTTGATTCTGGTAGAAATTGATTTGACTGAAATCAATGGCATTCAGGTCTGTCAGCAGGTTCATCAGATTCCAATTTTTGCTGCGACCCCAGTTTTGATCTTGACTTCGGCTAATTCCCCGGACCAGGTTGAAGCTGCTTTTGAAGCCGGTGCCCTGGACTATATCCGCAAGTTCTCATCGTCTGTCGAAATTGTGGCCCGCGTGCGTGCTGCCTTGCGGCTTAAGTTTGAAAGTGATCAACGCAAAGCCCGTGAGCAAGAGTTGCTTGAGATCACGCGCCAGGCCATGAAGAGCCAGTTTCAAAAACAGCAAAAAACGACTTATCTTGATGAACAAACCCATTTGTATAATCGCAAAGCTTTTGAGCGTATTTTAAGCGTGCAATGGAACCGGGCCTATGCCCAGAAAAAAGGACTCTCATTGCTCTTTGCCAGTATTGATTATTTTTCAGAGTTTAATTTACACTATGGCCGCGAAGCCGGTGATAGCCTACTCAAACGAGTGGCTGCTCTCTTCCCTGAAAACGATGCTGAGAACTTTGTATTGCGCTATGATGGCGGGGTCTTCGCGCTGATTTTACCGCAGAGTGCCGACACGCTTTTGGAAACCGCCAAAGATTTACGGGCACAGGTTAAGGCCTTGTATGTGCCCCATGCTGACAGTGAAGCATCTGTGGTGACGATCAGTATCGGCTGCAGCGATTTAAACCCGCGCGCTTTTCCTGATTCGCTGGAACTGGTAAAAATGGCTGAGAATGCACTGGTCGAAGCGCGCAAGCAAGGCCCCAATCATATCGTGCAATCGCTGCGCGAAGACGAAGGGCCGCTCTTAATTCGCTGTTTTTAAAAAGTGCTTGACCCGCAGAGGCTGCTTTCGCTGTAAACTGAGTTTAAACTACGGGTCGTGATCGGCCTGAAAGATTGAGTCAGATTGAGGAATAGCCAATGAATACCAAGCCGCATATCATGATTGTCGATGATGAAACCGATCGGCGCATGCTCACACTTCAGGTTTTAAAGCATGCACTGGATGTCACCATCAGCTCAGCAGGCTCTGTCAAAGAGCTCTTGTATTCACTGGTCCAAAATTTTGAAAATGGCCAGGCGATCGATCTGATTCTGATGGATATTCAGATGCCTGATGTCAACGGTGTCGATGGCTGTCGTCAGATCAAAGAAATCCCGATTTGTCGAGACATTCCGGTCTTAATGCTGACCTCGATGGCCAACCCCAAGGTGCTCGAAAAAGCCTTTGAAGCCGGAGCCACCGACTATATCTTAAAAACAGCTGACCCAATTGAGTTAATTGCCCGAGTCAAAGCTGCTCTCAAAGGCAAAGCAGAACGGGATCTGCGGGTGGCCCGTGAGCAAGAGTTGATGCAACTGACTCAGCAATTGATGAGTCAGCAAGACAAGCCCAAGACGACCAGTTTCCGGGATGAGCTCACCGGTATGTATAATCGGGCTGCCTTTGATAAAATGTTTAAAGAGTCCTGGGAGAAAGCCTATCTTGAAAAAGTAGCCCTGGGATTGGCTTTTGTCAGCATTGATTATTTCTCTGAATACAATCTGGCCAAGAGCACAGCTGCCGGCGATCGCTTGCTCAAAACCTTTACAGGATTTTTACCTACGGCGCACGACGGGGTTTTTGCTGCCCGTTTTCAGGGCGGGGTCTTTGCCTGGCTGACTCTGAATGCGAATCAGTTAAAGCAATTGGAACGGGCTGAAACGGTGGTCAATCGGGTGCGAGATGCGCGCATCGAGAACCCCAAGTCGATGGCTGATCTGTATGTGACGGCCAGTGTCGGCTGCGCTATCTTAGATGCTGCCAGTAATCCCAGGCAAGAAGACTTGCTGACGATGGCTCAAAATGCATTGTTGTCAGCCCGTGAACAGGGTTATAACCGTGCCGTGCAGCTCAATAGCTTGCAGGATGATGGGCCTTTTGTCTCCCTCTAGAGGAACAAAATGGGGTATCCTGAAGTCTAATTGAGTTCCCAACTACTTAAGTTCACTACCTGAAGGACAATATCATGGACGAAAATCAAATTGATCGTGAAGACCCCCACTTTCAACTACACTGTATCCGCCACTCTGCGGCCCATATTATGGCCCACGCGGTACAAAATATCTTCCCCGAAGCTAAATTTGCAATTGGGCCGGTGATCAAAGACGGCTTTTATTACGATATGGATCTGCCCCGGGCCCTGACGACTGAGGATCTGGAAACGATCGAAAAAGAGATGAAGAAGATCGTCAAGTCGAATAAGCGCTTCGATCGTGAAGTCTGGGACAAAGACAAGGCTCTGGAATGGTTTGGAGAGCATGGCCAGGATTATAAACTTGAAATTATCGCCGGCATTGATGCCGATGAGCCAATCTCGGTCTATCACGAAGGTGAGTTCACAGATTTGTGTGCTGGCCCCCATGTGGGCTATACCAAGGCCTGTAAAAACTTCAAATTACTCAAGGTCTCTGGTGCCTATTGGCGTGGCGACGAGAAAAACCCGATGCTACAACGGGTCTATGGCACCGCCTGGAAAACCAAAGAAGAGCTTGAGAAATATCTCTATCAGCTCGAAGAAGCTGCCAAACGGGATCACCGTAAGCTGGGCCGCGAATTGGGTCTGGTGATGTTCCATGAATACGCACCTGGCTCGCCTTTCTGGCTGCCCAAGGGCGCGACGCTTTTCAAAACTCTCTCAGAGAAAATGCGCAATTACAATCTGCGCAATGGTTATGTCGAGGTGCGTACACCGCAGATGTTCCGCAAAGAACTCTGGCAAACCAGCGGTCACTGGGATCACTACCGCGATAATATGTTTGTCTTTGAAGAAGACGAGCACAATCATATCGGCCTGAAGGCTATGAATTGCCCTTCACATATGCTGATTTTTAAATCAGATCGTCGCAGCTACCGCGATCTGCCGATGCGGATCCATGATCAGGGCGTACTGCATCGCAATGAAAAATCGGGTGCTTTGTCGGGCTTAACTCGCGTGCGGATGTTTAGCCAGGATGATGCCCATTTGTTTGTGACCCCGGATCAGATTGAGTCTGAACTGAATCGTCTTTTGCAAATGGCCAAGAGTACCTATGAAGTTTTTGATATGAAGTTCTCTAAGGTCTATCTCTCGACCCGCCCGGATGATTTCATGGGCGAGATCGAAGCCTGGGATCAGGCCGAGGCCAGCCTCGAAAAAGTGATCAAAGAAGCGGGTCTCAATTATGAGATCAATGCAGGCGATGGTGCTTTCTATGGTCCTAAAATCGATTTCATTATCGAGGATGCCTTAGGTCGTGAATGGCAGACCGCCACGGTGCAGTTGGATTTCCAATTGCCACTCAATTTTGAGCTCAAATACGTGGACGAAAACAATGAGATGAAAACCCCGATCGTGATTCACCGGGCGATCTATGGCTCATTGGAACGCTTCATTGGCGTTTTGATCGAGCATTACGCCGGTGCCTTCCCGGTCTGGTTAGCCCCTGTGCAGTGTCATGTGCTCAATCTGGGTGAAGCCCATATCGAGTTTGCTGAGCAGGTGCATGCCAAGCTAGTCGCTGCCGGAGTCAAGTCGCACTTAGACACCCGCAACGAAAGCGTAAATTACAAGATCCGTGAAGCCCAGGTGCAACAGGTTCCGTATATGCTGGTGATCGGTGATCGCGAACTGGAAAACCAGACGGTCGCTGTCAGACATTTGCGTGATGGAAATCAAGGAGCCGTACCGATTGAAGAATTCATCGAGAAGATCCTGGCTGAAGCCGATGTGGATTTTACTGATCCTGTGATGTAATTTAGACGACATACAAAAGCCCTGCTTGAGCCGATTGGTTCAGCAGGGCTTTTTGTATGTGTGACAAATTGTCAAAATCCTCATGTTAAAGATTGGTGTTTTAGGTTTTAGGTTTGCATGTTAAACTGATCTGCATAACATGAAAATACGGATATTATACAGAAGAACGTTATGGGTGACTATTGCGGAGATAATCTTGTGCTGACTGAGTTCTGGCGATGCTGAACTCAAAATTGCTAGGAAAAGGCCAGACTCAAGTTTGTCTGTTAAACATGCGTTTTGCGTGATTAACCAGAAACAGGTTAATCACTGGTTGTATAGACATTCGATTTATTTTTACCCGTAACTTTATATTTAGTTAGAGGTGGTAGTCTTCAAATTAAAGTGAGATTGACAGCGCCAGTCAATTGTTTAACCAGAGCATAAGCGTAACTAAAAAGGTGGTTTGCGGCTTAAAACACTCAGGTGCTGTCAATCTGCAAGCCCAAGGAATAAGGTTGACTGAGAGGTCTTGTGAGAAAACCGAATGCTATACAACGGCGGCTTCGACCAGTCTAAAGCTGGTCACAAGAAGAGTCATACTAAAGTATTTTGTTATACTGGAAACTTTGGGCTATAATTAAGGCGGATAAGTTAAAGAG
>JBBKWI010000002.1:0-2808 GCA_037968875.1 Candidatus Sericytochromatia bacterium | reverse complement strand
GAGCGTACTCGCTTACAACAGTTTTCCGATCAGCTCAGAGAAATGCATCAATATACGCAGGACTATCTACAAGATATCGACAGTGTTCGTGGCGAAGAGCTCAACCAGGTTTTATCTCATTTGCAAGAGCTTAATACAGCAGCCTGATTTCCAGGTTTTTCTCTAAAGAACAAGCCGTCTGGAAAATATATCTGGTTAGGCTCAGCAAATAAAACCCACTGACGCTTGCTTAGGCAAGCGTCACAGAAGACTCCCCCTGGACTTAAGGTATAATGTGCCTCATCATCTCGTTTCCAAGGAGTCTCCCCATGAGCGCCCATATTACTGAATGGCTGAATTTAATTATTCGCTGGATGCATTTACTTGCAGGCATCTCATGGATTGGATCTTCTTTCTTTTTTATGTGGATGGACAGCCATCTAGAGCCCGCTAAAGACGACAATAAAGACGTTGAGGGTGAACTCTGGATGGTGCATAGCGGCGGCTTTTACCTGGTCAAGAAATACTTTATTAAGCCAGGCTGGGTGCCCGAAGGCTTACATTGGTTTAAATGGGAAGCCACCTTCACCTGGATTACCGGCTTCTTTTTATTGGGTGTTGTCTACTATATGAGCGGGGCTGTTTATTTGGTCAAGCCCGATGCCCCTTTAGCCAAAGGCACCATTATGGCGATTGGCCTGTGTTTATTGCCTGTGGCCTGGTTGATCTATGACTTGCTCTGGAAATATGTTTTCGCTAAGCATATGCGTCTGGGATCAGCCATTTCTTTTTTACTCACCGTTGTACTGGCCTATGGTTTGAGCCATATTTTTAGTGGCCGCGCCTTGTTTATCCATATTGGGGCGATCTACGGCACTTTAATGGTCGCCAATGTCTGGATGCGAATTTTACCCGCGCAACAGAAAATGATCGATGCCACCCAGCGTGGTGAAGTTCCCGATTATTCCAAAGGCGAAGGTGCCAAGCAGCGTTCTGTTCACAATAATTATATGACTTTGCCTGTCTTGTTTATGATGGTTTCCAATCACTTCCCCAGCACCTATGGCAACAGCCTCAACTGGTTGGTGCTGGCTGGAATGATCCTGGTCGGGGCCGGTATTCGCCACTTCTTGAATGTCAAAACTCCCTTTAGCCGCTTCGCTTTGACGGCTTCGATCGCCGGTGCCTTTGGTTTGTTTTTCTACACGTCCCCACCTGCTCCCCCACCCGCCAATGCCAATCAAGCTGACAATATCAGCTTTGCTCAGGCCAATACAATCATCCAAAATCGCTGTGTGAGCTGCCACTCGGCAAGCCCTACAGACGATGTCTTTAAGATCGCTCCTTTAGGGGCAATGTACGATACGCCCGAGCAAATTAAAGCCTATGCCGATAAAATCAAAGCCCGTGCTGTAGATGCCCAAACCATGCCTTTGGGTAATAAAACCCAGATGACTGAAAAAGAGCGCGAAATATTGGGTCTCTGGATCAGCCAGGGCGCAGAAATCAAATAACTAACAATTCAGACGCTATTTTGATCAAATGGCGCACGAATTGTTTAAACTCCGTTAAATTTGCTTTGTTTGCATTAAAAAACCGCTAAAACCTCTTTAGGTGAGGTCAGGTATTCAGGCTATGATAAGACAAGGAAACAAGCAGCATTCTATCTGGAGGTCATTTTTAGATGTCAGGCATTCAAAGCATGGGCGAAGCCCTTAAAGCCCAACAACAACTGATTAATATTCAAGCATCAAATTTATACCGGAGCCAAATCCCTGGCTCCCAAGAAATTCGAGGCACCCTCTCAGGCACTGATGTAATCAATTTGGGCAACGGAAATTTTGCACCGGGCGGCGGCGTTTCTGTATCAGCAACCACCGCTGACTTTAGCCAGGGACAACTCAACCGCACCGGCTTCACCACCGATTTAGCCATTAGTGGCGAAGGCTTCTTTACACTGATCAAAAATAATAGTAATGAACTCCTTTACACCCGCCGTGGTGACTTTCACTTTGACAACGAAGGATTTTTGGTCAATAACCAGGGCCTCTATGTTGCTAGCTTTGATCACAAAACCAACGCCCTTGAAAAGACCTCCTTAAAAGTCAATCCAGTCACTGATGCTCTGGGCGAAGATGTCTTGAATTACCTTGAAGCCAATGGCTCAAAATCAGCAGCTGATATCGCCACCGATCTGGGCCAACCCCTGGCTGCAATTAATGCCAAATTAGGAGAGCTCAAAGGCTCTGGCTACGCTACCGAAAGCTTAGTCGCTGGCGTCCCTTATTTCCAGAGTAACCTGGGTAAAGTTGGCGATCAGGTCGAGTTCACACGTGATGGCTTTATCGTCAATACCACGCGTGGTTTAAAACGCGGCAACCAAATTGCCCTGGCAAAATTCCCTAATGTACAAGGCCTGGTCCCCGATCAATTTGGTGGCGAAATCTATAAAGCCACTGATGCCGCCGTTCCCGGTGGCATCCCTCAGTTTGGCGGTCCTGGCGATGCCAGCCTGGGCTTCGGCAATTTAGAAAGCCAGGCTCTGGAACAGTCCACTGCCTCACAAATTAGTAGCACCGCTTCAATGGGGCTCTTACAACGCAATTTCACATCCACCGCAGCAGCGATGAAGGTCTTTCTGCAAGCGATGGATGACCTGATCAATACCTTCCGCTAATCCACTTGGTTTTTTATATGATTATCGCAGCGTTGCTCCTGAGCAGCGCTGCTTTCATTTGGCTACAATTCAGCAAGCCCACAGGCGAGCCGAGCAATCCACTGCAACTGGGTTCTGTCCTGTGCTTTTTTAGTCTGGCTCTGATTTTAATG
>JBBKWI010000001.1:0-7143 GCA_037968875.1 Candidatus Sericytochromatia bacterium | reverse complement strand
GAACCGGCGGCACAGGGGGCGGAACCGGCGGCACAGGGGGCACACCTCCTCCGGGCACAGGCAACATCAATCTGGGATTAACCACCAACCAAACAACATTTACGCTGCCCGCAGGCGCTTCAAAATGGAGCCTGGATATCGGCAAACAAGTCTCTTCAACCCCACTGGTAGACGCCAATGGCAATTCCTTTTTTGCTGCGGATAATAAA
Organism: Candidatus Sericytochromatia bacterium; assembly: GCA_037968875.1. Taxonomy (GTDB): domain Bacteria; phylum Cyanobacteriota; class Sericytochromatia; order UBA7694; family UBA7694; genus JBBKWI01. Next base: position 6,934 of record JBBKWI010000001.1, on the reverse strand, counting down.
TTCTTTAGCTATGATGCCAATGGCAAAAAAACCGGTGAAGTCACCCTCACGTCATCAGTCACAGCTCCAGCAGCTAAGTTTGGTAACACGATCTATTTTGGCGATAACGCAGGTAGGTTGATCAAAATTGACGTCACGAATCCAGCTGCCCCTGTCAAAACAGAATTCAATTTGGCCAATGGGCGCTCTTTTGATTACAATGCCCCGGCCATCGATTGCAATGGCAATGTCTTTATCCAGACCCGCGATCGCGAATTATATAAAGTCAGTCCAGCCGGAGCGACGACCAAGATCTTTCAAATCGCGTCTGGCAGCTTATCTTTTCCACAGGGCTCATCGACCTCAGCACGCTATGCCTCCCCTGTGGTGGACACGGCAAATAATCGGGTTTTTACGGGCTCACAACAAGGTATCAAAATAGCCAGCCTGGATGGCACTGGCGGTATACAAACATTTTTGCCCTCACAAGCCTGCTCAGCCACGGGTTGTAATGCAGTAGGTGCAACCACAGTCGATAATTTACACAAAGCGATCAATTCGCCGCTGGCAGTCGACGCACAGGGCAAAGGCTACGCCGTCTCAGAAACAGGTACGCTGTATAAGTTTGACCCGGCCAATCCGGGAGCGGGCGAAGAATGGCGCGTCTTTGTCGGAGATGGTGATGCCGCACCTGTCATTGGGTCAGACAATACGATCTATATCGCTTCAGAAAATGGCATCTTAAAGGCCCTCAAGCAAACTCCAGCCGGCGCCTTAGATCCAGTAAACTCATTTGAAATCGGGCTGGGCAATACGGTTGAGTTCGCCGCCCCAGCGATTGGCAAGGGCGCTGACGGTAAGGACATTATCTATGTGGGTACCGAAGGAGGTTTGCTCTGGGCAATTAATGGCACCAACTCCGCTCAAGCGGGTCAAGAGCGCTTCACCAAAAATTTGGGCGCTCCTATTCGCACAGATATTACTATTTCAGCAGGTGGCACCGTGTTCGCAGGCACTTTAGACGGGCGTCTGTCCACAATTGTTGGGGACAGTGTTGGCCTGGCCGACACCCCCTGGCCCAAAGCTCAACGTGACCTGAATGGCACTGGGCAAATCGGAGCCTGCCCCAATTAAAGGCTAAGTCCTTTATACAAGATCATCAACGGTTGGGCAGGTGAAGTATCACCTGCCTTTTTTCCATTTTTGCGGAGTAGCAAATGTCTTTTCAGATTTACCATTATCAGCTTAGTTATCAACAGCCAATCTTGCTAAAACAAGGTCTTTTTAGACAGCGTGAAGGTTTGATCTTGGAGGATCTGGAGCAGGCCAACACCTACTCAGAAGTGTCTCCCCTGGCAGGTTTACATTCCGAGAGTCTGGCAGAGTGCCTCATTCAATTAGAGCAGGTTCAACAGGGCCACTCCCCCAAACTCAGGCCTGCTGTGGCCTGGGGACTAGAAATGCTAAAGCACCCCCTTCTGGTTTCAGCAAAAACGGCAGCGCTGAAAATTAACGCCCTCTTATCAGGCAACGACTGGCCTGACTTAGAGCAGCAATGCCAAAAATATTACCAGCAAGGCTATCGAACTTTCAAACTCAAGGTCGGTTTTGGCGAGCCTTCAAGTGAAGTTGCCCACATTCAACAACTCGCAGCGCGTTACCCCAGTCTGCGTTTGCGCCTGGATGCCAATCGCTGTTGGACACTCGCAGAAGCTGTGCATTTTTGTCAGGATTTGCCTCAGGCCAGCATTGATTATCTAGAAGAACCGTTTCAAGACCCGAAAGATATTCTGAAATTTCAACAAAGGTCTCAGCTAGCGATCGCCTGGGACGAAAGTTTGGCACAGGATCTAGCCCCTGTCTATCTCCAGGCGGCAGCAGCCTGGGTACTAAAGCCGATGTTATTGGGGCCACAGCTCACCCATCATTTGATTCAAGCCGCGCAAAGCTCCGGACAACGTTTGATTTTCTCGTCAGTATTTGAAAGTGGTATCGGCTTGCACTACCTGGCCCAATTGGCCCAGCGGCACAGTCCGGCTGAAGCAGCAGGCCTGGATACCTGGCGCGCCTTTGAGAGTGACCTCTGCGATCCCGGTTTTCGTGTCGAAAAAGGCCAGCTAGATTTTAAGAGCAAGCTATTTACAGAGCCGCTCAGTCTGCGGTTAAATGCTTTAAGCCGAATCAATAGCTTGCGTATCTGATCGGCAGGGGGGATCAAACTAAGAAGTGAGTGGCAAGATGCAAGAAGAAACCCTGGAACACTATTTTTTAGACGAATTAACGCTTTCTGAACTCCAGGAATTGATTATCGAAGAACTAGACTTACCGGCAGATCAACAGCAGAGTTATCATTATCAGTTTCGCAACTTAGACTCAATCCAAATGCTTGAGTCCACGCATTTCATTACCCTCTGTGAAGCCGTTCTGGCCGATAAATTCGAGCCCCGTTGCTTGCCCCTGATCGCTGAAACTCTGACAGAATCTGAAAAATTCGAATGGAACGATGACGCCGTCTCAGAAGTTCTCTTTTTTTGGTTAGAAGCGGATCCCGAATATCCGCTGGCAGAAAAAGCCACGCATCAACGCTTTATTCGTTGGCTCAATGGAACAGAAGAACTACCTGACTAGCGCTTTAGAGACGCTCTAAAACCAGCGGGCGCGCCAGATTAGGAACCGTACCCACAATTGTTTTGTTGCGATCCACTTCGAGTACCCGATTGTTTTCTGTATCCGCTATCAGATAAGTACCAAAACTCGTCGGTGTCGTGCTGCGTGGTCGCAATAGACCACCATTGTCATCAAAGAACCAGACGGGTTGCTTGGCCGGGTTGATCATGATCACACGGTTAAAACCGGCATCGGTGATCAAAGTATTGCCATCACTCAAACGAATCGCATGGGATGGCGCTGACAGGCTCTGGGGGTCCGAATAAGACCAGACTACTTGCTTGGTGCTAGCATTCACTTCAATCACCCGGCGATTGCCCGTATCGGCAATCAAAATATTCGGTCCCTGACCGGGTTCGGGAGTCCCAGGCACATAGGTCGCTGAACGAGGTTGGTTCAGGCCCTGCTCAAAGCTCCAACCAGGCTGCTGACCGACAACTTCTAAAATGCGGTTATTGCCCCGATCCGTAATGAGAAATGAGGCCCCATCTCGCGCTGCTGAAACCCAGTCCGGGGAACGCAAGCGAGAGACTAGCCCAAGCGATGAGCCCATATCCCAGATCACATTGCCATTGGGTCCGACAATCTTAACCTGATTATTGAGACCATCAGAAACCAGATTATTATCACCCAGGCGAGTCACACAGGTAATACCACTGCTAGGGAAGGTCCAAACCACACGTGAACTCCCATCTTCGGCGCGGGCCAATTGCATCGCCCGTCCGGCTTCAGCCACCAGGATTTGGCCCCGAGTCGCCGGGTTCTGTCCGCCACTGCCATTACCACCGGTAGGGGTCCCGCCAATAAAAACTGTTTCAATCGTCGTGACTTCACTTGAGCTCACCGTCACAGGCCGTAGCACTGGAGTCTGGGCATTGACTTGAAAGCTGGCCTGGTAAGATCCTGGCGGCACCTGCTCAAAGGTAAACTGACCAGCGGCATCTGTCGTTACGGAGCTACCGACCTGGCGCACTCTGAAATTAGGCTGCAGCCGCTGTGAGAAAACTTGACTTGCTTGCTGTAAGCCCAGCGGGTTGAGCGAAACCGTCACACCCGGTAAGGGCATACTGGTGCGGCCATCTTTAACGGAACCGACCACTAGACCAGCTCCCTGCCCGGGAGTCAAAGCGACCAGGACTTCAAGGTCTTGCTCTAGCTTAATGCTGGGAGATGCACCAGGAGAATAACCGGTCACAGAGCCTGCCGAGGCTTTATAGCCATCGCCAGAGAGCACCCCACTGAACAGCGCGATACCATTGGCATCACTGGCGACATCATTGAAACTGGGTTGACCGGCCTGACTCAAAGAAACCCGTGCACCAGAAATGCCTTGCTGAGTGACAGCATCCACCACACGAATTGTCAGATTGACAGGCGTACCGGGCACCCCCACCCCACCGGGACGAGGACCACAGGCAAAAAGCACAAGAACACCCAGTAACATGAGCCATGTTCTGAGTGTTCTGTTCATTTGTTGATTCCTTAGCTGCATTTGGACTTATTGTAACCCAAACCGGTCTGTCTCGTCAGCCTAAAACGAAGGTGAACGGCTTTGTACAGGTTGTGGATACTGTTGCTGCTGTTGCTGAGGGTAAGCATAACCTGTTTGCTGTTGTTGCTGAGGGTAAGCATAACCTGTTTGCTGTTGTTGCTGAGGGTAAGCATAACCTGTTTGCTGCTGTTGCTGAGGGTAAGCATAACCTGTTTGCTGCTGTTGCTGAGGGTAAGCGTAACCTGTTTGCTGCTGTTGCTGAGGGTAAGCATTGTTATTATAACGGGGAGCGTTAAAGGTAGAAACGTTGCCTCCAGTTGTGGGTGCAGTCTGCGGGTTAGTGGCTGCAGGTGGCTGAGCATTGGGGTCAATTTGGAAATGACCGAAACCACTCCAGCTACGAGAGATTGCATTGGCAGTTTTCATATCTCCGGTGTCCGTTAAGATACCGACAGCTGACCAGGAGTACTGTTTACCAGCGCCCAGTTGGAAGTTGATATCGAAAGGTAAGGTGCTGGCATAGCTCAGTTGATTGGCTCTGTCTTTACCATAACGAACTACGTTGGTTCCTTGAGGGCGGTAAGCCGTCCAGAAAGCCAGAGAGGTTGGAGGCAGTGTGCCTTGAGTAAACTGAACTGAAGGGAAGACGCTGACATAATAACCTTGAGGACGAACGGCTTCCTGGCCATCTTTCCAAGAGAACAAAGGCGCCATGCTTTTGGTATCGGTCGCTTCATTCAAAGTTGCTGAAGAAATCGCAGGCAAGGCAGTTGATTTTTCGATACGAGATTCTGACATTGGGATCCCGTTGGCATCAACAGCAACCACTTTGTATTCGTAAGCAATACCGGGGCGATTAGAGATAGCACCCAGTCCGCGTTTAACACGATCCAAGAAGCTGCCATCTTTCAGATTAGGCGCTTCTAAGCCATCTTTAAAACCAGAGCGAGAAGCACCGGCAGGCACGATAGCCAGAGCCATTTCACGGCGGGCTTCGGTGAAGTGAGGGATTTTAGATTTATACACCCAGTACTCAGCAGCGCCGTTAACAGGCTGCCAGGTCAGGTGAACAAAGACGTAAACGCCGTTAACGGTGAAGTACTTGCTGAAACGGGGAACAGCAAAAGCAGTCGTATTGGCAACGGCACGTAGAATGATGGGCTCACCAGGCTGAACAGGATTAGCAGGAGCAGGCAAAGGCTCAGGCGTGTCGAGGGGTTGATCAGGCTGTTGTACTTGAGGAAGTTGATTATCGTAACCGCCATAACCGCCACCAGGAGAGGTGAAGTTATCGCTAGGGGCAGTGCCACCTAAACCAGGTTGAGCAATATCGGTACCGCCACCGGCAGAAACGCCAGTCACATCAGGAGAGCGACCACAAGCGGTCAACATGATGCTGGAGCCAACCAATGCCAGGAGTGCAACCCGGTTAAACTGTTTACGTGTGTTTTTCATAATCTTCATCCTCTACGGTGTATTGCCTTTGATACTATACATATAGCCTAACGAGCGGTACGACTTGCGGGTCTAAATTAAAGATAAAGATTAGATGAGGTTAAAATTTGCTTAACATTCAGCCGGTTCTTCAAAAACTTCAGCACCAATTGATCGTTTCCTGCCAACCCGAGGCTCAGGAGTCCTTTTATAATACCGCGTTTGTGTGCGGAATGGCACAAGCAGCAGCTCTGGGTGGCGCTGCTGGACTGCGTCTGGATAGCCCCACCAGCATTAAAGCGGTCAAAGCCCAGCTTGATTTACCCGTGATCGGCATCTGGAAACAAGAGCATCCGGGTTCTGAAGTCTATATCACGCCAACTCTGGCTGCCGCTGAAGCCATCCTGGCCAGTGGAGCTGAAATCATTGCGATCGACGCCACCTCGCGTCAACGCCCCCAGGAAAGTCTGGCTGAGATAGTCAGCGCTTTAAAAGGACGGGTTTGCCTCATGGCAGATGTCGCCACCCTTGAAGAAGGGCTGCAAGCCCAGCAATTGGGATTTGACTGTGTCGGTACGACCCTGGCTGGCTACACTTCAGCTCGCGCAGCTACACCAGGCCCTGATTTTGATTTATTGGTCAGTCTCTTAAAGGAGCTTGCGCTGCCAATAATCATGGAAGGCCGTATTTGGACCCCAGCTGAAGCCAGCCAGGCCTTAAACCAAGGGGCTCACGCTGTGGTTGTGGGATCAGCAATCACCCGTCCCCAGGCCATTGTACGCCAATTCATCGCCCAAAATGATCGGATTTCACCTAATAAGTTTTCGACTCAAAAGCAACGTGGGTTATAATTAGAATAAACTATTGTGCGGGAAACTTAGAATGAATTCAGAAGACCTATCAGACCCGGAATTAGAACGAACATTAATGCAAATGGGCCTATTAACTCAGCCTCAACTCACTGAAGCCCTTGAGTTTCAAGCGCGGATCCCACAGTCTCAATGGATGCCTATCGGTAAGGTGCTTTTGGAAATGGAGCTGATCACCCCTCAGCAGCTGCAACAAGCCAGGGCTAGCTTACAAGCCAAAGACAAGCCAGTCAGCTATCAGGCCCCGGATTGGGATCAAATTTTCGATCCGCTAACAGGCCCCAAAGCAGCTCCGGCAGCACCGAGTCCAGCACCAAATCCTCCCGCTAAAGCTGAATCCCCCCAATGGGATTCTATTTTTGATGATAAGTCCCCAACACAAGCAACAAAAGCTCCAGCACTGACAAATAAAAACGAGCTGGATTTAAAATATTTATTTGATCAAGCTCAAACAAATACTCAACCTACCCCTGCCGAAAAGCCTCCTCATACC